>JAQUQM010000057.1 GCA_028716085.1 Dehalococcoidia bacterium | reverse complement strand
CGCTGAAGCCGCGTACATCGACCCATTTGCCGTCAAGGAAGGCGGGAACTTTCTCTGAGGTGATATGGAACCAGTGGATCATGGCTGCAGGGCCGGTTGGGTCCAGTGCGCTCTCACCCCAGTAGAAACGTATAGTTTCAGTGCTGTCCAATCTGTCGGCGCCCAGCTTGGCCACCAGGTTGGTCATGCCCGGGCTGGCACCCATGCCGATAATTGCTGTAATACCCGCCTTTTTCGCGGCTTCGTCCAGGTCCAGCGAGTCTTTGGTGGCATCGAAGTCATCGTCGATATCGACGATGTTGACGTGTGCCTCGATGGCAGCCTTGAGGATGGTGGTGGCGAACTTATAGAAAGGCCCGACCGTGCTAATGGCGACATCAGCGCTTTTTAACAGCTTGACCAGTGCTTCTTTATCGTTAACATCGACGACGGCTGTCTTCACTTTATTGCCCAGCTCCGCCTCAACCCGTTTGAGCCCTTTGAAGTTGTAATCAGCGATTGTCAGCTGTGCATCACTCCTCTCCAGCAGGAGCTTGGCAGCCTCGGACCCCATGGTCCCGGCGCCGCCCAGGATAAGTATTTTTTTCATAGTGTAACTACCTCCTTAATGTTCAATAGCCTATTGTCTTAAACCTCGTGGATCGGCACCTTCTGCCTTTCATCCATTTACGTCATATTGAGTCTGAGGAGTCATCCCGTTAGCGTGTAATATGTCTTTGCACCAAATTCAAGTCTGCAAATCTAAAAATTTCGCAATTCTTTGCGATTCAGCAGTCAGCGATTCAGCCCATGGTTCATATCCTATAACTTTGATATCCAGCTTCCGTTTTTTCATTTCCTCGATTAGATTTCCCATAAAGAAGGATTTGCCGTCCATTAACTGGTCACAATTCATTTTGACAGGATCAGCAGTCTTCCCTGAATGTATGGCTATGGCAAACTGCTTCATGTATTCAACCATGTTCACTTTTTTGGTAACACCACAGGTCGGGCTGTCATTCATTCCAATAACACCGCAGATGGTGAAACCTTCCCGCAGGTAGTCTTCCATTCTATCTGCTACCTTTATAGCTTCTTTTCTACACAACCTGTTATACGATGAGAGAGAGGCATTCAACAGCGGAATCAGGAGAGGGAACCATCCGTGTATGGCAGCATTTGTGACTATGGGTAAAAATTTATCGAATTCTTTTCTTGCAGCACCACCCCATCCGATGCATTCACAGCAGGGAAGCTGAACCATGTTTATATTGTTGTTCAGAAAAATCTGGATCAATTCGGCTGATGGACCTTGTCTGAAAGCCACGCCCGGCCCTCGCGCATCGATATTTAACAGACAGTGATTCATAAAAACGACCTTTTTAATCCTGATATCGGTATAATCCACAACAATCCTCCTGTTATTTCTGTCTATGTTGAGCACAACGATATAAATTTCTTTGTATAGTTCCACTACCTCCTTGTAATGCGCTGCAGCATGTATTAAGTGATCTAGATTGGATGCACTATTTCTTTTTGGCCTTTTCCCTTGCGATTTTAACGCCCGCTTTCTGGCGATCCCACGTTGATTTGTTAATCTGTTTTAATTGATCCTTGACTGGCCTGCCGCTGGCGCCTGTGCGGGGTATCGTTTCAACAAACTCGATATAACGCGGCACCATAAAGTAGGCCATCCTTTCGTCGCAGAAGGCGATTAATTCGGCGGGATGGATGGTGCGGCCTTCACGGCAGACCACAGCTAGCTTGACTTCCTCTCCCCATATTTCGGAGTAGGCGGCGACTGCAGCGCACTCTTTAATGTCGGGATGGGATTCGACTACCTTCTCCACTTCGAGGGCTGAGATGTTTTCGTCGCCGCGCCGTATCATATCTTTATCCCTGCCGACGAAGAAGAAATAGCCGTTTTTATCCTGATATGCCAGATCGCCCGTATGCCACCACAGGTTACGCCAGGCTGTAAGCGTTTTCTCCGGCATTTTGTAATATCCTTCGAAGATGGTGTAGGGCTGCTTCGAGCGCAGCACCAGTTCACCCGTGGCGCCTCTTGCTACTTCACGGTCGTTGGCGTCGAAGAGCTTTGCTTCAAAATATCCGCGCGGCTTGCCGAAGGAGCCCGGCACAATATCGTTGTAGGTTGATACGATAGTGCAGTCACCCTCGGTAAGGCCGTAGGTGTTGACCAGCTTCACGCCGAACCTTTTCTCAAAGGCCAACTGGCTTTCTGGGCTGATGTGGGCGGTAGAAAAAATCTGCATGGGATTATCAGCGTCATCGGGCCTCTCTGGCGCCATAAGCAATATCTTAATTACCACCTCAAACATCCCTGACACCGTGCAGTTATATTTGCGTATGTCATCCCAGAAATCCGCCGGGCTGAAGCCCCGCGTCAACACGAAATTGCCGCCGTAGAACATGGAACCCAGCACGATGCCGAATTGAGGCGCTTCATGGAATAGCGGTATATAGCAATACCCGCTGATCATACCTTTTATGCCCATTACACTGAGGTACTGGCTGGCCACGAAAAAACCCTGGTTATGTGTTATAAGTACGCCTTTGGAGGGTCCGGTTGTGCCTGAGGTGAACATCAGTGCCATGATATCCTTATATATAACATCTACATGGGGTGGGCTGGATTTAGCTTCCAGAAGGCTGCTGAAGGGTATGGCTTCAATGCCTTTGAAGGGCTTGCCCTGGAAAGCACCTGAGATTATGATCTTTTTTACGGATTTCAACGACCCTTCTATGGAGGCAATTTCATCGATGAAACTACTGGAGATGACCAGTATTTCCGCGTCCGAGTAGTTAATCAGATATTCCAGGATACTCCCTTTATGGAAGGGGTTGAATGGCGCTTCGACGGCCCCTATTCTGGCCAGCCCGAACCATGTAAAGACAAATTCGGGGCAGTTTTCCATGAGAATAGCGACGTGGTCGCCTTTCTTGACACCTATATTTGCGAAGCCGGAAGCGACGCGATTTGCTGTGTCATTGACTTCACGGTAAGAATAGCTGCGCCCCTCAAAAATGAAATAGGTGCGGTTTTTATATTTGTGGGCTGCTTCTTCAAGCATATTGCCCAGAACATATTTTTCGCCGCTGATAAATTTCATTTACCCCTCCTCTGCCTGCAAAATTTGGCCGAAAAGCTAAATGTCGTGTACTGAAAGTTGGGCCAGTATCAGCTTTGTCTGATCCCGGACATAGTCCTCAAAAGTGAACTGCTTTTTAATCAACCACCTGCGGAAAGCCCACATATCACACAGCACAACGATATTGTGGGCAGTAAGCTTGGGATTTACGACCTTAAAAACACCTTGCCGGATGCCACCCTCAAGCAGTTCTACAAACATCTGTACCGTGTATTCCTCCTGCGCCGTCAGGTTTTTCATCTGCTGGGGCGTGAGGTTTTTAGATTCCTGATACCAGAACACGGTTATATCCTGGTATTCATCAACCCATTCAAGGTATTTTCTGATAACATAGACCAGCGCTTCCACAGGATCCATGCCGTTAATGATCTCGCGATGCTGTTCCAGCGTGCTTTTTATCAGGGACGTAGTGTATTCCTGAAAAAGCGAAAGAATATTTTCCTTGGATCCTATATAGTGATAGAGGGTGGCGACGTTGATTTTGCACCGCACAGCGATATCCCTGACTGAGGTGTTAATATAGCCGCGCTTGATAAAAAGCGCGGCGGCAGCCTTCAATATCTGCCCTCTTCTTTCTGATGACTTGTTACGCCTACCCATAAAAGTTGCCCTTGTTGTGCATATGGATAATCCGAAAAACAGCCTTAAACATTCCCCTCATATCTTACAAGCCTTAATTATTACTACTAGCGAACCGTATTTAATAATCAAACAAGCGCTTGATATATTTATATTTTAAAAGAGGGAGGGATGTTTGTCAATAGGCTAATGTAAAATTTCGGCACAGGACATGGGAATTTTTCCACGGTAATGTTATACTGCCCAAATGAAAATCTGGAGCATTAAATGGCAAGAGCAGACGGGCGAGCAAACGATGAATTAAGGCCTGTGAAGATCACCCTGGGATACCAGGCGTATCCGGAGGGATCGGCGCTGATTGAGCTGGGCAATACTAAAGTGGTATGTGCTGTCAGCGTTGAGGACAGGGTGCCAGGATTCTTAAAGGGGAACGGCAGCGGATGGGTCACCGCCGAATACGGCATGCTGCCAAGGGCTACCCATACGCGCACGCAGCGCAACCCAGACCGGCAGGCGGGCAGGTCACAGGAAATACAGAGGCTGATAGGACGGAGTCTGCGCGCTGCGGTTGACCTGGATGCACTGGGGGAAAGAACCTTCACGGTCGACTGTGATGTGTTACAGGCGGATGGAGGAACACGCACTGCCAGTATTACGGGTGCATACGTAGCGCTCTATGTCGCCATCAATAGACTCAAGAAGCAGGGCGTATATAAAAGTATGCCGGTCAAGTGCGCGGTGGCTGCTACCAGCGTGGGTGTGGTGGACAGGTTGAAAATGCTCGACCTCTGCTACGAAGAGGACTTCAGGGCGTCCGTCGATTTTAATGTGGTGATGACCGATAAGAGTGAGTTCGTGGAGCTGCAGGGCACAGCGGAGGGAAAGCCTTTTTCCAAGGATACCATAGATACTTTGCTTGTGCTGGCTGATAAAGGCATCAAGCAGCTCTTTTTAGCTCAGAAAAAAGCGCTGATCGAACTGGTCTAAGGTCTCACCTGGCCGCTGCCGACAATACACCACTTATAGCTGGAGATCTCCCTGAGGGCCATGGGGCCGCGGGCATGGAATTTCTGTGTGCTTATTCCTATCTCAGCACCCATACCGAACTGGGCGCCGTCAGTGAAGCGGGTGCTGGCATTGGCATAAACGCAGGCGGCATCGATTTCATTTAAAAAGCGCTCGATCGAATTTTTATCTTCTGATATGATCGCTTCCGAGTGCCCGGAACCGTACCGGTCGATATGCGCCAGCGCTTCGTCCAGGGAATCGACCACCTTTATGGCTCCGATAAGCGCCAGGAATTCCTTACCCCAGTCCTCTGCCGTAGCGGGCTTGAGTTTAAGGCCGGGGACTGCCTTCAATATGTCAAGGGAAAACTGATCGCAGCGCATCTCCACACCGGCTTTAGCCCATTCCTGCGCGACCATGGGCAAGAAATCGGCGGCAATATCTTTATGCACCAGCAGGCAGTCGAGAGCGTTGCAGACGGTGGGGCGTTGTACCTTGGCGTTGTAGGCGATGGCCGTTGCTTTTTTCAGGTCGGCTGTCTTATCCACGTACTGGTGGCAAACCCCTATGCCGCCGGCGACAACAGCCATGGCAGCGTTGTCCCTGACGAATTTGATCAGGTTTTCACCGCCGCGGGGTATGATGAGGTCGATATACTGCTTCATCTTCAGCATATGGTCTACCAGGTTGCGATCGGTGGACTCGATGAACTGCACGCAACCTGCAGGCAGTCCTGACTTGTAGGCTGCTTCCTGCACTGTTCCGGCGAGCGCCAGGTTGGAGCGGTAAGCTTCCTTGCCTCCGCGCAGTATAACGGAGTTTCCAGCTTTCAGGCAGAGCACAGAGATATCCACAGTAACATTGGGCCTGCTCTCATAGATCGCACCTATCACACCCAGGGGGACACGCCGCTTGCTGAGAAGCAACCCGTTAGGTAATTTGCGCTCCTCAATAACTTCACCCACGGGATCGGGCAGTGAGACCACCGTCTTCACGTCCGCTGCGATGCCTTTGATGCGGCTGGAGTCAAGCATGAGCCGGTCGAGCATTGCAGCGCTCATACCCGAAGCCTCCGCTTCTTTATAGTCCTTCTCGTTATTGTGAAGGATAACATCTTCTTTATCCAGCAGTGCCTGTGCGATGGCCAGCAGGGCATCGTTCTTGACCTTTGTTGGAATGAATGCCAGCTTCTTTGAAGCTGCTTTCGCCTGTCTGGCTTTTTCTTGAAGTTCAGTGATGTCTGCTTCCATAGAAAACCCCCTATCCCTTGAGCTGTAACAGCACCAGGTTATTGCGGTGCACCGCTTCGTCGCCGTACTCGTAGCCCAGGATGCCTGCTATTTTACTCGATTGTGCTCCCTTGATTTTCTGTAAATCGGAGGAGCTGTAGTTGGTTATTCCGCTGCCGATCTGGTTATTGTCGGTATCGTAGAAATCGATCACATCCCCGCGGTTGAAATTACCCTCAATTTTCACTATTCCGGCGGGCAGAAGGCTTTTATTTTTCTTGAGCAGCGCCGTTACCGCGCCTTTATCCAGGATCAGCTTTCCCATGCAGCACAGCCCGCTTAACAGCCAACGCTGCCTGCTCTCGAGCTTGCTGTCGCGGGCAACGAAAAATGTGCCTGTGCGTTTGCCCGTCGCCGCTCTCAGGATAACATTAGGCTCAAGCCCGTGGGCAATAATAACGGAGACTCCCGAGGACGTAGCAAGCCTGGCGGCTTCGATTTTCGTTGCCATGCCACCCGTACCCTGTGAGCTGCCGGCGCCGCCCGCTATCTCCTCGATCGTTTCGTCTATTTTTTCCACAACGGGTATTAGCTTTGCATCGGGATTCTGCTGGGGGTCGGTGGTATAGAGACCTTTAACATCGGAGAGAATAATGAGTAGGTCGGCGTCAACGAGATTGGCCACCATTGCGGAAAGGTTATCGTTATCGCCGAACTTCAATTCTCCAAGCTCATCGGTGCATACCACATCGTTCTCATTTACTATACAGACTACCTTGAGGTCGATCAGGGCGAGCAGCGTATTGCGGGCATTTAAGTACTGAGCGCGGTCGGCCAGGTCGGCCCTTGTAAGCAAGGCCTGGGCCACCGTTATGCCGTATTTTTTAAAGAGTTCATCGTAATTCAGCATCAGCCTGCTCTGCCCCACGGAGGCCATCACCTGCTTGAAGGGGATGTCCTTGCGACGGTTCTTGATGCCGAGCTTCTCACGGCCCGCCGCCACCGCGCCAGATGACACGATGATCAGCTCGTGGCCTTCGGCGTGCAGGTAGGCAGCCTGACGGACCAGATCAGCCATGACCTTGCCGTCCAACTTGCCGGTGCCTCCCGTAAGCAGGTTGGTGCCGACCTTAATAACGATGCGGTTGTATTGCCTAATGCCTAAATTATAACACAGGAACATCCACCCCCAGAGTTGGCGTACCATGGCGCATACGATAAACCGGGCAAGTTACTTTACAAGCGTGCGATGCAGGGATATAATTTTAGCTTGTGTTTGCAGTCAATCAGGATTTGATGGGAATCCTCACCAAGCTTGCCCCTCTTTGCACATCAACCGAAGGTAAAGCCTACATAGTAGGCGGTTTTGTGCGTGACTGGCTGATGGGGCGTGATACGATGGACCTCGATATAGCAGTGGGAGGCGATTCACTGGCTATCGCTCAGGAAGCGGCCGAACTGGTGGACGGCAGATATGTGCTGCTGGATGAAGAAAACAGGGTAGGCAGGGTAGTTGTTGCGGGGGAATCGCAGCCGTGGCATATTGACATAACATCCTATTCGGGTAACATAGAACGCGACCTGCTCAGGCGTGATTTTACTATCAATGCCATGGCCATCGACCTGGCAGGTTTTATAGCTGATTCAGGGCAACTGCTGGATCCTGCGGGGGGTGAAGAAGATTTAAAGAGCGGGCTGCTGCGCCAGCTGAGCGACAGGATTTTCAATGAGGACCCCTCTCGCCTGATGCGCGCTGTGAGGCTTGCGCGGGAGCTGAATTTGGAGATCGATCCCGTAACCGAGGATTCGCTCCGTTTAAATAGTGTTCTTATCAGGCGTGTGCCCAGTGAAAAAATCAGGGAAGAATTCCTCAAGCTTCTGGCACAACCTTACTCGGGCAACTCCATAAGGTATCTGGACGACTTGGGTTTGCTGTGCAAGATAATCCCTGAACTGGAAGGCCTGAAAGGAAGTAAGCAGCCCCGTGAGCACTACTGGGATGTATTCGACCATTCCATTGAAGCCATGGCGTCGCTGGAATTTATATTCCACGAAAGCGACTGGGTCTATGGCGGGAAAGACCTGCGTGCCATAGCGCCTTGGTCTGAGGAAACGGAGCAGCATTTTGCGGAAGAGATCGCCGGCGGCAGCAACAGGCGTACTTTGTTAAAACTGGGAGCGCTGCTGCATGATATCGCCAAGCCTAAAACGAGGACGGTCCAGGACAACGGCAGGATAAGGTTCATCGGGCATACCAGGGAAGGAGCGGCAATGGCTGCCGCCATCTTGGAAAGGTTGAGATTCAGCTCCAGGGAGATACATTACGTAGAAAAACTGGTATATCACCATCTTCATCCTGTGCAAATGTCTCAGGAAGGAATGCCGACCAGCCGGGCCATTTACCGGTTTTTCAGGGATACCGAGGGAGCGGGGATCGATGTGATATATCTTGCACTGGCGGATTACCTTGCGGTTGCCGGGCCGAGGGTAGATGAAGCAGAATGGCGCGGGCATATTGAGCTGGTAAAGTATATAATTAGTGTCCACGAGAAACAGGAAAATGAGATTTTGCCTGTGAAACTGATCGATGGAAACGATATTATAGAAGAATTCAAGCTGAGCCCGGGCAGGCAGATAGGTCAGATGCTGGCCATGATCAGGGAAGCGCAGGCTGCCGGTGAAATAATTACCAGGGAAGATGCTATTCGGATGGTCAGGAATTTACTGAATACAGGAGCCTGTTGCGCAGCCTGATTAAATACACGATGGGAGGTATTTTTAATGCACAGACACAGGAGGAAAGCAGATAATTGAAAACATCTAATATTTACTTAATGATATTTGTACTGGTGCTGTTCGCATTCGCCCTGTGGGCTATTGTTCCGCTGGACAGCGACCGCTTCGGCAGACAGGGTTTGACCCTGGGCCTGGATCTCAAGGGTGGAACCTACCTCGTCTACGAGGCGGACATTACCAAGAAGGATACTTCACAGACGATAGACGAGGCTATGACCGGTGTTGTAGGTAAGATCGAGCGCCGCGCCAACGCCTTCGGCGTCAAAGAGCCGATTATTCAGCGGCAGGGAGAAAACCGCATACTGGTACAGCTGCCGGGCGAGAAAAATGTTGATGAAGCCAAGAAGCTCATCGGCCAGGTGGCGCTGCTCGTGTTTATGGAAACTACAAATGACGCGCAAGGCCAACCGATACGTGACACTGCAGGGAATATTCAGTGGACACCTGCCAAAGCCACCGGAACCGATGGGGCGGAAAAGGAGTTGACCGGTAAATACCTGAAGCCTAATTCCAAGGTTGTCCTCAAACAGGGTACCAATGAACCTGAAGTCGCTTTCGAATGGAATGATGAAGGAGCCGTGCTTTTTGAGCAGGTCACCAAGCGCAACCTGCAAAAGCCGCTGGGGATTTTCCTGGATAACCAAATCCTTTCGGCGCCCACCGTACAGTCGGTCATCAAGGCCAACGGTGTGATCACCGGTATGGCTATGCAGGAGGCTCAGAGCCTGGCTATCCAGCTAAATTCAGGCTCTCTTGATCTACCGCTGAAAATTATCCAGGAACAGACGGTAGACGCTACGCTGGGAGCCGACTCTCTGCAAAAAAGTGTGATTGCCGGTGCTATAGGCATACTGCTGGTTATACTATTCATGATCCTGTATTACAGGATGTCGGGAGTGGTTGCCACGCTCGCTCTCATCATCTACGGAGTGATACTGACGGCGATTTTCAAACTGGTGCCGGTAACTCTTACTCTCGCCGGTATTGCTGCAGGTATAGTATCCATAGGCATGGCGGTCGATGCTAATATACTTATCTTCGAACGTATGAAGGAGGAATTGAGGGCAGGGCGTACACTAGGTGCTGCCGTCGATGCCGGCTTCAACCGTGCCTGGCTGGCCATCCGTGACAGCAACGTGACTACATTTATCGCCTGCATCGTGCTTTACTGGTTCGGGGATACTTTCGGAGCATTTATGGTGAAAGGATTCGCACTTACATTGTTTATCGGTGTGGCGTTGAGCATGTTCACTGCCATTACGGTCAGCAGGGTATTCCTGATGGCGGCTGTAAGAATTGTGAAAAATTCATGGTTATACGGAGTCAAAGCATGATAGACATAGTGAATAAACGTAACTGGTTTTTCCTGATCTCACTTTGCCTTCTTATACCCGGGATCATCTCGATGATTGTATTCGGGTTCAGGCTGGGCATCGACTTCAGCAGCGGCACTATGATGACATTACGTTTCAGCACAGCGGTCGACCAGGCAGGCCTGAGACAGGAATTCAGCAATTTGGGGTATGGGGAAGCATCAATTCAAAAGACCAGTGAAGGCGATTACCTGGTGCGTATCAGAGAGATCGATACGGATCAAAAAGAGGCTCTGATGGCCGGCTTGAAAAAAGACCTGAAAACAGAGGTTACGGTCAGGGATTATTACCTGGTATCACCTCTGGTGGCAAGTGAAGTGGCGCGTAACGCAGCCATTGCTGTGGGAGTAGCCTCATTATGCATGATACTCTACATAGCGTTTGCCTTTCGACATATGCCGAACCCGTTTAGATGGGGCGCCAGCGCTGTAATAGCGCTGCTGCATGATGTACTGATTGTTATGGGCATCTTCTCTATTCTGGGATGGGCTGTCGGCTACCAGGTGGATGCCATGTTCATCACGGCGATGCTGACCATTGTGGGCTACAGCATCAACAATACCTGTGTTGTATATGACCGTATCCGCGAAAATGTACGCAAAGGGATCAGCAGGGATTTCGCGGTGACCGTGAACGCCAGTATTCTGGAGACCATCGTTCGCTGTATTAATACCAGCTTGACAGTGATTCTAACATGTCTTGCAATCTACCTATTCGGCGGTGTGACCATACAGCAATTTATCATGGCGCTACTGGTCGGAGTCATGGTTGGTATTTATGACTCTGTTTTCGTAGCCGGCCCGTTGCTGGTCCTCTGGGAAAGGGGTATGAAAACCAGCCCTAAAGCCGGTTAGTTGATTACTCATGAGATAATGGATTAGATATATTCAAGGGGGATATATGGACAGTAACCTATTTATTGGAATCTGGGCGCTATTGATGATTCCCATGGCTACTTTTATGGGGATTTTCGGCATGATTGTTGGAGTTATAGTTATACTGTTTTTGGGTATGGGGTCTAAAGAAGGGTAATCGGTATTCAATAACAGGTATCATTTCTACAGTTATATTCGATTCGACATAAGCGGGGCAGTGAGCCCCGCTTTTTTGTTATTCAAGATGGATTTTAATTCTTTAATTTATGTATATCGCGTATTACTTTTATATAACTGTCGAAATCCCGGGGTGAATAGGCAAGGGGAGGGTTCCCCATGCCGTCAAGGATTTCATTGTTACCCAGCATAACTTCGAAGGTCCCCATCACCGAATATGCCAACGCGGAGCGGTTATAGCCGCCTTCCAGGGTGAAAACCAGCCTGTCCGGGCAATGAGTAGCTGTGATTGATTTGATTATTTTTGCCATCTTGGCAAATCCGGTAGTGCTGACGTTCATATTGGAAATGCTATCGGTCCAGTGTGAGTCGTAGCCGGCTGACACGAGAACCAGATCCGGTTTGAACCTTTGCGCTACGGGTATCAATACGTCCTGAAACGCTCTCAAATATTCGGTATCGCCGAGTTTCGCTTCCAGGGGTACATTCACATTGTAGCCCTCGCCGGTGCCTCTGCCGGTCTCCTCTGCGCTGCCGGTATATGGATACCACGGGTATTCGTGGGTTGAGAAGTAGAGCACCTGTGGATCGGAATAAAATGCGTCCTGCGTTCCGTTGCCGTGGTGGACATCGAAATCGACGATCAGAATGCGCTTGATATCATAGTTGCCCAGCGTATACTTGGCGGCGATAGCAACATTATTAAAAAGGCAGAAACCCATCTGATGAAGAAAGGTAGCATGGTGGCCAGGCGGTCTGACTAGAGCGAAGGCGCCAGACACCTTTTTATTCATTACTGCGTCGACTGCATTGAGCAGGCCGCCGGAGGCATAAAGAGCTGCTTCCCAGGACCCATGCGAGACGTAGGTATCAGGATCAAGCCATCCTCCTCCGCTGTCAATCTCCGCTTTAAGGTTGCTTATATACTCCCTGTCATGTATGGCTGCGATCTCATCAATAGTGGCGGCTCTGGGCTTGATAATCGTGAGCTTGTCCACGACCTTGAATTTATCAAGTATGCTCTTGATGGCTGTCAGTCTGTCCTTTCCTTCCACATGATCTTTCGTATCATGTTCCAGATAAATATCATCGTAAATATAGCCGACAGACATTTAATTGAAACCACCCTTACGAAGTTGAATGGGACCTGGTGCGGATAACATGATAACAGAGTATTATCATGGGGGCAAAAACTAGCCTTTGGAGTTTATCCATACTACGGTTGATTGGCGCATATGGATGGCATATAATCGGCGCAAAAAGGAGAGTTATTGTGGATAACCGCTTGGAACGGCTGATAAATCCGGAGGTCCTGGCAGAGGAGGCAAGAAAATTAATGGCTGAGAGGGATAAGGATTACATAGGTATGATAGAAGCCTATAAGCACGGTGAATCGCCGGAGCTGGGCAAAGAAGTGCTGGATAGAATTGAATATGTAAATAACAATCCGGATACGTATCTCAAGCAGTTGCCGCTTTATCTCGATGCCTTTGCCAGTGCCGTCTTCCAGATTATGGCCAGGAACAACCGTGAAATACTGGAAATCCTGGGCGGACCGGATAAATAGTGCGCATACGATCAAGGATTTATTTGCCGGTTCAGCTTCGTGACGTCTGCCTTACGAAATTTATCAGGATAAACCCTTCGATTGTTAGCCACAATATGTAGTGATATACTTTAAAGCCCGGAATCAAATATGACGCTCGAAATCGCACAGGTTTACAGCCAGATCGAAGCCATGGCAACCGACGTAAAAAAACGCCAGGCTGATTACAGACAAAAAATCGACCTTGCCCTGCAAACTATCGCGACCATATCAAAAAACCAGGAGCAGCTTGAGCGAAAAATCCAGAATGCCAGGACGACATGGCTGGTAGCGGGATTAAAGGGAAAAGCCGGTATTAAGCATCCTTTAAAACCGTGCCCGCATGATTTTATGGTCGTTGCCAGCGACGGTTCGCAAATAGACGTTGACCGTCATCAATCAGCCCATCTTTTTCTCCTTAATATTGGCCTGGTAAGACTTCAGTATGGCAGCTCTCCTGATGCCTCGTTCTCCAGTATACCTACGCTGTATTTTAGAGAAGATGAGATGTCAATCAGGTCACATGACGGCAGGCAGACGCCTATTGAAGGCCCGCTGCTCGGGATAAAGCGAGGAGTGGAGGAGTGCCGTTTTTTGGCGGACCTAGTCGATGAAATTAAGATGAATTTGCCTGTGATTGCCTTGATCGACGGCTCATTGATCATGTGGGGACTGGTAGGTCAGAGATATGATGATTTTGTTATAGATGCATTACTTATTAATGGTTTCCTGAAACAGCTGGACAGGTTCGCCGCCCTGAATCACCGGCGCCCGACTGCCGTTGCCAGCTATATCAGCTATCCCCGCAGCGCAGATGTAGTGAACGTGCTCAGAGTGCAACTCTGCCCTCACGAACCGGTGGATTGCGACAAGTATTGTAAGGGCAAATTCGAGGGCAGGGAGTGTGATAGTGTGGGCGGATTGCTGGACAGGGTGCTTTTTAATGAGTTACTGGCACACGGTGAACGCTCTGCAGTGTTCAACAGCAGCTCCACGATAGTTGAAAAGTACGGTGCTCACCAGGTTTGCTTTTTCTATGTTAAGCTTGATGAAGAGGTGGCCAGGGTGGAAATACCGCTCTGGGTAGCTGATAATAAAGACCTGCTTGATCTGGTGCATTCTGCCGTCGTCGATCAATGCAACAGGGGTTTCGGTTATCCTGTAGCACTGAGCGAAGCGCATGAACAGGCGGTGGTTACCGGGGCCGACCGTGAACAATTCTGGAGTCTGGTAGACAGGGTATTGAATGATAATAATTTATCGTTGCAGCATTCCTTGAAACAAACAAGTAAGAGGGTTAAATGGATTTAAAACAGAGAATTGCAGAAGTGGTGGAAACCAGTAATGCGGAATTCATGGCCCAGTGCTATAACCTGGAAGGAGCGCCGGCACTGGGGAGTATGGTGAAAACCAAAAGCAAAGATTACGACATTTATGCAATTGTATATTCTTCGTCCACTCATGGTATCGACCCCAACCGTCGCATTATAGCCAGAGGGCAGAACGTCGGTTCAGAGGCCGATATTTACAAAGCTAATCCGCAGTTATCCAAACTATTAAGCACGGATTTCAGGGCGCTGATCGTGGGATACAACAAAGGTAAAACCGTTCTTCAATATTTACCGCCGTTGCCTGCATCCATCTATGCTTTTGTGTACCCCTGCGATATGGACGAGGTCAGGGATTTTACACAGTCACTGAATTTCTTAAGCCTGCTGACGGATGCCAGGCTGTCCGTCTCGCCGGATGAGGTGATTACTGCTTTTTTACGCTATGCCAGCCAGTCACACCCGTCGCCTGATGACTTTCTGGTAAAAGCCGGGAAAGAGATTGCATGGCTTTTGAGTAATGATATACGCAGACTGGATTCGATATTAAAGAGGCTGCAGAGATGAGCACTGATAATGATTTAGAAAAAAGGCATCTTGGCAAGGTAATAGCAGGTTCATTGGCTCAGGGTGTCCATGTCAAGCTGGACCCCGTCAGATCTGTAGAAGATATTGCTGTCGGCCGTTACGTGGCCATCTCGGGCCAGAAAAAGCGGTTCTTTGGCATGATTACCGATGTTAGCCTGGAGGCGGTGGATCCCCGTGCTCTGATAATGCCGCCGGATATTTCAGATCCTTTTATCGCCAGGGTAGTATCGGGTACTACTACATACGGCAATATTAGCGTTTTGCCCATGCTCACCATAGGAAGCGACGTTGCCGGTACTATGGAAGGCCCGCAGCCGGC
This sequence comes from Dehalococcoidia bacterium, assembly GCA_028716085.1. Lineage (GTDB taxonomy): Bacteria > Chloroflexota > Dehalococcoidia > GIF9 > UBA5629 > JAQUQM01. Next base: position 1,190 of record JAQUQM010000057.1, on the reverse strand, counting down.
CAAGACTGTTCCTTCACATTTTTCTGAGGTTGAGTTTGCTTCCGATGAAGATGTTAAGACGGTCTTTGGCGCGGAGGATAGGCAAAGGTTTTACATTGGGAATCCGCTGGATATGGAAACCAAAGTGTGCTTGAACATGGAAGAGCTGGTGAAGCGTTCCAACGGTGTTTTTGGAAAAAGCGGCACGGGCAAGACATTTCTGACACGTTTGTTGCTTATCGGCATGCTGCAGAAGAGCAGGACAACCAGCCTGATTTTTGATATGCACAATGAGTATGGATGGGAAGGTACCAGCGAGAAGGATCACAAGGTAAAAGGGCTGAAGCAACTTTTCCTGGGCAAAGTTGCGGTTTTTTCACTGGATGAAAGCTATGATAAACGCAGAAAAGTGAAATCCGATTTCACGGTTAAAATCGGCTATAGTGATATCGAACCCGAGGACATACAGTTGCTCAGGTATATTCTCAACCTGACTGAAGCAGCGGTACAGGTGACGTACGAGCTTGCCAAAGAGTTCGGCGATGATAAGTGGCTGGAATCCACGTTCAATTTGTTTGAAGCGGACAGTACCACACTGATTGAGAAGCTGAAAATTCATGAGAGCACATGGAGAAACCTGCGCCGCGGTTTGAGGGTGCTGCAGCGGTTTCCCTTCCTCGTTAGACATGCCCCTGAAGATACCGTTAAGAAAATTCTGGACTATATCAGCAGCGGGAGGAGCGTTGTACTCCAGTTCGGTGGTTATGACGACTTAACCGCTTACGTGCTGGTTGCCAACCTTCTCACCCGGCGTATTTACAACCTCTACAGGGAGAAAGTGGATATTGCCACTTCAGCAGATACGAAAAAACCGGACCAGCTTGTCATTACTATTGAAGAGGCCCACCGCTTTCTGAACCCGGATATAGCCGCTCAGACCACCTTCGGCAAAATTGCCCGTGAGATGCGGAAATACAATGTGACGTTACTGGTGATCGATCAGCGGCCGAGCGGCATTGATGAGGAAATCATGTCGCAGCTCGGTACCAAAATAACCTGTCTGCTTGATAACGAGAAGGATGTGGATACCGTTAAGAAAATTCTGGACTATATCAGCAGCGGGAGGAGCGTTGTACTCCAGTTCGGTGGTTATGACGACTTAACCGCTTACGTGCTGGTTGCCAACCTTCTCACCCGGCGTATTTACAACC
>JAQUQM010000056.1 GCA_028716085.1 Dehalococcoidia bacterium | reverse complement strand
CTGCATCCTTTTTAAATTCAAGTGTGTATTTGGGTCTCTTTTGTTTGGTTTGATTGCTCATATTTCACCTCTAATGACATTATAAATCTGTCTTTAGAAGTGTCCTGGTTAATTAAACCATTACAATTTGATGATTTGAAGACCAGACCTTATGAAGAAGGGATTAAGACGCGATAGTTAATAGTTTCTTGATTGCGTTTTTAAATTTGAAGACCAGACCTTATGAAGAAGGGATTAAGCCACAATTTTTATGGAAGGACTGGAAATGATGAAAACTTTGCTGCTGCCGCTATTACTAACCTCATCCATTGCTGTCGCTGAGAATGTCTATATTGAACGCTACGACACCAACCCTGCCGTGCCCTTGCGTATGCAGCCTGAACCCTATTACACGCAGGAGCGGCTTCAGAACGAGCGCATTCTGGAAGAGCTGGAAGAGGCCAATGACATTGCCAGGGAACAACTGGAACGGCAAGAGCGGCAATTTGAAGATGACTACTGACGCTTAACAGTCAACACGAGGAAAAAAGGAATGAGTTTAACAATAATGGCGGCGGTCGCCCTGAACAACGCCATAGGCGATTCTCGTCGAATTTTGAAGACCAGAACTTATGGAAGGAATTAAGACAGAATCCCATCCATTGCTCACCCTTTTAGCTAATAAACTTTGAAGGCAGACCTCATTTCTATCGCCCACACGTCCCGTTATCCCTGCGCTTCGCAATCCCCATAAAGCGTGCGTTCCGCACCAGCATTTGATGTCCGCCGCCTCCCCCGCCCACCAAAGCCCCGGCAATCATCTTTGTGTTTCCGATCTGTACGCGTGTTTCAAAGTTCTTCGCGTTTCCCGCTGTCCTTTACTGGAGCTTTGTGGCCGGGGTCGCTTGCCTTTTTTATAGTATGATATGATATGATTTAATATCATTCTATATCATATGGAATTACCATGCGTGAACTTACAGACCGCGAGCTGCACCAGGCTCTTGAATACGCCAGGAGCATTGACGATGAAGCCGCCGAGAAAATCATTGAGCGGTTTCAGATCGATCAAACCGCCTTGGCTCAAACCGTATTCGAGGTATTCCCTTCCGTCATTGCCGAACGGGATCAAGACATGGCCATCCTGTTTATGAGCCTTTGTTTTGACGTTCTGTGTGTCTTTCAGGATGCCTTCGGCCCCCTGCCCTCTCAAAACGAAACAGGCGTTGACTGGCTGGAAAGACAGGCCGTGCTTCTGGACGCTGAATTTCAAGCGATGATGACCGACCCGCATATGGACGGAAAGATCAGAAACAAACTCCAAGACCGGTTTTTACAGCGATCCATTGAAGACACTCCGCAAATGGGGCTGGTCAGATTCATGAATGTCGCGGTTGATGATTTTGCATCGGAAAGCCCTAATCGGGTAACAGTCACCCGCACGACTCAAATCATGCTTTTTGTCGTGATCCGGTTGCTCGGCAATTTGTACAATATGTACAACCATTATGATATGAAATGATATGATATTATTTCATATCTTTATATAAGACTCACGATGGACTGCTTTCATTTAACGGTCGGCGAAAAGTTTGACCGTGACATGCCTGCCGAGAGCATGAGCATCGTGCTGAACGGCGGCGTGCCCATGCTGACATTCACTTATTCGGTCACGGTAAAGGACATTGCCGCATTCCAGGAGGGCTCCTCATCCTTCGCCTTATTCTCTAATAGCAGCATACTGTTTTTCCTGTTCAAGATTAAGGGCTTCCTGGAGTGATCCGATTTGGCATTTAACATTCACTTGGCCGGAGAGGAACAGGTAATCGATAACGGAAGCTACCTGCCCTTTCCTCTTATCTTGATGGAATCGGGCTCATTGATTATCAAAGCCATACGAATGATTACCGCATCCCCGGCTTTCCGTTCGCTGCTGTCCGGCCTTATCCGGCAACAGGCCGGCGAACTCTTCGACGTTATTGATTATTACAAGCACATTGGCGATATTTACAGGACTTACCCGTCGGCGGCATCGCTGCTGAAGAAAGCGTTGATTATTGAGCAGGGCGGGATAACCTTGCCCGGCGAGCCGTTTAAATAATAGTATGATATGATTTCATACCATACCATACAACATGAGATGAGATAATATGATTGTTTTGATGGGGGGAGAAAAGGGCGGTACCGGCAAGACCACACTGGCCACAAATCTTGCGGCCATGCGGTCTTTGGCGGGCCGGGATGTATTGTTGATCGACACAGACCCGCAGGGCAGCGCGAACTATTGGGCGCAGAACAGGGATGAATGGGAAGTTAAGCCACGGGTTGCCTGCGTGCAGAAATTCGGAAAAGGATTGCCGGCTGAAGTTAAAGACCTGGCTAAACGGTATCAGGACATCATCATCGATGCGGGCGGGCGTGACTCAGTGGAATTGCGGGCCGCCCTGGTCGTCGCCAAGCGGGCCTATATTCCTATCCAGCCCAGCCAGTTCGACATCTGGACCTTAAACAGAATGGATGAGCTCATAGAGACTTCCAAGGGCTTTAATCCGGATTTACAAGCCTGGGTAATTATCAGCCGCTCCTCAACCAATCCGTCGGTTCACGAATCAGACGACACTATGGAAATTATGGGTGATTTCCCGAACCTTGGCTTGGCGAGAATAACCATTCGCGACCGCATCGCTTACCGGAAAGCGGCGAAAGACGGTATGGCCGTGTGTGAGCTAAAACCCAAAGACCCCAAAGCCGTAGAGGAAATGGAAGCATTGTATAAAGAGGTATTCAAAGATGAGTAAATTAAAGAGCAAGTTGCCTGGAGCAAGCGGCAATATTCAGGATTTAGAAGCCTTTATTGCCGGCGCCGAAACAAAAAGCACGACCCCGGGCTTTGCCGGCAAAGCATCGACTACCTATCCTTGGCAAGAGCCCGGCATAAGGGACGATGTCCTGAAAATATACAACCTTAGACTGCCCGAGCCTTATCTTTTAAAACTGAAATACATTGCCGAGCATACGCCTGACAGCATGCAAAAGTTTTGCTGGCAAGTCCTGCAGGACGCTATCGATAAGAAAATCGAAGAACTGACCCAATGATATGATTTCATATCATATCATGTGATACCAGGCAAAAAAGACAAAGCAGGTTTACTATCGAATTTGGCCAACCGGTCTATAGTTATGTCAATGACCCGTTCCAGGAGATATAGATGAAAACCGGATTAATTTCGATACTTCTGTTTTTTTTAACCTTCACGACGAACGCCGAAGAAACAGAAGGAATTGACTATTGCCACGATGCCAAGATCAACCAGGACTGGCTCAAGATGATAGGCGAATACCCTAAAGATGCCATTATCCTGAAATTGGCAGGCTTGCGTGAAGGCCTTTGCCTGATGATAGACCGGGGCCAGATTTCACACGAGCAGGGCATCGATATATGGGAAGATGAACGCCAGCGCAGCATGGTCGACAGGGGGCAGGAACAGGCCAAAAAAATGCCGAAATATATCCTGTAAACGCCGACTTCACCCGAAGCATAGTCAGACCTGAACATCCTCTGCGTTAACCTGCAAATCGTTTGCGGGAAGCGTAAAATATCCTTGTTTTATACTGTCCGGCTCCCGAATTGCTCCGTCCTCGTGTTCCGGAACAGCCGGGCATAAGCCTTCCCTGGCCGCGCGGCACAAACGTCCCTGTCAGTGCCGCTCAAAATTCATCGCGCAGCTCAGTAATTGAACAACCTAGAGTAATTATCAAGCATGTAAAAAACATGCTATAAAACTTACTCTTTTGCAATGGCTTAAGAAGCAAGGCAATAGTAACTTCTTCCTCGATTAGAGGAGGGCGAGGGCTATCCAGGTAAAATTTTAGCCGCTAAAAATTTAGCGGTCTCCCTTCACCTTAGGCAATAAAGTTTTTATTATAGCTATTCTTAACTGCCAGCCGACGTTTGAATACTACTTGCCTTGGCAATAAATCCACACAGGAGACTGATATTAAACGGGCCATTAAACTATTTCAGGAAGTTGAAATAGGCAAGAAAAGCTACCTGTATTTAATACAGGTCACCATGCTCGATAGTAACGAAGCCATGAGCGAATATCTTTCTCAAGTACTGAAAAATGGCGGAGGATTAAGGTGGGACTGTCGCTGGAGATACCGCATATCAAACCGGCCTTATCAATTATTGATCAGGTTGTGTTTTAAGGTTTTCACAAATTTATTGGGACCTTTAGTAACCGGCTGGTATCAAGTTTTCATATCCATGTTCCGTCATCTGTTTTTTCCACATGAATTTATCATATTCTGCTCGGCTCGAAAACCCGTTCTGCTCCCAGACTTCAATAATTTTTTTCTTGACGGTTGGACTAAGTGGTTCTTGCTGAGTCAGCTCCCAGTCATGTCCCCAATCTTCTTTTAGAGCATTGTTCAAAAATCCCGCATACGATTTATTGGCTTTAGCATTACTGTACAAAATATTGCGCTTGACGTAATCAAAGCCTTGCTTCTTTTTAAAGGCTTCTAAGGCGGCCTGTACCGTTTTTTTGGTTTTATGCTGCTCAGGTATTAATAACATCAATTGATCAAGCTGTGAATTTGTGTTTGCTTCTGGGGACGGCAAAATATGAGAAGACGGAATTAATGCATCGTCGGGTAAAGATTCAATAAAATTTTTGGTAAAAATGCGAAAGCGAATTGCACCTACTTTGCGACCATACTTAATCTCATCAAATTCAAAATACAGATCCGCTTGAGATTTAAGCTCTTTTTGGGTTGGCTCAAGGATACGCTCCCTAAAGTTACTGTAAAGTTTATACTGATCATTTCCAAGGCCTAATGTATTGCGAAGCTGCTGTAATTCTATTTCACGTTTATGTAAGCGTTCATACTGCTTTAGCAATGTGTACATACGCATTGTGTACTGGCTTTTAAAGCTCAACAACATTTCAAGCTTACTTGAAGTAAAGTTGCCTTTAAGCTGTAACAGGTAGGGTTTTAACAAGGGATCAAACGTTAAATTAACTGTCCCTGTGCCATCCACATAATCAGCAGATGAGACCCAGTGAGTTTGCAACAGCCTTCCAGTTTCCTTGATCTCAACCACCTTTTCTAATAATTTTTTAGTGATCTTTTTGCAATCGGCATAAATATGATTTTTGTTGATCCCTAAAAATTCAGCTAATTCATTAAGGCTGATGCGATACGGTTTAAAGTCCTCATCTTCCGGTTGAATTCTGGCAATCATTGTGAAGATTAACCGTTGCTCACCTAGTGTCAGATTATAACGGGATTCAACTAATTCATTAGCCTGGGTAACTATTTGCGACGCCAGTAGGGGTTTTTTCTTTATTCTAGCCATAAAACTCCTCAAGAATTTCTTTTCAATATCCTGTTTCACACTGAATTTGTTATAGTTTGTTTATAACCTACTGTTTCATATTAGGTTTTTTTAAAAATATTTTTTTATAGTTAATGGATAAATTCAAAAAAGTATTAATTTAGCGATTTAAAAACAATTATAGACGGCTTTTGTTATAGTTAGCACTGTTTTTGTTATAGTTAGCACTGTTTTTGTTATAGTTAGCACTGTTTTTGTTATAGTTCACACTGTTTTTGTTATAGTTCACACTGTTTTTGTTATAGTTCACACTGTTTTTGTTATAGTTCACACTGTTTTTGTTATAGTTACAGGCATAACGTCATGAATTCTAAAGCTAAAAACGCCCCTAAAACATATAAAACAGTTAAAACAAAAAAAACAACTACAAACCACGCACGAGAAACAGCCAAAAAACGTAAGTAAGTCAGTTAGTTCTTTCATTATTTTTTCAAGCCATAATCGATCAAAGCCGACCTCATGGTGACCCCGGCATTTCAATGGAGGGTCACCCAGAGTGCGACTGCCGCAGCAAGCAGGGTTATACATGAAGCCATGACGTTAAGCAGGCTAATACGACCAGCGTCCCGAATAGGAATAGTTACATAAGTCAATGCGGCATTCACTTCCGTCCGCAGGTCAGCAGCTGTGGCCTTGGCTTCTTTCAGCATAACCTGTCCCATGGCATCTTTACTCGCCGCTAACGATGCGTTCAAGATGCGTTCGGCTTTTCCCATGGCGTCAATACCCCATCTTGACGACATGACTTCAAGCTCGGATTTAAACTGATCCAACATTTCCTGCTGAGCTTTCCGGCTGTCCTGCATCAATCTGTTATTGATCGTTTGCAGTATCAATATGGGGTCATCGCGACCAACGGCTATCCCGTGTTTAACCGCGATTTCCGTTATCAGCTCTTCTATTTTCCCGCTCATTGTTACAAAACCGCTGCACTGTTCAGTTGGTCGAACAATTGTGCTTTAACAATTTTTAGCCGCTGCCGTGTCATGATGGTCAATGCCGGATTGGCCAGGGCTTCGTCAAATGTTAAGTGGGCTTGCAGCATGGTTGCCAAATCTCGGCCATAGGTTTCTTCCTTAAGCGTGGGTATGTTAATAATTGCTGCTACCCGGCTCTTGTTATTCAGGTAGGCCTTCATGTGTTCAAAGCTTTTCCCTTCATGCTCAATGGCTCCCCAATAAGGATTCAGCCAAACGATAAAGGATGACTCGGCTGAAAATTGGCTAACAAGTTGGGCAAAGCCATTCACCGTATCAATCAGCGCCTGACTTCCCGTTATCACCGTATGCACAACCAGCTCATGGCCCATTTCCTGTAATAAAGCCGGCACCTGGTTGCTGATGAGATAGTGCGATAAGGGCACGAAGGAGCTGGCGCCATTGTCGATGATGACATCAGCGGTGGCAGGGGCTATCAATTCTATCAGTGAGTCAAAATGCCGGGGATTGATTTCATCACCCTCCATGATGTGCAGGCGCTTGACATTGAGCGCCTTAAACCCATGAAAAGTCGCATTCACAGGATCGGTGTCAATACATAAAGGCGGTTTTTCCTGGTGCGACTTGTACTGCGCGAGTATCACCGCAATAAGGGATTTTCCAACCCCGCCCTTGCCCTGTAAAACCATGTGTATGGCTGCCATTAAAATAACTCCTCTTTGTTGGGTTCCGGATCAAATACGAAACCTTTGGCGTGATGGGATTGCGCCGCTGTCTTTCCGGCTTCCCGGTTGCTCGGCCGCTGAATTGCCAGTGGGTGCTTTAATAAGGGATAGGGGGTCTCATTAACGCGGCAAGTTTGCGGTTTACGGATCAATTGGTTGGTATGCTTTAGAAATGTGTCATAGCCGAATTCAATCCGCCTGGTTTCGACCATGTGCTGCCAGATGGTTTTGGCGGCATAACCATCAGACAGCGCTTCTTGAACAGAAGACTTGACAGCCAGGAAAGCGGCCAGATTCTTGTACCCTTTCCTCGCCGGTTTTTGCTTGATCCATTCGCCCAGCTCTTCAGTATAGCGTCTGCTCATATCGATAATTTGCCGTTTATTCGTCGTTTAATCTTCGTTTTATCGGCTGTTTTTTGTTGGTTTCTGGCGATTATAAGCCAATTTTTAAAAAATTCGATATATTATTTAATTTTGTTAGTTAATTTTACATAAAATATGGTATAAATCGAATTATGAACGGTGTTTTATCGTGGAGTCATCGGTTTTAAAAGCCGGGCAAGATGTGTGAAGTTAGCCAACCTGTGAACAGGGTGTCTAACTTCACTCCCCTTATTCGCGCTAAGCACTCAACGGACATCTTGCTCTGCGAGTCGCTGGCTACCGCCTTCATTTAAACGCCGCATATCCGGAAAATTTACCGATGCATAAAGACCACGATAAAAAACAGAACACGCGTAAACACGGCAAGCATCTTCGCGTTCCTGTGTTACCGGAGGAAGAGGCGGCAATTAAGGAAAATGCCGAACGGGCGGGTTTGACCATTGCCGCTTACTTACGTAATGTGGGAATTGGTTACGAGATTCGCGGCATTGTTGATAACAACGAGGTCGAGCGATTAGCGAAAATCAACGGCGACCTTGGACGCCTGGGCGGTCTACTCAAATTATGGCTGACGAATGATGCCCGTACAGCTCGGTTCGGAGACGCGACCATTCGGGCGGCGTTGGCCCGTATTGATGAGACCCAAGACAAAATGATCGACGTCATGCGGTCTATTGTTAGACCCCGGGCGAGGAAGTGAAAATTTTAGCCGCTAAAATTTGGAATGCCTTTACATGATTGCAAAACAGGTAGCGATGAAGTCGGTTACGAAGAGCGACTTTGCTGAATTAATTAAGTACCTGACCGACGAGCAGGATAAAAATGAGCGGGTTGGTTTTGTATCTGTTACCAACTGCCAATCTGACAGAACGGATGCGGTAATTCTTGAAATCATCAATACCCAAGGAAAAAACACGAGGGCAGAGTCCGATAAGACCTTTCATTTAGTGGTGAGCTTTCCAGTTGGTGAACAGCCCAATGATATGATATTGAAGAAGATAGAAACGAAAATCTGTGACGGACTTGGTTATGGGGAACATCAACGGGTGAGCGTGATGCATCACGATACCGACAACCTGCACATTCACATCGCAATAAACAAGATCCACCCGACGCTCTACACCATTCTCGATCCCTATTACAGTCATAAAGTGCTTGGACAGCTATGCGAAAAACTTGAGCAGGAATACGGGCTTACTCAGGTGAATCATAAGGCCAATAAAGCGGGCAGCGAGAACCGTGCATTGGCTATGGAGCATCATGCCGGGGTTGAGAGCTTGTTGGGCTGGATTAAACGGGAATGTCTGGATCAGATGCAGGCGGCTACGTCATGGGCTGAAATACATCAAGTAATGGATGAAAACGGGCTTGAGTTAAAAGAGCGGGGCAATGGCCTGGTGATTACTAATCAAGATGGATTGATGGTTAAGGCCAGTTCTGTTGCCCGTGAATTGTCGAAAGGGAAGCTTGAGAATAAATTCGGGACTTTCGCCCCGTCCTCTCACACAGAAACCGAAAAACCCAAACGGAGCTATGAAGCCCGTCCTGTTCGTTCGCATGTCGATACCACCTTATTATTTGCCAGGTACAAAACAGAACAGCAAGGTAGGAGCGCAAATCGTACCAGGGAGTGGAAGATTGCCCGCGACCATAAAAACAGAGGGATTGAAGAAGCTAAGCGTTCGGCAAAGCTAAAACGTGCGGCGATTAAGCTCATGGGTAGTTCGCGGGCAGAAAAAAAGTTACTGTATTCGCTGACGAGCACGGCGCTGAGAAATAAGATAAAGACTATAAACGAGCAGTACCGTCAGGATAAGGAAACACTCTTTAAGAAGTACCAGCCGCAGCAATGGGCTGACTGGTTGCGGAGCCAGGCCACGGAAGGTGATACAGAAGCTTTGGCGGCGCTTCGTGCGCGTGAAGCGGCGCAGGGGCTTAAAGGCAATGTTGTGGGTGCGGGCGGCGATCAGCGGATGAGGTCAAATGTCAAAGCCAGCCAGGACAGTGTTACAAAAAAAGGCACGATCATTTACAGGGTGGGTGCGTCAGCAATCAGGGATGATGGCGACAAGCTAAAGGTGTCCAGGGGGGCCACTACGGATGGCCTAGAAGCCGCCTTACGCATGGCGATGGAACGGTACGGCAATCTTATTACTGTCAATGGCACCGACGATTTTAAGGAAAAGATCGTCCGGACGGCGGTGTCCTCCCATATACCAGTCACATTTGCCGATGCCTCCTTAGAGCGTCGTCGTCAATCTTTATTATCTAGCAACAACCAACCGGAGAACAAACATGACTCAACAAATAAGCGAGGACGAAGAACTGGAAGCGGCATTAGCGGCGTTGGATCAGCCGGAGCCGCTACAAGTCGAACAGCAGATAGCGTCAACAACGGAATCAACAGATTCGGATTCCCCAGTAAGCCCAACATTGGCCGCGTTGGAAAAGCACCGCCGCCCGAAGCTCGCAACGGCTTGCGAAATTTGTCCCATGTCCCTGTGGTTCGCTTCGCCAGCGGAAGTGAAGTGCTATTGCCGGGCAATGTACCACATCACCTGGAGCAGCAAGGAACCCAACCAGATAACGAATTGCGACGGAGTATTTTTGGAACAGTAACAGCCGGACTTGCCGCAGCGGATAGCTACATTGCTGAACGCGAGAAAACTCGCTTAAAAGTGTTAGATATATCGAATATTACACAGTATAATTATGATAAAGGCGGGCCCACTGTTTTCGCAGGCACCCGTCAGGTGGATGGTCAGATAGTAGCCCTTCTTAAACGCAGAGAGGAAATCATGGTTTTGCCGATTGACGACGCAACCGCTCGACGCCTCAAACGCCTTGCCGTGGGTGATGCCGTCACCGTAACGGCGAATGGTGCCATTAAAAGAAAAGGGAGAAGCCGATGAAAGACCGATTCAATAATGCGGTAGGTCCGCAGGTGCGGGCTAAGAAAAAGGGGCCGGGAAAATTAATCCCGGTGTTGGCCGTGCTGTCCATGGGTAGCGGCTTGCAAGCGGCCACACAATTCTTTGCTAGCGACTTCAAATACCAGACCGCATTAGGCGGACATTTCGATCATATTTATCCCCCTTGGAAAATTATGCAATGGGCTGATAAGTGGTATAGCCAATACCCGGATACCTTCATGCGGGCCGGAAGCGTGGGTATCCTCGTTGCCGGTGCCGGTTTGATGGGTTTGGTTGTCGCCAGAATGGTTCTGGCTAATTCCTCCAAAACAAATGCATACCTGCATGGTTCGGCACGGTGGGCCAATAGCAAGGATATTCAAGAGGCCGGTTTGCTTCCCAAGTCGCGTACCTTATGGCAATACATTATCGGCAAAGAGCCTGCCGCCAGTGCCGGTGTTTATGTCGGCGGCTGGCTGGACAGACATGGCAAACAACACTATTTAAGACACAACGGCCCGGAGCATGTTTTATGCTACGCTCCCACCCGTTCCGGCAAAGGTGTCGGCCTGGTTGTTCCGACGCTGCTGTCATGGGGCCAGAGCGCTGTCATCACCGACTTGAAAGGCGAGCTTTGGGCATTGACATCGGGCTGGCGACAGAAGCACGCGAAAAACAAGGTGCTGCGCTTCGAGCCTGCCATTGCTAACGGCAGTGTTTGCTGGAATCCATTGGATGAAATCAGAGTATGCACAGAAAACGAAGTGGGCGATGTACAAAATCTTGCCACTCTGATTGTTGATCCGGACGGTAAGGGCTTGGAAAGCCATTGGCAAAAAACCGGCCAGGCGTTGCTTGTTGGTGTGATATTGCACGCACTTTACAAGGCGCAAGCGAATGGCACCACGGCCAGCCTACCGAGCGTTGATGCCATGCTGTCTGACCCCAACCGCGACATTGCTGAGCTTTGGATGGAAATGACGACTTACGGGCATATTGACGGCCAAAATCATCCTGTTATTGGTTCTGCTGCGCGTGACATGTTGGATAGACCCGATGAGGAAGCTGGTTCAGTGCTTTCTACGGCTAAATCTTACTTAGCTTTGTACCGCGATCCCATCGTAGCTCGCAATGTCAGTAAATCCGAATTCGCCATCAAGGACTTAATGCACCACGATAACCCTGTAAGCCTCTATATCGTCACTCAGCCGAACGATAAAGCCCGCTTGCGGCCATTGGTGCGTGTTATGGTGAATATGGTGGTACGGCTACTGACCGACAAAATGGACTTCGAGAACGGCCGGCCGGCCGGTTGCCCGTTACAAGCATCGCCTGTTAATGATGCTCGATGAGTTCCCAAGCCTCGGGAAATTGGAAATCATGCAAGAGTCATTAGCTTTCGTGGCCGGTTATGGCATCAAGTGCTACCTCATTTGCCAGGATATTAACCAGCTCAAGAGCCGCGAAACCGGTTATGGCGCCGATGAGGGCATCACGTCGAACTGTCACGTTCAGAATGCCTATCCACCGAACCGTATAGAGACAGCTGAGCATCTTTCCAAGCTGACTGGCCAGACTACCGTAGCCAAGGAGCAGATCACCACCAGCGGGCGACGCACCAGTGCTTTGCTCGGTCAAGTGTCACGCACTATCCAGGAAGTGCAGCGGCCTTTGTTGACGCCTGATGAATGCCTGCGGATGCCAGGGCCAGTCAAGACGGAAAACGGGGACATTGCTGAAGCGGGCGATATGGTTGTATACGTCGCTGGCTACCCGGCCATTTATGGCAAGCAACCCCTGTATTTTAAGGACAATATATTTCAAGCGCGGGCCTCCATTCCGGCACCGCGGAACAGTGACAAAATACGCCGGGTTCAAGCGATGGAAACAGAGGCGGCTATCCAGCTATGAGTCTATTCAAACGTTTAACATCAGGAACCGCTAGGGTGGGTTCTGCTCTTTTGGCGTTGGGTATGGTCTGCCATGTAGTGGGAGCCAGGATCAACACATCCGGGAGTATTCCAATCGGGCTTTACTGGATGACTGAGCGGCCCTTGGCAAAGGGCGAGTATGTGCTGCTTTGTCCTCCGCCTGGCAATGTGTTCGACGAAGCGAAGAGACGCGGGTACTTCGGGGCGGGTTTTTGCCCAGGCGATTATGCCTACCTGATGAAAAAAATTTTAGCGGCTAAAAAAGACAAGGTCAGTGTTTCTGATGAGGGTGTTCGCGTAAACGGTGAGTTGCTGCCGTTCAGTAGGCCGCTTTCTGCTGATAAACAGGGACGGCCTTTGCCCGTTCTTCGGGGTGAGTATCAACTTGGCGATTCTGATGTGTTGCTGATGACTGATGTGAGTCCCCTCTCGTTTGATAGCCGGTATTTTGGCTTAGTCAATCGTTCGCAAATAAAGGGCGTTATTCGCCCTGTTTTCACTTGGTAAATGGAGATTTTGATATGCGATTATTTATTGCAGAAAAGCCCGACCTAGCTAAGGCCATAGTCGATGGCTTAGGCGGTGGTTCGCGAAAAGAGGGTTTCTATGAGTGTGGTAATGACTATGTGACGTGGTGTTACGGTCACATGCTGCAATTGCTAGACCCGGAAGACTATGATCCTCGGTATGGCAAGTGGGCTATGGACGATTTGCCTATCTCGCATATCCCTTGGCAAAAGAAACCATCAGGCGATAAAAAAGATCAGCTCAAGATTATTACCAATCTTTTGAAGCAAGCCGATAGCATCGTTCATGCAGGCGATCCCGATGACGAAGGCCAGCTCCTGGTCGATGAAATCCTGACTTATGCGGCCTGTAAGTTGCCAGTCATGCGTTTGCTTATCAACGACAACAATATCAGCGTCGTGAAACGGTCGCTGACGGCTATGCGAGACAATCGCGAGTTTGCGGGTTTGTCTGCCGCAGCGGAAGCCCGTAGTGTGGGCGATCAGCTTTACGGGTATAACATGAGCCGTGCCTATACGCTGGCTGCCAGTAAGTCAGGTTATCAGGGCGTTTTGAGTGTGGGCCGGGTGCAAACGCCTATTGTTGGGTTAGTGGTGCGACGAGATAGGGAATTTGAGGCGCACACTAAAAGCTATTACTACAACGTCATAGGGCAATTCGCTTTTGGTGAGGTGTCATTTCCTGCCCGTTATCAAATTGTCGAGGGCGATCCGGTTGACGAAAAAGGCCGTCTTGCCAATCAAGTTCATGCTCAAGGTATCGCAGATACCGTTAAAGGTGCGACGGCCTCGATCATCAGCGCGGCTACTAAAAAGAAAGAACAACATCCACCGTTGCCATACAATCTGTTAAAGCTGCAAACGGACGCGTCGCGCAAGTTCGGTTTTATGCCAAACCAGACCAAAGATATTACTCAATCATTGCGAGAAAAACACAAGCTCATTACGTATAACCGCAGTGATTGCGAATATCTCAGTGACGATCAACATGCCGATGCACCGAGCGTATTGGCGGCTGTTGCTCAAACAGCTCCCGCGTTAACCGTTGTCGCGCAAAGGGCTGACCCGTCCATTAAAAGCAGGGCCTTCAATTCCGGCAAGGTAAGCGCTCACCACGGCATTATTCCGACGGAAGCCACCGCCGATTTTGGTAAGTTGACGGACGGGGAGCAAAAAATCTACCTGCTGATTGCCCGCGCGTATATCGCGCAATTCTGGCCTAAGAAGCTGTTTGGAAATTTATTTTTCGCCCATAAGGTATCCATTTTGATTATGAAATGAAATGAATAGTATGAGCACAAAAAACGGAAAAAGCGTTACCCGAGCAATTTGAGTGAGGGGGCGTGGAAGTATTTAAAAACGCATTTACCCGAGTCACGGGTAGGTAGACCCCGGCAATTAAGTCTTCGCCAAGTGTTAAACGCCATCTTCTATGTGTTGAAGACAGGTTGTCAGTGGCGTCAGTTGCCACGCGAGTTTCCTCACTGGACGGCTGTTTATTACTATTTTTACCGTTGGTCGTGTGATGGCACCTGGATTCGTCTCCATGATTTACTCCGATCCAGGTTGCGGCAAAAATTGGGCCGGCACAAACAGCCGACCGCTGGTTGCTTGGATAGCCAGAGCGTTAAAGGGACGGCAACACCTGGCGTACGTGGTTACGATGCCGGGAAACAGATCAACGGACGCAAACGTCATCTGTTGGTCGATACGCTGGGCCTCCTGTTAACCGTCAGGGTGACCGTTGCCAGTGTTCAAGACCGCGATGCAGCCCGCTTAGTGCTACAAAACCTGCCCGGCCATTGCAAGAAACTGCGGAAGATTTGGGTGGATGGCGGCTATAGTGGGCGTTTGGTTCAATGGGTCGCTGATTGTTTCAGATTTTGTCTGGCGGTCGTATTACGTCCCAAAGAAACGCGCGGCTTTACTTTGCTGCCTCGGCGCTGGGTCGTCGAACGAACCTTCGCTTGGTTAAACCAGTCGCGTCGTCTCAGTAAGACCTACGAACGACTGATTCGCATCGACGAAACTTGGATTTACATAGCTATGACCCGCATCATGCTGAATCATTTGGCTTGACGCGATAATTTCCAAACAGCTTCTAAGCATCAGTACGACCAGACCGATGTATTGGTCGAAGCTGCAAAACATAGGTTTGGTGTTCGCTCGAATGTGACGACCTTAGCCGGTTGTAAGATGCTCTATAAAAACGATGTGGGCAATGAGGATTTAGAGGGCGATGAGAACGATCTTGCTCTTGATCTTCGAGTATTGAAAGCAGGGCAGGGCGGCGACTGCACAGATGCCACAGCTAATCAAATGGAAACGAAACCAAGGCCGCTATACACGATAGCGACATTATTGTCAGACCTTACCCGCGTGGCCCAGTATGTACGCGATGATCGTTTGCGAAAACTGCTGGTGGAGAAGGACAAAGACAAGGATGGCGAACACGGCGGAATCGGTACGCCGGCTACACGGGACACCATTATTGCGACGCTGTTTGAACGCGGCTATTTGGCGGAGAAGGGCAAAAACATTATCAGCACACCGACCGCTAGAGAGTTCTACGACACCTTGCCGGATCCGGCCAAGTATCCCGATATGACGGCATTATGGCATGAACAGCAAAAAGCTATTCAGGCAGGAGAACGTGACGCGGTTTCCTTTGTTGCTGAACTCATGGAATACATCAGTTCCGAGGTCGCCGGCGTCAAGCAAAATGGGGTCGGCATAAAGATGAATGCGCCGCTTTGCCCGGATTGCGGAAAGCCGCTTAGACGAATCAAGAAGAAAGAAAAGAACGAGTTCTTTTGGGGCTGTACCGGTTTTGCCGATGGCTGCAAGTACGCTTGCGAAGATAAAGCCGGTAAGCCAGTGGCGAAACAAGCGCTGCTTGTCTCTGAACTGCACAAGTGCAGATCGTGTGGAAAGGGGTTGTCCCGCCGCACGGGTAAGAAAAAAGGAACGTTTTATCGAACCAGGGTGGAGCTCATAGCTGCAATAAGCGCCACATAGGGTGAGTTTGAGCAAGTGCGACGTGAAGTTATAACCGTTATTGTCTCAACTCGAAAGAGGTAGAGAGACTCGTTGTTCCCTCAACGATAGCCTACCGATGCAGGCGAAGCTGGTAACGGCTTGGTTTGAAGCCATCGGGACAATGAAGCCCCTCGTAAGAGGAGGAAATGCCGCGAGGTGATTCCAATGCTGCCAGCATTAGGCGGCTGGGGCGCTAGGCTGGATAGTATGACCAACATATGTGAACTGTTGATAAACCTCGTCAACTCAAACTAGCCAAAGATGCTGACAGGCTAGGACCAAAATGGTGTGTGATTGGATGCTTGTCTTTGTTTTACGGGCACAGGGATAGAATATCACCGGGGAATAGACAGGGTCTACGCTATCCGTGTAATAGTTATGAAACACGGTAAACCCGTATCTCCGCCTGGAACATCGGGCAAGCGAACCGCAAGGGACGCCGATGGAGGTGCGGGCAAAGGAACGAGGAAAAAGCTAATGCCGCCCTGTAATGGCTATGCGTAAGGATTCCTTCGTAAATGCGTAAAGTCGCCCTAAAACCCGCATCACACCTGGATTTCAAGCTAACCTCCATAGCTTGAATTTACACACGCTAAGCGATATTTTTCTCGCAGCCCA
>JAQUQM010000055.1 GCA_028716085.1 Dehalococcoidia bacterium | reverse complement strand
TTGGTATCCGTTCTTAATGAGGGCCAGCAACTGGGCTGGCACCACTGGGGAATCGTCAGCATGTTCATTGTTTCTGCGATCCTCCTCGTGTCCTTCATACTCTGGGAGAGACGCTGCAAAGACCCGCTTCTGAAACTAAATCTATTCAAGATACCGACCTTTACCTTCGGCGCATTTGCTGCGCTGGTCGCCTGGTCCATGTTTGCCGGTGGCAATTTCCTGCTCCCCTTCTACCTGACACTGATCAGCGGTCTCCAATCCAGCGTCATGGGCGCGCTCTTTCTGATCAGCTCCATCATCTACATCATCATGAGCCCCCTGATGGGGCGGCTGTCCGACCGCGTTGGAGCGCGCATCTTGTGTTCGCTGGGGATGACAGGGACAACCTTCGCCCTGCTATTATTTGCGTTTACACTCACCATGCCTACCCTCATGCCTGTAATCATATACCTTGTATTGATAGGCGTATCCATGGGCGCATTCGTGCCGCCGAATAACAGCCTGACCCTGAATTCCATACCGCAGGAGATACTGGGCGCCGGTTCGGCTGCATCAAGGGCTTTTCAAAACCTGGGCATGGTCCTGGGTGTGGCCATCTATGAAACCGTCTTCTCAGCCGCATTGCCCAGCTCGATGCTCGGCTCCAGCCTTTCTGCGGCTGCAATACCGCACGATCTGCTGAACGAAGGTTTCCGCAATGCATTCATCGCGGGCGCTATAATGTGCGCCATAGGCCTGATACTCTCAATGCTGGCAAAAGAAGCTAAAAAGTCCGGGCTCAAACAGGTGGTTCGGGAGTTCGTAGCCTGAATTCACGTCGGGTAGTTATAATGACTGCTTGCATCATCAGGAAAGTTCAAGACGGCGATCGCAGCGCCGTTGTGGAAATTTTCAACTATTTTGTGGAACACAGCTTTGCAGCTTACCCCGATAAAAAGGCAGGAGACGGTTTCTTCGATATATTGAAAGGCATCTGTCGCAGCGGAGTTTTCTACGTAATTGAAGCGCCCGGCAGCGGGGTTATCGGCTTCGGATTGCTGCGCAGTCATCAGCCCACGGAGGCCTTTAACCGCAGCTCGGAGCTGACCTATTTCATCCTGCCCGGATACAACCGGCAGGGATGGGGCACAAGGTTGCTTAAAGTCATCGAAGACGACGCCAGGAGCCTCGGCATAGGAACGCTGCTGGCGAACATTTCCTCTCTCAATGAGCAAAGCCTGAATTTTCACGCCAAAAACGGCTTTGTCGAATGCGGCCGCTTCAAGCATATCGGCAGGAAATTCGGCCAGGATTTCGACGTTATCTGGATGCAGAAGTTCCTCTAAAAAAGGAACCCCTCCTGTATTGCGCAGGAGGGGCGCCCTAAAGTTTCTATCAGGTTACTTCCAGCGGAATTTGAACGGCCCGAAATCAAACTCATTTCCATCCGGCGTATCCGGCAAAGTGGAGGTAGTTAATTTTTCCGGCCACTCTCCCAATTCTACGGGTACCGAGATCTTTTCATTTCCCCGCTGAACGGTTAGTGTAACCTCATCGCCGGGCTTCCTGGTGTTGAAGTAAGCGATAAGGTCCTGCACCTTGGAAACAGGTTTTTCATCAACGGCCAGTATTATATCTCCCCCACCGGTGGGGACGTTCTGCACGTCTCTTCCGCTCCCCTTGAGGCCGGCTTTTTCCGCCGGTCCGGAGGGTATAACGTTGATTACGTAGACACCTTTCTCAATTGAGACGTTCAGCTTCTTGGCTGTCTCGGTATCGAGGGGCATACCTTCGATGCCCAGCCAGGCCGACTTGATATTTTCACCGCTGATCAGGCGTGGCAGCAGGGCTTTAGCCGTATTGATCGGTACGCAGAAGCCGACGCTGTTGGCATCATATTCTATTGCGGTATTAATGCCGATGACTTCACCCCTCGAATTAAGCAGCGGACCACCCGAGTTGCCGGGATTGATAGCTGCGTCAGTCTGAATGATATTGGTCATCTGACGTTCCGTGGCGCCTGTGATGGACCTGCCGACTCCACTAATAATTCCTACCGTAATGGAACCCTGAAGTCCGTAAGGGGAGCCCAGGGCTATGGCCATCTGACCCGGCTTTAGCTGGTCTGAATCGCCCAGGGGCAGGGCAGGATAATTGCTGATTTTGGATGCATCCACCTGTAACAGCGCTACATCGTTATTACGATCTACACCCAGGACTTTGGCTTCAATTTGTGTTCCTTCATTGAGGCGCACTTTGACTTTGGTGGCCTTATCCACAACATGGTTATTGGTCAGGATATGACCCTGGTCATCTATGATGAAACCAGAGCCCTGACCCTGCTGATTGGGCACATTGAATCCAAAGGGGTTCAATTTTGTTAAGACTTCTATTGTCGATTCAATTTCAACAACTGCAGGGATAGCCCGCTCGTAGAGCGCGACAGTGGCACCCTCATCATAGAGAGATGCTGCCTGTATATTAGCCGGTGCAGCAGTCGGTAGAGTTACTGCTTGCGGTTGAACCACTGAAGCTGTTGTCGAGGAACACCCCGCGAGGGCAAAAGCGGCAAGCATAACGGCTGCAAACAGGGAAAAGACAGCCGTCTTTTTTTGTTTAATACTTTTTTCAGGATAGCTTGAAGACATATTAACCTCCTTTGATAGCTGAATTACGTGAAGCTTTTTAAAGCTCGGTGATCAAGCGGAAATCGTTTTCAGATAACTGCTTAAACTGGGGCTCCAGTATCCTTTCAGTCTTACTCTCCGTCAGGTTGACCTGGATCAGCCAGATCTTACCATCGACATCAATTGGTACAATCACCAGGTTGGTGGCCGGTGTGACCTTGACCATATTTCCATTGACAATCGTCATCGATGAAATCGATGAAAACGAGGGGAAAACCCTGCCTATTTTTCCGCCTTTATCGATCATGTCCTTTACTTTGGGATCGGATAACGCTATTTTGATGGCGTCGGATTGTTCCTGCAGGGGCAGTTCCAGTATGAAAATACCTTCATAATGCCTGACGCTCACAACCGTCCTGACTTCTAGGTCGACTTCCGCCTCCATAAAGTCACCCTGCCCTCTGCCGCATATCACATTGGCGGTCCTGTCCTTCACATCGACCCTGATGATAATTATCTCTCCGCTGCCGCTCAGCTTTTGCTGTACAGCAGGATCCCGCTTAACAATATCAGCAGCAACCGCTGCCGGGGAGGATACGGTTAAAAACATACCGATGGCGATGATAGCCGCTACGACAAACGTGGCCATGGATCCTACCACGGCCAATTTCCAAGCCGGCTGTCTCGATGAATCGATCCATGCCCTGATTCTTGCGCTGATACTGACAGGCGTCTTGAGTTTTTCAACCGAATGCGCGGACGAGGGCATGTTGAGGAGGACGAACTTAAGTCTCTCCTTGTGCCCTTTAACAACAAGATCGGGAGTCTTAACGCTTTCCAGCTTATTGATAAACTCTTCTTTGTTCATCATTTTGCAGCCCTTGCATATATATAATGATGTTCCCTATAAAAAAGTTGCATCACTGCATTTTTTCTTTCAGTTTTTCCAGTCCCCTGTGAAGCAGGGATTTCACCGTGCCTTCTTTTTTTCCCAGTATTTCGACGATGTCTTTGATTTTTTTCTTCTCAAAGAATTTCAGCGTTATTACTTCCTGGTACTTATCGGGAAGCTCCGCCAGTTTTTCGTGCAAGCGTAAAAACTCATCCTGCCTGGCCAGTTCTTCTTCGGCTTCGGCTATATCATCAGAAAATTCACGCGTATCCAGTATTGGCGCGATTTCATCGAGCTTGGCCATCTTGTTGTTCCCGTTGCGGAAATGGTCGGCAATCTCGTTGCTGGCTATCCTGTAAAGCCATGCAGAAAAAGGTATATCCCGCCAGCGGTATTTTTTGATCTGGTTTAAGGCTTTTAAAAAGGTAATCGATGTGATATCGAGGGCAAGCTGAACATTGGCAGTGCGCTTCAATGCGTAATTAAAAATCCTGGAATAATGGATCTCATATAGCTCACCGAAAGCTTCACGGTCATGCTGGGCCTTTTTTACCAGCTCCCCTTCCGTCTTCAAATCTTCCACTATCATAATTGTAAATGATTATTTAAGCAGATAATAATACTTCTAACGCATCGGTTGCAAAAAGGTTGCGTTAAATAGCCGGGATTGGTTGAAATTCATATGTTCCACGCAATGCAGCACAGGTTATAAAGCGGGATAAGGATTGGTGAAGTAGTATCAGGTAGCCCGGCAGATACTATTTTTGCAGTTGTTGCAGCCCGTCCTTTAATTTCTTGTAAGTCGCTGACAGGCCTTCGGAAAGGACTTTTACATCTGCCACAACCGGCATGAAATTATTATCGCCCTGCCACCGCGGCACTATATGGGTGTGTACATGCCCCAATACGCCGGCCCCGGCAACCCTGCCCAAGTTCATGCCGATATTAAAACCATCCGGCTTCACCGTCGTATTTAACAGGTTCAGGCATAATTTGATTACCTCATTGTGTTCCCGTGACTCTTCTTCTGAAATATCGTTTAGATCGCCGACATGCCGATAGGGCGCCACCATTAAATGGCCGGGTGTATAGGGGTATGCATTCAGTATGACAAAGTTCTTCCGGCCGCGGTAAAGGATCAGGTTTATCTCATCGTTTTTTTCCGCTGGCTTATCACACAGTATACAGCCCTCCATCCTGCCGGCTTTTTCAATATACTGGATTCTCCAGGGAGCCCATATTTTCTTCATTTCTAGTATCCTTGAAAAACAATCGGCCTATTGTATCACGATTATTGACTTTAGTGCTCAACATTGATATCTTTGATTTGGTCAGATATGACGCTGCTGGATCTGAGTTTTTTCACCAGAGGTGATATCCCGGGAGGCTTCAAAAAAGAAGCAACCGAAGTGCTCACCGATTGCTACAAGCGTTTTGGCCACAGTATCCCCTATAAAATAGAAGTCTACTTTTTCGATACCGACGCAGACCTGCACAACTTCATCAGGGAAGAAAAATTCAAGCTTGGATTGACCTTTGCTCCCATAGATGAAGCATCAGCCTGCACGTTCGATGTCCTGCGCGGTTATCCCCGTTTGCTGGTTTGCGCAGAAAGACTGGCGAAATACAGTAAGCACGGCAGGGAAGGGGCATTAAGACATGAAGCAGCACATACGGTGCTTCACGGGTCACTGGAATACAACATTTTTCAGATACCTGAAGACTGCCGGCACACGGCTATGATCAAAGGCATAGAAGATAACATACTGGGAGATATTTTTTTTCAGTTGACCATGGGAGTCAAGGATTTTGAGGCCATAAATTTTCTGATCAAACATGATTTCATTAATTGCCAGGTAATCTACGGGTTGGAGTGGATACAACCTTCAGAAGAGGACAGGGCCTCCTGGTACGTAGCAAAGACCAACCGCCAGACCCGTTTTGTCTACGAAAGCTCGCTAATGCGACCCCTGCTTTTTACCGATCCCCTGCTTGCCCTGCCCAAGTCCAGAAAAGTCAATGCGCAAGACCAGGTAATGCTTGGCGCAAGGATAGAGCAAATGCTGGATATCCTCGGTGAAACCGAAGAGAATAAGGTCTTAAAAGTTGCCGCATCCATCATCGGATCGATAACAGGGGATACCCATAGCAATATTGATTCCGCCTTCCGCCAGCTGATGAACCTGATCTGAATATTATCAGATGCAGCATTTCCCGAGAGCATCACCAGCGGATCGAAGCATATCCTGCACTTTCTCCAAGCATACGGGCGTTTTCTATTATTACAAATATAGTGGATATCGCTATGAAGATAACATATAATTTCCTTATCGTAGCGTGATCAGGAAACAGTGTACTGAAATGGTTAGCCACAAACCGGTTAAGTTGGACGATCAAGTTTATTGCTACATCTGGCAGGGGATGGGTAATAATTGTAATACGTGTGTTTTCGTCAATGTTCTGAAGGGAGATCGTCCCCACGTAATTATAGATCCCGGTCATATTAGAAATGAGACAGGGGAAGAATGCTTTAAAAGCCTGGAACGGGCAATGGCAAGCGACAACATTAAAACGGAAGATATCGGTTTAATTATTAATACCCATACCCATCCCGATCATTGCGAAGCTAATGAACGGATCGTTGAACAAAGCAAAGCAGGAATTACGCTCTCCAGGGAAGAAGACGAATTCAGGAAAACAGTCGACGTAAATCTATATAAACTGTTCGGCATTAAGGCCCCGCAGTTCACGCCGCTATTCCATCTGCAGGAAGGCGCCTTGGACCTGGGCAAAGACGGATTTCAGGTGCAGGTAATCCTGACTCCCGGCCACTCTCCCGGCTCCGTATGCCTGTACCTGCCTGAAAAGAAAATATTGATAACAGGCGATGTCATCTTTTTTATGAGCATAGGCAGAACCGATTTCCCCGGAGGCGATATGCTGCAACTTAAAAACAGCATCGATAAGTTGTCGGGACTGGATGTCGAATATATTGTCCCGGGGCATAATACTGAACCCAACGGAATTATCAGGGGAAAAGACCGCGTTAAACGGAATTTCGAAGCGATCCAAATGTTTTTTTGAGAGTTTTAAGCCGATGGAACCGGACGATAAAATACAATATGCCATAGAAAACACCGAGGTCCTGCGGCCTCCCAGGCAAAACCTGGCAACCTTCGGTACTACCAACATCTACTATTACATGATTACCGAACTAATGCATGAGGTGAACGTAATCAGAGAAGGTAGAGTAATAGCTGCCAAACCCAAAATTATTACGCCGGCATATCTGATCAATATCGAGGGCTTCAGCGGGCCTGCCAGGAGATATATTCAGATGCTTGCTGAGAAAAATCCGCATGAGCCGGGTGTCTTCTATTCATACAAAAACGAGCCCAGGGAGATGAATATTATTTCACAGCCTCTGCCGGAGCTGGTGGATAAAATATATCAGCGCATTGACAACCAGAGCGATCCCCTGAGCACAGTGATCAAAGGGGTGGAAGAGATGTGGGATGTGTCGCTGCTCAAATTCACCTTCGAGCTTACCAGGAATTCCGTTTATAATAATGTTTCCGAGTTTTACGGCCGGGGATTGTTAAATGTTGATAAGACGGGAGTTCCACGTGCTGCCAGGGACAACATCGAGGAACTCTTTGAAATAGCCGGGAAAGACCCGTCCAGAGCGCCGGAATTGGTCAGCGAACTGAGGCAATGGAACCTCTGGAGTGAGTATCAGGACAGGTTTTTACGGCTTTTTAGAAAAAAATAATTGAGGCATCAAACCTGTTGAAAATGCGTAAAAAAGTGTAATATATTACACGGACTTCCAAATTAAGCTAAATCAGGTTGGGACGGGGATTGATATGAACCAGCGGCGGTCAAATATCGAAATTATAAGCGAGATGCTGAGGATCGGTGCCAACGGGGCAGGTAAAACTGAAATCATGTATGGCGCCAATATGAGCTACAACCAGATTCAAAAATATTTGAAATTTCTAATTTCACAGGACCTTATTGATAAAGTTGAGTTCGGCAATCCTTCCGTTACCTATATAGTTACCGAAAAAGGTCACCACCTGCGTAAAAGCATTGACGCTGTCCTGGAAGTCCTGAATTTCAAAGATTCTGTAGATAAATAAAATTTATATGGAGGAGATGCGTATGTCGGAAAAAAGAATGTTAATACTCGATGCGGAGACCGTAGAGAAAATTGAAGAAAACCGCGGCGACATGAGTGTCTCCGAATTTATTCATTTCATTATTGACAGCCATTTGGAGCAGAGCGTACAACAGCAGCACAACGATGGGGTAACCAGGGAGGAATTCCATCAGTTCGAAGAAGGAATAAGAGACCTCCTGCGAAGCTTCCTCGAATTCTTCCTTAGCTACGGATTGGAGCTGGGCAAACAACCGACTGACGGCGAGTTGGATAAACTCAGCTTAAAACTACAGGGACTGAGCAAGAGCTACAAAGCAAAAAAGTACTAATACCCCGCAGCTTGACTGTCTATTATTACATCCTCCCTCCTGACACAATATTACACATCCGATAGAACAATCTTCTAGAACACAATCACTTCCTGATTCAAATTTCATGTATCCTGTCAATTGTCCTCAATAATCCCGAAACATTGTTTCAGCTGCAGGTAGATTCTGCCCGGTTTCCTCTCCAAAACATTGTACTTTAGTACTATATGTACGTTTGAAAATTGTCAGATGTATTGACAATTCGAAATTCAGTATACATAATTGTCACCACTACGTAATAGAACATAATATATGAATGTATATTCTTTAATACCTCTTATAGCCTGCATTGCATTTGTTCCCCTCTTTATCATCCTTACCGCTAATCAGCCATGGCAACGTCAGCATAAGCTGTTTGCCCTGTTTGTCTTCACCGCTATTTTATGCAGCTTTGGCGATTTATTGTTCCGCAGCGATCTTTTTATCGATGCGAAGATCTATATCGGAAAAGTCGTCCTCTGTATCCTTGCGCTGGCGTTCACCCAATTGCACTATTTCCTACGTTCATTCTACGAGAGCGCTAAACCCAAATACTACCTGGCGTACATTGGCACGGCGCTGGTCTGCATCGTGGCTATACTGTTTTTACCTGCGGATGTTAAATTAGGTGAAGCTGTAGTACCGGTTTATGGAATGTGGGTATTTCCCTACGCCGGATATGCTTATGGCTTACTGCTATTTGATATTTACCGGCTGACTAATAAATTCAGGGCAGCAATAGACCCTATTCTGCGTAAGCAGATTATTTGTTTGATTACGGCCACAACAGTTTATCTGGTTTTCCCTTTGTTTACAATCAGTAAATTGGGACAGGATTATCCGATCTCACACATCGGCAATATCTTTAACGGACTGATACTCACCTTTGCAGTAGTTAAATATCACTTGTTAAATATGCGATTCGGTTTACATCGCGGTTTAACATTCATCATCATGGCGGGAATAGGCATGGGGATTTATTTGGGAGCCTATTTAATTGCCAATACATTTTTCGGTATTCAAGTCATACCCCTGAACTATTTTTTAGGCGGCCTTATATGTATTGCCATAATACTCGCAGTATTGTTGTTACGCGATGCAACAGTAACTCAGGTTAATAAGCTGTTTTACAGAGATAGTTATGAATATCACCAGAAACTCGACAACTTTCTGCGGCAAAAAATAAAAGAGATGCCCGGCCTGGATGACCTGGGTAATGAATTCCTGACTTTAATCTGTGGCACCTTCAGGTGTGAACATGCGTTTTTGCTGCTTCCTCATACTGCGGACGAAGACTTTCTCATCCGTTTTGCTGTTCCTGCAAGAGATAATCTTCCTCTGTTCCTCATAAAACAGGACAGCCCGATCATTCAATGGATAAAAAAACATCATTCAACTTTGCGTAATGAAGCTGCCGACATCTCACCTGAGCTGAGAACTCTATGGAAGCAAGAAAAGAATAAAATGGAACAATTTAATATACAAATGTTTATCCCCATACTCAGCCGTGAAAAAATTATCGGCTTGCTCGCACTGGGAGATAAGCAAAATAAAAGCCCTTACACACTTGAGGAGATAACACGGGCAGAAAAAACATGCGCGCAAATTGCAGCCAGCCTCGAGAAAGAACACCTGCAGGATCAGTTAAAAAAGCGGGAACAGGAGCTTTCCCTAATCAACCGTCTGGCCGGAGTAATATCTTCGAGCCTGAACATTAAAGAAGTATACGACGTTTTCGTCAGTGAGCTAAAAGAAGTTGTAGAAGCAGATTTTACCGCAATTACAACAGTGGAAAGTAATGAAATTTGCTTCTCCGCTCTCACTACCGACGTTGGCTCCGCCTGGCGCACAGGCCAGAAAATACCGCTGGCAGGCACTGCTACTGAATGGGTATTCACCAATAAAAAACCGTTCTACGAACGGGACCTGACCCGTAACAAACGTTTCTGGACAGCCACTGAATATGCCAAGCGAGGGATACACTCACTTCTATTTTTGCCTTTAATGGTCAAAGGAGAAGTGATCGGTGTTCTCATACTGGGCAGCCTTAAACCCTACGCTTATAGCCATGAGCAGGTCACGCTCCTTGAGCATCTGGCGTCGCAAATAGCCGCGCCTATAGAAAACAGCAGGCTGTATACCAGAGCGGAAGAAACAGCACGTATAGACGTTTTAACCGAATTGTTTAACCGCAAGCATTTCGATGAACGGCTAACTGAGGAGATAAACCGCCACTCTCGCTACGGCGATATGCTCACATTACTTCTACTGGACCTGGACAATTTTAAGAAATACAATGACACCTTCGGGCACGTATCGGGAGATAAACAACTGGCGCTGGCAGGCAAGTTGATCAGGGGTTCAATACGTTCGTCAGACCTTGCTTTCCGCTATGGTGGCGATGAATTCGCTATTATATTGCCTAACTCCACAACAGTCGAATCGTTCAGTGTTGCCGAGCGTGTGCGTGAAAGAATCAGCTTCGAAATGTCGAGTAAACAACTGGATATTACCGTCAGTATAGGGATGGCATCGTGGCCCGGTGATGGGAGAACCCTGGATGAACTCTGCAGTTCCGCCGATACCGCGCTTTATTATGCCAAGCGCACGGGGCAGAACAGGACTTCGATCGCCTCAAAGACCATGTTTTCACTCACTGAACCCCCCGTCAACGCGAGCGCTGAAACAGAAGTGCTCAGCACGATCTATGCACTGGCAGCTACTCTGGAAGCGCGCGATAAATATACATACGGCCATTCCAGAAAAGTGAGCCGCTACGCAGTTTCTATTGCGGAATCATTAGGACTCCCTCCCGAGCAGGTGACAATCATCAGTGCTGCAGCATTGCTGCATGACATAGGGAAAATAGGCATCCCCGATAACGTGCTCAATAAAAACGAAAAGCTGCTTGAAGATGAATGGGAACTGTTAAAATCCCACCCGAAGCTTTCAGCTACAATTATCGGGCATATACCCAGCCTGACCACCTGTCTTGCTGCTGTAAAGCACCACCATGAACGATGGGATGGCAACGGATACCCGGCAGGCCTGCTTGGTGAAGGCATACCTATCGAAGCAAGAATTTTAGCCGTGGCTGACGCTTTTGAAGCAATGATCTCAGATAGACCCTATCGCGGTCCTTTCAGCTATAAAAAGGCTCTGAATGAATTGGAAAGATGTTCCGGTTCACAATTCGATCCCTGTGTTGTAAAAGCCTTCATACCCATTGCACTTTCGACTGCGCCTGATGACATGGAGCTGGAGATTTATCAATCTTCTCAGGAAACTGAATAGCCGGCGCTACCAAGTACGCAGATATTCCTGGAAAAATACTTGACCGGGGAAGAATATCCAAATTCCGCATAGGATTTTATTACATTCAGTCCGCTGGCCTTTAACAATTTCTCTATTTCGCAGTAATTGTAAAGATAGTGGTAACGGTCATATTCGCCAGCATTCGTTTTCCAGGGAACGACGACTTCTTTACCCTTGAACCAGAATCGGGACTGCCATCGGTTCCACACCGTCAAAAAGAATTCGGCTCCCGGTTTCAAGACCCTTCTCATCTCCTGGAAGGCCCGGACTCTATTATTTTTGCCATGGATATGATGATAAGACGCAACGGCAATTACGCAATCGAAGCAGCCGTCCCTGAACGGCAAATCAACAGCATCTGCTACTATAAGGTCGGCGTGAAAGTTAAATTTGCACGAATATTTTGTAGCCATCCGGAGCATCTCTACTGAATTATCGACTCCATACAGCTCGAAGTTATCTTTAAAAGGTAGAAAATCAGGCCCGTGCGCGCAGCCGATATTCAGCAGCCGACCTGCATGCCATCGTGCAGCCATCTCCTCGAGTTCAGGCTTAAACCTTGACCAGTGCCTTAACCGGTACCAGCTTTCCGCAATTTCATCAAAAACATTACGCCGCTCAAACTCTTTTGTTGCCATCTTTACAATCTGCTAAACTTCAATTAAATTCAATATAACATAACCATGCCTGCAAATCATACTATTAAAAAATTTTCCAGAACCATCTCCGGGGTAACTCCAGTGGCCGTGATGACCATGCCCATCCGTTGTCCGGGAGAATGTGTATTTTGTCCGACTTATGCAGAGGCGCCCAAGAGTTACACTCCCGAGTCTCCGGCGGTCCTGCGCGCCAAGTCCTGCGATTATGACGCGGCCAAGCAGGTTGAACTTCGCCTTAAAATTCTTTCCGAAATGGGACATCCTGCCGATAAGATCGAACTTATCGTCATGGGCGGCACTTTTCTATCATATCCTGAAGAATATCAATACTCATTTATTAAAAGCTGTTACGATGCAATGAACGGCTGGCTGTCTGCAAGCCTGGATGAAGCCAAACAAATTAATGAAACGGCACTCCATAGATGCGTAGGTCTATGCATTGAAACAAGGCCTGATTGGTGCGGAGAGAGAGAAATGCAAAGGATGCTTGAATTCGGCACTACCCGGGTGGAGCTGGGTGTGCAGACTCTGGATGATGACATTTACAATCTCGTACGGAGGGGTCACAAAGTTAATGATGTCATAAAAGCCACCCGTTTACTGAAAAACCACGGCATCAAGGTTTATTACCACTGGATGCCCGGTCTGCCCGGCTCTTCCATCGTCCGTGATTTAGAGCTGTCGAGTAAAATGTTCAACGAGACGGACTTCAGGCCGGATGGACTCAAGCTCTACCCTACTCTCGTAGTATCGGAAACGGAACTTGAAAAATGGTACCTTGCAGGCAAATATACTCCTTACTCCATGGAAGCCATGGTGGATCTTTTAATAGATATAAAAAAAATGGTACCAAAATATGTTCGGATACCACGTGTAATGCGTGACATCCCAAGTAAGTTCATCGTTGCAGGCTGCAAAGACCTCGCCTTGAGAAGCTCCGTACAACTATCAATGAAAACAAAAAATGTACAATGCCAGTGTATCCGCTGCCGCGAATACGGTCACAGGACGAGGGACGGTTGGCTGATAGGTGAGCCGGGTTTGCATAGATTTGACTATGACGCATCCGGCGGTAAAGAGATTTTTCTCTCCTTCGAGGATAATCAGGCTACACTTTTCGGCTTGTTGCGGTTGCGAATCGATATTAGCGGTGAGGATGTTTATCCTGCTATGGTGAGGGAGATACATGTATTTGGTACGGAGGTACCTATTGGAGAGCAAAACAGGCTGGCAGCCCAGCATAAAGGCCTTGGTACGCAGCTACTTAAGGAAGCGGAGCGGATTGCCTGTGAAGAATTTGCCATCGGGAAGATCGCTGTTATCAGCGGCGTTGGAGCAAGATCGTATTTCAGGACGGAATTCGGGTACAGCCTGGAAGGCCAATATATGGTTAAAAGCTTGAAACAGGATGCCTAATACAGGTGGCAGGCTGTATAGTGGTGCGGACCTATTTCCTTGAATTCCGGTTCCTTCTGCGAACATACCGGCATTACCCGATGGCATCTTGTATGGAAACGGCAACCGGAGGGCGGATTGAGAGGAGAGGGAACATCCCCTTTCAAAAGTATTTTTTCTTTACCGCCAGGTCTCAGCGTGGCAATCGCTGAAAGCAATGCCTCGGTATAGGGATGCAGAGGATTATTAAAGAATTCGTTCTTTTCCGCCAGTTCCACTATTTTACCCAGGTACATAACGGCAACCCGGTTCGATATATACCTGACCACCGATAGATCATGACTGATAAAAAGATAAGCCAGCCCGTCCTTTTCCTTGATATCCATCATCAAGTTCAATATTTGCGCCTGGACTGATACATCAAGTGCGCTTACCGGTTCATCTGCTATAACCAGTTTCGGATCCATGGCCAGTGCCCTGGCGATACCGATTCTCTGTCTCTGCCCGCCACTGAATTCATGCGGATACCTGTGCGCAAATCCAGCTTCTAATCCCACTTTTTCCAGAAGTTCGGCAACTTTGGCATTTCGAGTATCAGGATTCTTAAAATCATGCACTATAAGCGCTTCGTCAATGGAATCACCTACAGTCATTCTGGGATCAAGTGACGAATCTGGATCCTGAAATACAATCTGTATTTTCCCTCTGAGCTTTCTTAGCTCGTGCTTGCTCATCTTAATCACATCTGTTCCGTCAAAATAAATCTCCCCGCTGGTAGGTTCTTCAAGCCTGATAATGGCCTTTCCCAGGGTGGATTTCCCACATCCGGATTCACCAACCAGGCCCAGCACCTCACCTTGATTCATTTGCAGTGAAATATCATCAACTGCCCTGATATCACCAACTTTCCTGGCAACAAGACCCGCCGTGACATGGTAATACTTTTTTAAATTTTCTATTTTCAGAATTGCTGAAGCAGTCATGCTATTTACCTGACCCGGAATATAGATGGCACGCCACGGCATGAACATCTAAAATGTTCGTTATCTCCGGTAATACCGACCTGCAGACATCCATAACGCTATTGCATCGCGGATGGAAAGGGCACCCTGACGGCATATCTATGGGATTAGGTGTATTCCCCTCTATGGAAGGCAATCTGGTCGCATCTGATGAAACATCAGGGAGGCAGCTAATCAATCCCCTGGTATAGGGATGGGCCGGTTCATTCATGATTCTTTCCACAGGGGCAATTTCTATCACCCTGCCGCCGTAAATGACTGCCGCACGGTCACCTATTTCACGCACCAGAGACAGATCGTGCGTAATAAAGATAATGGACATCTCCCGACCCCGTTTCAGTTCCTGCAAAATGTTCATTATTTGTGCGCGGATTGTTACATCAACGGCTGTAGTAGGTTCGTCTGCAATAAGGATGCAAGGATCACAGGAAAGACTCATAGCTATCATCGCCCGCTGCTTCATACCACCCGACATTTGATGCGGGTATTGCTTGAGTGCCCTGTCGACTTCCGGAATTCTCATTTTGTCCAGAAGCGTACGTGCTTTCTCCAGAGCCTGTTCATGGCTGAGATCCAAATGCGTATTGATTTGTTCAATAATCTGGTCTCCTATAGTAAAAATAGGGTTAAGCGCTGACTGGGCGTTCTGAAATACCATTGCTATGTCTTTACCCCTGATCTGCCTCAGCTTATCAAGGGAACACGTGACCAGATCAATACTGCGATATACTATTTCTCCCTCCACAATCTTACCCGGCGGGCTGTCAAACAGACGTAGTAGGGAAAGCGCCGTGACAGATTTCCCGCAGCCTGATTCTCCCACCAGACACAGACATTCACCCCTGCTTAGAGTAAAATCCACGCCGTTCACAGCTTTTACTATCCCCCGGCGTGTATAGAACCAGGTTTTAAGGTTTTTTACTTCCAGTAAAGCTTCACTTTTCAATTTCTAATCAAATCCATATGTCATACTTTCATGAGCCCTTTAAATGCTTGCCTTGGGATCGAAGGCATCCCTCAATCCGTCGCCAAAGAAATTAAATGACAGCACAGTTAAAAACAGCATGATACCCGGTTCAACCGCCACCCACCATGCCGTTTCCAGACTGTGCTGGCCTGCATTCAGAATAGTACCCCAGCTCGTGCTTGTGGGATCGCCCAGGCCGATAAAGCTGAGGGATGCTTCAGCCATAATAACTCCGGGTATGGAAAGCGTGGCCATAACAATCACCAGGCTTATCACATTGGGAATCAAATGTTTGAATATCACCCTGGTATCGCTGGCGCCGAGCGCCTTTGAGGCGGTTATAAAATCTCTAGTTCTCAGGGAAAGCGCTTCGCTGCGTATCAGCCTGGCAGCACCGGTCCAGCCTGTAAGGCCGATAACAAGGACAATGATCGCCAGGCTCGGGCCGAAAATGAACACGATGAGCACCAGAAGTAAGAAAAAGGGGAATGTCATCATAATATCTGTAAATCTCATCAACACGTTATCAACCCAGCCCCCCAGGTAAGCGGACAGCACTCCAAGAAATGTCCCTAGAAATATAGCTATTCCTGTAGCCAGCAAACCCACAAAGAGAGAGATCCTCGCCCCTGACACCAGCATGGCAAGCATATCCCTCCCCTTGCTGTCTGTGCCCAGGGGGTGTGCCGGGCTCCCCTCGATAATTTTAGTAGTAAAATCATCGGTTTTTATGTTATATATTGACTCCTGCCTGCTCAATCCCAGTGGAGGCAAATTAGACATTCCTAAATCTGCCTTGGTCGGGTCCTGCGTAAACAACGGACCGAATATCCCCACCAGAGCCAGGAATATGATAAAGCCAAGACCTATGAGCGATAACTTGTTCTTTTTCAGCCGTTCCCAATAATATCCCAGAAGCCGCCGGTTGCCGTAAAACGGGCTGGTAATCCTTCTCAAAATCGGAATATTAGCTTCAGTCATACTTAATCCTCGGATCAAGATAGGTATAAACGATATCAGTGCCCAGATTGAGGAATAATACGAGAAATGTTCCGATGAGCGTGATCGCCACGACAACCGCATAGTCGTTGGCAAAAATGGCGTTAAAAGAAACCTGCCCCAGGCCGGGAATGCCGAAAACTATCTCCGTAAGATAAGCTCCGCCGAATACAACGCTTCCCAGGTCGAACATGATAATGGTCACCAATGGCAATATGGCATTTCGAAAGACATGCTTGCCTATCACAGTTCTCTCGTTCAACCCTTTGGCGCGCGCCGTAGTTACA
>JAQUQM010000054.1 GCA_028716085.1 Dehalococcoidia bacterium | reverse complement strand
ATTTTTAAAAATCCTGTGACCATCAATCCCTACTGGGGTATAGAGTCGGCCGGTAAAGCTTTTGAAGCAGTGGCGGGATGGCCTGAAGCGGACGTGATCCGGATACCCGCCGTACCCGAGCAAAATCCGTTCCGGCCGCGCGAGATACAGTACCAGATTTATGTTGACACGTTTATCCAGTGGGCCAAAATGTCCCGTAAGCCGACGGTTGTTGCGCTCACGGTGAATACCATGCCCGGCGATGACGGATTGCCCGAGAGGTCTTTTCAAAAGCTGCTGGACGCGGGTCTGGCGGTATTCCCTTCAGTACAGCGGGCGGCTACCGCCGTCTATCGTGTGTATAAATATTATCAATGGCTTAAAAAACATACTCCGGGCAAGTAGGGGCGTACCTACAGGTACGCCCGCCATTATAATACGTCATTGTGAGGAGCCCGCAGGTGACATGGCAATCTCCTGGCCTACCGTAATACCGTGCAGTAGATTGCTTCGCCCCGACTACATCGGGCTCGCAATGACTTATCTTGCAAAGAAATCTTAACTTCACACAATAATTCTCCGGTCTTCATCACAAATTCACAGTTGCCTGTTACTATTGAGTGTAAACACCGATAGAAAGGAGGCAAATTCATGAACAACTGGTACAGGATAGGACTGCCTGTTCTGGTAGCAATTTTACTTGTAGTATCTGCCGTAAGTATTACACTGGCTGTAACCAGGGATAATACGGTTAAACAGGTTACTGCTTCGGGATATACGGCGCCTGCAAGTACTGCTGCCCCGTATGCCAAGGCGGCACTGTGCCCGAGCTGTCCCGGCTATAACCAGGAAGCTGCTGCGTCTACAACCGGGCCTGTCGCAGGCACTACAGTAGCTTACGGTTGCCGTGGAGGCGGTGGATGCGGCGGGCAATGCGTGAATGGTGACGGCACGGAACCCGGCGGCTATTATGGCGACGGTTGCGGGCGTTGCCGGTAAAAAATAAATGTGACATAACTTAATCAGTGATGTATTCCTCCTCTAAAACGACAAAGGGACGAAGCCGACCTCTTCGTCCCTTTCTGTCATATATGCTAAAATCGGATTGAAGTATAGGGAAATAAAGATGGCGCGCAAGAAGATTCTGGTAGTCGATGACGAAGCCAAGGTGGGCGACCTGGTGCGCGCCTACCTGGAAAAAGACGGATATGATGTCATGCTTGCCTATGACGGCAAGACTGCGGTGGAGATAACGCGCAACCGCAAGCCCGACCTCATCATCCTCGACCTTAACCTGCCCGAGATGGATGGCCTGCAGGTCTGCCGCACCATCAGGACTTTCTCTGCAGTGCCCATCATTATGGTCACGGCGCGCGATGAAGAGGTGGACAAAATAGTCGGCCTTCAGATTGGCGCTGATGATTACGTGACCAAGCCGTTCAGTCCCAGGGAACTGGCCGCCCGCGTGAGCGCCGTATTGCGCAGGTATTCCGAGGAGCCCAGGGGAAGCTCACGCATAACTTACGGCGACCTGATGCTCGACTTTGAGAGGCACGAAGTGAAATACGGGGATGAAACCGTGATGCTGACTGCCGCCGAATTTAAATTGCTGTCGGTGCTGGCGAGGAGCCCGGGTCGCGTATTTACGCGGCTGCAGCTCATGGATGCTGCTTTCGGGGAAGCTTATGAAGGCTATGACCGTACCATCGATGCGCACATAAAAAATATCCGTCAGAAGCTGTCAAAGACAGCGGAAAATGCCGAAAACATAGTAGTTACGGTGAGAGGTGTTGGCTATAAGCTGGGGCAGGCAGCATGAATAAGCTGTCTATTAAACTCAGCCTGCTTTTCGTGGGGCTGTCGTTGCTGGGCATCGGCATCATGGCGGTCTGGGTCAACCAGTCTTTCAATAGTAATTTTGCCAGTTATTGCCAGATGCAGGGTCAGAATTGCACCTGTGAAGGGATGGGTGTACAGGGGGTGGGCCAGGCGGAGCTGGCATTGCTGCAGGATTTTCAGAGGTCCCTCGGTATAGGGGCGCTGGTAGCCCTGCTTTTTGCGGTGGCACTGGCCTTTTTAGCCGGTAATTTGATTACCCGTCCCATGCAGCAGCTTGCAGACTCGGCGCATAAGATTGCCGGCGGTGATCTGACCCAGCGCGTCAGGCACAGAAGCGATGATGAGGTGGGAGATGTGGCGGATGCCTTCAACTCCATGGCCGAACAGCTTGAAATGAAGGAGCAGAGCCGCAAGCAGTTGCTGGCCGATGTGGCGCATGAGCTGCGCAACCCGCTCAGCATAGTGCAGGGGAACCTGGAAGCCTGGATGGATGACGTAATCAAGCCCACGCCGGAACAGATCGCGTCGGTATATGATGAGACGGTCCTGCTGAACAGGCTGATCAGCGACCTCCGTGAGCTCTCGCTGGCTGAGGCGGGTCAATTGAAATTGAACCTTCAGCCTGCAGATTTAAACGAGCTGATCAACAGCGAAGTAGCGGTCTTTCAGGCGCGCAGCCAGGAGAAAGGTGTAACGCTGAGCTACGCGTCTGCCGATGGTTTACCGATAGTAAATATAGACCGAGACCGTATCAGGCAGGTACTGCACAACCTGCTGGAGAATGCGCTGCGCTATACACCTGCAGGCGGGAGTATCGAGGTGTCAGTGCAGTGGGCCGAGGGAGGAATGGTACAGGTAGCGGTAGCGGACACCGGCAGCGGCATCAATCCTGCGGACCTGCCCTATGTATTCGATCATTTCTACAAGACCGATAAGTCGCGTCAGCGAGGCTACGGCGGCGCCGGCATAGGGCTGGCGCTGGTGAAAAAATACGTTGAGCTGCACGGCGGCAAAGCCTGGGCGGAAAGCGAAGTGGGAAAGGGAAGCACGTTTTATTTCAACGTACCTGCCGTTTAAGCAGCGTGAAAGGCGTTCTTACATCCGTAATATTGGGATAGCTGAAGTTTCTCTATAAGCCTACTTCGGGTATTGGGGATCGTTGAATTTTGTCCACAAATTTATTGAACGTTTCTCTACAGTTACAATACTTTGATAGGGATCGGTCCAGTTAATATTCATTGGTGTAAGCGATTTAACAAGATAAACAGAGAAATGCAGATGTTTTCCGTCATACGGCATGTTTAACCCTGATCTCCCGGGCAGCGGTACGTAGATATCCGATTTTCCGGATAACCCTATGACATCTCCCCTCTTAACTTTGTCCCCCGGCTTCACTGTTGCCTTATGCATATGCCCGTAGGCTGTGACTATGTCAAAGTCAACATCATAGACGTCACCTTTTTTTGTCCACCCGTAACGTTCATGCTGGATTAAAACAACATTTTTCGCATTTATGTTGTAGGGAAGGGGCCATTCGATCACGGTACCGGGTGCGGCGGCAAGTATCGGCGTATACTCTTCCATAAAGAAGTCTGTTCCATCATGACCGTCATAGGTCCTCTCGCCGCCCTGCCAGTCAATTTTCTCACCTGCTTCACCTTTTCTATCGACAAAATGTAATATACCTAATGGGTATTCAGGAAGGAATTTAGTATCCGTCCCGAAGGGCAGGGTCAGGAAGCCCTGTATCAGGCCTATGTCATGGCTCATATTTTCACTCACTTCTATATTTGGCGAGAACCTTGTTTCCTTATATTCAGCAGTGGAGTAGCTGATGAATTCGAATCCCTGGGTGAAAAGCGTATTGGAAGGAGGAGATACACTCAGCGCATATACGCCAGGCGGCATTATAATCTCATATGCGCCGTCCGAATCGGTGGTGTCACTCCAGTACCTGAAATTTATTTTTGCATTATGAATTCCCGGCTCCTGACCGTCTTTCACCCCGTTACCGTTATAGTCGTGAAAAACTATCCCCCTCACCGTGCACTTTTGAACGACTGGAGCGGGTTCGGGTTGTGTGGTGGGCTGTGCTGTTGCTGTCGGCGCAGCCATGCAGGAAGCAAGGAAAGCCAGTGTTATGCAGGTCAGGATAAATATATGAGGAATTATTGCTTTGTTTAGTAGAATTTTAACGATATTCACTTTCAACCGCCCTCTCACAAAACCCATAGTATCTGTCTGTTACTATAATAATCCTTGACGATATTATAAATTAAAGCCGGGGTTTCTTCATAATTCAGGATGCTTTACCGATCCTGGGAAAGAACCTCGGCACCCTTTTCTTATAATCAAGGTATTCCTGCCCGAACTTGAGCTCCATCTCTCTTTCTACGATTTTGGTTATCTGGAAATAGAAGAGAACGATGAGTAAAGGCGTGTAGATAAAAGTCAGGGAAAGCGAGCCGATGATAATACCGCTGCCAAAAAATAACAGGAAGATGCCCATCAGCATGGGATTGCGGCTGCAAGCGTAAACACCGCTGACAATAAGCTTCTGAGGCGGATTGAGGGGCACAGGCGTACCCTTTGCGCGCAGGAACTGCGCCCATGTCCAGATCACAAGTATCGCTCCCGCAATTAACATAATAATGGCTGCTATGAGCGTCCAGGGCAGGTAGATAATTGAGGGCAGATTCAGCCATCTGTCAGTTGACAGGGCGGCGATGACGAAAAGGGACATGAAAAGCAGAAAAAGGAATGCGACAACGGGCGTATACAACCAGCGCTTTTTGCTGTCGCCTCTGGCTATGCGAAAGATGAAATTGGCTATACGTTCGAAGATGCTCATTCTTAGACTCCCTGTATTTAAAAGATTGCCACGTCGTCCCGATGGATCGGGACTCCTCACATTATTTTATTCTTGCCAGCGTTTCTTCAAATTGGTTAAGATGGTTTTGAATGTGTTTGATATAGCCTGTAATGAGGTCCTCCAGGGGCACTTTTTCACCATCACGCTCCGGATCAATCGGCGCAACCTGCTCTCCCCTGCGGATCCAGCAGTTTTCCAGTTTACCCGGGTCTATATTCTTGACTATATGAGACAGTAAAATATTATACTGCCTCCAAAGTAAAAATAAGTCGGAAAAATTCATTTCGTTACATTTTTGAATCGCTACCCACTTGAGGTTGTCACTGCCGTATCCGGGAAATTCCAGGTTGTCCGCGATCTGCAACCTGACGAAACGCTGATGGTTGTTGGTAGCGGAGTCTATAAGATGCCCGATGATCTCTTTAAGTGTCCAGGTGGCGGCTCCTAATCTCCCGGAGGTTATCTTTTCGTCGAGGTTTTTATATTTGTTGTAAAAATTATTCGTTATAGAGATTATTTCGCTGCTCTTGTCTTTTAAATACTGGCTCATGTTTGCCTCCGCGCTTCGACAGCTTTTTTAATATTGGGATCGATATTCATCATTTCCTGTAGCTTGTCACAGACACAGTCCGCACAGATACTGCAATTCTCCATTCCCTTCTCTTCAGCGCATTTTTTTACCTTGCAGAGCTTGCAGACGAAGAACTTCCTGCCGTCGGATTTGCACCCATCACAGTTGATCTGTTCGGGCTTGACATTGGATTTGTATTCCTCGCTCCACTTTTGCGCGCAATCGGCGCGCATCTTATCGTCATCTGCCTGTGTAGCTAAATAGGCCGGGCACGCCGAGCAATCCAGTCCGCAATAGGCAATCATTCCATCCTCCTGTCCTATGTCCTGTGTGAAGCTCGATTATACTACTCTGTGCCCGCTAAATAAAATAGAGGGCTGGTGCGAGCCCTCTATTTTTTAATTAAGGAGGTTGAAGCGATGAGAAAGGTTGCTAAAACAGGCGAACCACCATCCAGCCGAACAGTGGGCCTACGAAATATCGCATGAACGGTAAAAACGCAGGCGAGAATCG
The DNA here is from genome assembly GCA_028716085.1 of Dehalococcoidia bacterium. GTDB lineage: Bacteria > Chloroflexota > Dehalococcoidia > GIF9 > UBA5629 > JAQUQM01. The sequence continues at coordinate 11,119 of JAQUQM010000054.1, read as the reverse complement.
CCGTGACAGCCCTTCGGTATATTCCTGCATATAGTGTGCAAAGGTCTTGATGCGGTACTTGAGCACGGCATCGGACCGGGAAGTGTCGTACCAGTCGAGGTAGTAGGGCTTGCTGGTGAACTTGTAATCGGGAGGCAGTGGCAATCCCATAACCCTGAGCAACGAGCCGATAAGGTCGCGGTACAGCATCCTCTGGTCCGGTCCCCCGCTGATAATGAACGTGTTGTTCTTGATCTGCGCGAATTTAATCACGGCGTTGATGATGGCGACGGCAGTGTTATCAGGGTGACAGAACTCGATCCTGTTTTTAAGGGGGATGCTGAACATGCGCTTGATGTCGCTCATCTCGAAGTTGAAATACATATTTACGGAGAGGCGCAGGATTACATAATCAAGGCCGGACTCTTTAATAATGTTTTCCGCTTCGTACTTGGTTTTGGCATAGCCCCCCATGGGCATGCAGCTGTGCTTTTCGGCACAGATGGGATCGGTGGCTAGCGGCGTGGGGCCATGCACGGCTACCGATGAAGTATAAACCAGGGGGACGTGTTTATCCATGCTTTTCAACTGGTCTACCAGCAGCCTGGTGCCCTCCACGTTGACCATCCTTGCCAGGTCGGGCTTCTGGTCGGCAACCGGCGGCAGGATGGCCGCCATATGAATCACCGTATCCACGCCTTCCATGGCAGATTTTACGGATTCGGGATCGGTGACGTCGCCCCAGTGAAATTCAGCCTTTGTGCCCAATTCCCTGACCGCCTTGTGATTTCGCGGCGTATCCAGGTCAAGGATTCTAACGCTGAAACCCTGCTCGAGGAAGTGTTTGGTTATGGTTATTCCTAACCGGCCTGCTCCGCCGGTAATCAATACTTTCATGTACAGTCAACTCCTGTTTATCCTTTGTAGTCACGCCCGCCGTGAAGGGCGCCGATGGCCCACTTCGTCCATTGCGTGCGAAGCTGCTCGTTCTCAAGCGGTGTATTGTGATTTCCGGTGAACACCATCACCTGCTTGGGCTCGCTGGCCACGACATAAGAGTAAAGGAACCTGTTATAGGGTGTGGCCGGGTCGCTCAGGCAGAACACGAAAAGCTTGGAGCAACCCTCAAGATCGGCGAGTACTTTGGAGGTCTTCATCCGCGGCCAGGAATCGAGGAACTTTTTCCAGTCCACGCGCGCCTTCATATCTTTATTGAAGTGTGTGCAGAGTCTGAAAATATACTCGATCAAGCGTCTGAACCAGGGGTAGGCGATGTGCTCGGGATGGCTGGCGATGGCATGGTGGACTTCACCTGGGCAGGCCAGACCGACCAGCATACTGGCTTTCTTGAGCTTGCCTGCAGCCATGATGGCTGACATGGCGCCCATGCTGTGGCCGATGAGCCCCATGCGCTTGTGGTCTATCTCAGGCTGGTCATGCAGAAAATTCCAGGCGTCCACAACGTCTTCAACCATCTGCCCGTCCAGCAGGCCTTCGCTGTTGCCGTGCCCGCGAAAATCGAAGACCAGCGTGGCGATGCCTTCGGCGGCCAGTATCCTGGCGCTGATATCGAAGGCTGCCTGGTCGTTGCCGTAGCCGTGGCAGAATACAACACCAGGTACGCGGTTATGCTTGCTCGCGCCGGCAGGTAGCAAAATCATGCCTGTTAGTATCAGGCCGTGGCTGCCGAAAGCGATGGGTTTTTCCTGTATTTCAAGATTTGAAGTGGCATTTATCAAGGTGGTTGGGTACATAATGTTAATATAACTCCCTTTATCCGATTGACTGCACTAAGTTTAACCCGCCGGATGATAGCGTGTAATCGGCTGTCGGGCTGATTTTGAGTGGCTGGGGCATTGAAAAGACGTCATCCCTTCATCCGAGGAGCAGTCATACTTTTGGGGGATGTTTACATAAAACTGAAGCTGGGGACAATAAAAGGCCATTACCCCGGCCGGGGTAATGGCCTTGCGAATCAGCTGTTAAATTATTACAGGGCTAGATCCACTTCAGGATGCACATAAAGACGATGAGGCAGAGCACATCGAAGCCGAGAATAATGCCCACGGTGATAATCTTGCTCTTCAGCTTCTCCATGTCAAAGACCCAGAAGGCCACGAGGAAGAAAGTGAGGTAGCCGAAAAGGAAGATAAGCCAGGGGGCTCCCATGCTCCACCACGGGTACTCCCACGTTAGGGCGCCCACCCAGTTGAGCAGGCATTCCACGAAGACACAGAATGCGGCGCCCACCACTGCAATAAGCAGGCGGTTGGGTATACCCAGGATCTTCAGCTTTTTATCAGCGGGGAGCATCTTTGAAAAAGCGATGCCGGCGATGGCGAACATAAAGGTGATCTCGATATTAAGCCCGATAAGTAGCACCAGGGCGCTGCCGTTGCCCGGCGTACCCCAGACCGGAGCGTAACCTGTGAAATGGAAGACCAGGCCGTTCCAGATCTCGTTGAACCAGTCCATGCCCCAGAAGGCCAGCCCGGCCAGGACCAGGCTCCAGTTTTTACGCTCCACCTCGCTGGCGTAGACATAGACTACCAGTGCAAACAGGGGAATGACATACCACTGGAAATGGCTGCCGTCGCGCAGCAGCGCCAGAGCTTTTTCGGCAGAATCCGCCATAGCTAACCTCCTTTTATTTCTTTTTTTTGTTCGCCATGATGAACAGGGCGATACCGATCAGAATAATGAGAGGACTGAGGAACATGCCCAGGCTGATGATAAAAGCCTCCTGCTTTCCCGTGTAGGTGCTGACGAGGAAATGGAATGTGAAGCTGACCACGAACAGTGCTACGCCGCCTATCATCCACCAAACATATAATTTCACGTAAAATCCCTCTCCGCCTAATATATTATCATACAGGCTGGCAGGAAGGGCAGTAGTATGTACCGCGCTGCCGGATAACTGCGCGTGCAATAGCTGTGCCGCATCTCGGGCACGGTTCTCCGCCGCGGTGAGCTACGCAAAATTCCTCGTGCGCCCTGCCGGCCTGTCCGTCGGGACAGCGATAGTTCCTCACGCTGGCGCCTTTATTACGTATCGCCTTTTTTAGTACATCCTGTATGGCTTTGTGTAACCTTTTTACTTCACCTGTTGAGAGCGATTGAGCAGGTATTGCCGGGTGAATACGGGCTGCGAAAAGCGCTTCATCGGCGTACATATTCCCGATACCGGCGATCAGCTCCTGTTCCAGCAGCACGGCCTTGACCGGCGACTTGCGTCCCGAAAGCAGCTTTTGCAGCGCCTGCGGCGTGAAGCAGGTATCGAGCGGGTCGATCCCCAGCCTGTCCTTGATTTTACAGGTATCTTCTACGATGGACAACGTGCCGAAGCGGCGGATATCGGTGAAGACCAGCCTGCCCTTATTCTCAAAAAAGAACTCGGCGCGTGTGAACGGCTCTGCACTGCGGGGATTCCACAGCAGCGAACCCGTCATGCGCAGGTGTACGACCAGCGCACTGCCGCCGGAAAGGTGGATCAATATGTACTTGCCGCAGCGGGAAAGGCCGGTTATTTTCTGCCCCGTAAGTCTTCTACCGAACTCCTTTTCAGAAAGATTCCCCAGGGGTCTGGTGTCGTAAATTTTAATGCTTTTAAAGGTGCGCCCGGTTAAATGGGGTGCAAGCTGGTTTTTAATGGTTTCAACTTCGGGCAGTTCGGGCATCAGCTCATCTCGCCCCAGTTTTTGCCGGTTTTGATATCGATTTTCAATGGCACGACGAGCTTCATGGCGTTGGGCATGATCTTTTCCACGAGCTTTTTAAGCGCATCCATCTCTTCAGGGGGGACTTCGAAAACAAGCTCGTCGTGTACCTGGAGCGTCATGAAGGACTTCATTCCCTGCTGCTTCATCTGCCGGCCCAGCTCTATCATGGCTATCTTGATGATATCGGCCGAGGTGCCCTGGACGGGCATGTTGATGGCCATGCGCTCGGCTGCTTCACGGGCTATGCGGTTGGGTGACTTTATCTCAGGTATATAGCGCCTCCTGCCCAGCACCGTCTGAACGTATCCCAGCTCCAGCGCCTGTTTCTTGGTGTTCTCGATATAAGTTTTCACCCCGGGGTAGCGCTGGAAGTACTTGCTGATGAAAAGCTCCGCCCCTCCGCGTGAAAGGTCGGTGGCTTTCTCCAGCCCGTAACCGCTCATACCGTAGATAACACCGAAGTTAATCGTCTTGGCAACGCGGCGCATCTCCGCGGTGACCTGGTCATCTGGAACGGCGAACACCTCTGACGCTGTATGGGTGTGGACGTCCTCGTCGCGCAGGAAGGTGGCGATCAGCTCGGCATCCTGTGAAAGGTGCGCCAGCGCACGCAGGTCTATCTGCGAGTAATCGGCGGAAAGCAACGACCAGCCCGGTTGCGCTACGATGGACTGCCTGATTTTGCCGCCGATGTCTCCCCTCACGGGGAGGTTCTGCAGGTTAGGCTCGCTGGAGGACAGCCTGCCGGTGGTGGTGCCTGTCTGATTGAAGCTGGTATGCACCCTCCCTGTTTTAGGATTTATCATCGCCGGCAGCGCATCGGTATAGGTCGATTTGAGCTTGGAGACCTGGCGGTACTGCAGTATATGCTCGATCACCGGGTGTATCCCCTTGAGCTCCTCCAGCGCTGAGGCGTCCGTTGAGTATCCGCTCTTGGTTTTGCGCCCCTTGTCCAGCTTCAAATCGCCGTAGAGCACGCCTGATAGTTGCTGGGGGCTGTTGATGTTGAACTGGTGCCCCACGGCGCTGAATATCTCCATCTCCAGCCGCAGCATGTCCGTGGCAAGGCTGGCGGACATTTCGTTCAGTAACTGACGGTCCAGCAGCACGCCGTTCATCTCCATCTCTGCCAGCAGCGGTACCAGCGGCATCTCCACATCGTTAAAAAGGCTCCACAGCTCTTCGGAGCGCAGATCCTTCTCCAGGGTCTCTCTCAGCCTGAATGTAACATCCGCTTCGGTGCAGGCAAGGTCGCCGATCTGCTGGATATCGGCTATGGCAGGTGACACCTGTTTGGCGCCGCTGCCGATGATATCCTCTACGGCCGGTATCTCAAGCCCGAGTTTGTTGAAGGCCAGCGCCTTCAGCTTGAGCGATTTTTCTCCCAGCAGGTAGGCGGCTATCAGGGTGTCGAAAGTAATATTGGACAGCTTTACGCCGTTCTGCGCCAGCAACATGATGTCGAACTTGCCGTCATAGGCTATTTTACTGAACTTGTCCTGCTCGAGCAGTGGTTTAAGCACCTTGAGCGTTCTATCGAGCGGCAGTTGCCCTTCCTGGTCCAGCCTGCTGTGCCCGACCGGCAGGTAATAGGCTTCGCCCGGCGCCGGCGCTATGGAGATGCCTACCAGGCTGTCGCGCATGGCATTATCCCCGCCGGGGATGACCGATATCGCGAACGTACCGGCATAATAGAGCCGCAGCGCCAGGTTATCCAGCGCTTCCAACGTACTGACGATGTGATAGTTCTCTTTGGAATAATCCTGTTTGGGTTTGGCTGCGGGTGCGGCGCCGATCTCTTCGGGTAGCCGTGCCAGCATGGAGGAGAATCCCAGCTCGCGGAAGAGCTCGACCACTTTATTGCGGTCGTAGGAGCTTACCGCGCAGGAATCTATATCGAAGGGGACGGGGACGTCGGTGACGATGGCAGCCAGCTCGCGGTTTTGCGCTACCTGCTCTTTGCCTGCCTGCAGCAGCGCGCGGATCCTTTCCGGCTCCACTTCATCGATGCGGGCATAGATGCCGTCGAGGTCATGGAACTGCTGCAGCAGCCTGACCGCCGTTTTATCGCCGATGCCCTTGACTCCCGGGATATTATCGGAGGCATCGCCTACCAGTGCCTTGTAGCTGATAAGCTGTACCGGATTGAGGCTGTACTTCTCTTGCACGGCCGGCTCATCATAGATCACGGTGTCGGCGAACCCTTTCCTCGGCGACATGACGCGGATGCCGGGCTGTACCACCTGGAGCATGTCGTTATCTCCGGTTACGATCAATGTGTCGATATCTCTGGCAGCGGCCTGCTTGCTCAGGGTGCCGATGATATCGTCTGCCTCGTAGCCGTCCATCTCGAAAATGGGCAGGTTGAAAGCCCCGGCCAGCTCGTGTACCCGGTTGATCTGGCTGACCAGTTCTGGAGGTGTGGGCGGCCGCTGTGCCTTGTACTGGTCGAACATATCGTGGCGGAAGGTGGGCGCATGACGGTCGAAGGCAATGGCCCAGTAGTCCGGCCTGTTTTCACGCAACAGCTTTAAAAGCGTGCTGGCGAAGCCCTGCACGGCGTTGATCATCTCACCGGTTTTAGTTACGGTCAGCGGCGGCAGCGCATGAAAGGCGCGGTGGATCAGCGCGTTGCCGTCGAAGAGGATGAAGAGCGGTTTACCTGTGGCCATCCAATATTCCCTTGTTCCGGCTTATACCTCAAGACCTATTATATACGACTGCTTTACTTGCCGCTTGCCGCTGTAGCAGTAAACTGGACTTTGGATATAAATCCTGTGCAAATCACCTCGGAGGTGGGCATTTGCTGCGTTTCGCCTCCTCCTCCGCTGCTGGAACCTCCCAGTGATGCTGCACAGGCTGCGGCAGCTGCTCCCGCGGAAAGGATAATCTGGTAGAGCATCTGGCTCTTGATAGAGCCGGTCAAAGTGCAGGTCACGCTTTCTCCCTTGGGAGTCGCCGGTATGGCAGTGGATGTCATATTGCCGGCATAGCCAATGTCAACAGGAATTGCCTTGCCATCGGCATCTTTATAATTAATCACTCCGTCGATATTAAATGTCCCGTTTAGCTTGCCCCCGGTGTAGCTGCAGTTGACTTTGACTTTGGCGCTGCCATCAGCCGAGCCGCCATTGTAATTTATAGTGAATGGCACTGTTTGATCCGTGGTGGCCTTATCGGCCACTATATTAATGATAACCTGTGAGACGACGGGCTGCAGGAACATCGTTCCAATCTGGTTCAGTTGCGAAGGTGTGCAGGTACCCGCGCCTTCAATAAATTGACCGCTTGTCAATACTACTCCTGTGTTTGTAGTAAATTTGTATGTACCTTCCGCCTGCTGCGGCTGATTATTAACCTTCCAACTGGCCACGGCTTTGACAGTATAGTCCCTGGGCTCCTTTTCCGTTTTCACGACGGGACTTTTATCCTTGCTGGATTTACCTAACGATTTATCATTTACATACCAAGTATATTCGGCGTTATCGGGAACGCCCTGGGGTTTAGCCGAGAAAGTGTAACTTTTTTCCGGTACGCCCTTACCGCCGGGAAGATCACCCGGAGGAATTATGCTTAGAGAAGCCGCAGCTCCGATATGGAAGCTGACCGCCGGTGAACTCGCTGATAGGGATTTCCCATTGGTATCCGTCCACCTGGCTTCAACCTTCATCGTGTAATCAATGGCTTCAGTAAAGGAAATGTTACCCGTTTTCAGGTCTTTTCCACTGGTCTTTTCCTGGCCGTTACTGTACCAGACGTACTCGGCGCCGGCAGGTATGTTTTCAGTGGTGACGCTGAAAGAGTATTTCTGTCCCTTGATACCCTTGCCGGCCTTGATCTCAGCCGGTGCGGTCAAAGTAACTATAAAGACGTCGTTGATACGGAAGCTCACCTCCGGCGAGCTGACCGATTGGGATTGCCCGCTGGAATCGGTCCAATTAGCCTCGACCCTCATGGTGTAATCTATAGCCTCGCTAAAGGAGATGCTCCCGGATTTGGAGTCTTTCCCCCTGATTTTTTCCTGGTCGTTGCTGTACCAGGCATACTCGGCTCCAGGAGGTATATTCACAGCGGTCACGCTGAACTGGTATTTCTGGCCCTTGACACCTTTATTCGCCTTGATATCTGCCGGCGCATTCAGCGTGATCGTTACTGCCCCACTGATGTGGAACGCAACCTCCGGCGAGGTGACCGATTGCGTTTTTCCGCCCGCATCGGTCCATTTGGCTTCAACCTTTAGCACGTAGTCTGTAGCAGCCGCAAAGGTATTGGTGACTGATTTGAGGTCTTTTCCCTGCTTCTTGGCCTCATCGCCGCTATACCAGGTATATTCTGCTCCCGCCGGAATGTTGTTGGCAGTCACACTGAAAGAGTATTGCTTGTTTATGACGCCCTTTCCCGACTTGATCTCATCAGGCACTTTGATGGATAGGGTAGGCGCAGACCCGATATCAAACTTGAAAGAACTGTTTGTACTCTTCTCATTTCCCGATGGATCCGTCCATTTGGCCGTAGCTTTAACAGTATAGGACTTGGACGCCTCCGACGGATCAGCTGACAGTGTGAAATGAGCGTCTTCCCCTGTGTCGCCGCTCTCTTCATCGTTGAGGAACCATGTGTAGCTGGCCCCATCAGGTGCGCTGCCTCCTTCACCCCAGTAGGTATAAAATCTATAATCCTTGTCCGGCACCCCTTTACGGCTGCTCTGCAGTCCGCTATCGGCGCAGCGTACCGAGAAGTTGGTTGGCGTCTCGATCTTGAATATCATTTGACCGAGGCTCCATTCATGTTTTCCTGCAGGAGTATCCCAATCGGCCTGTACATTGAGTCTATACGTGTTTTCATCCACGAATTTGAAAACTTCCGTTACCCCGGTCTTTCCGGTTTCATTTCCATCGATGAACCAGCGGTATTTTACGCCGGCGGGCGCTTTGCCTGAAGCCCAGGAAACATTGAACGTGTAGTCTTTCTTGGTTACGCCCGTTTGGCTATTCTGAATATCGGCATCGGTGCATGTGAGCGAGATGGACTCTTTGGGCAGTGACATAAAAACCACGAGATTATTATTGCCGGTCTGCGCATTACCCTTATCATCTTTCCAGGCAGCTTTTGCGAATACCGCGTGTTCCCCCTCGGTTGTGAATGTATGTAAAATCTTGCCGCCCTGATCTTCAACCCCTACTCCATCTACTGTCCATGTGTAGCTGACCCCGGCGGGGGCTTTCTGTGGGTTCCAGTCTGCTAAGAAAGTGTATTTAGTCCCGATTAAACCGTTGGCTGTGTTCTGCAATCCCTTGTCTGTGGTAATAATTGCAAACGCAGCCGCACTTTTAATTTCAAATGCCAGCGGCGTTGCTTTCGCCTCCCTTTCGACGCCTCTTTGATCTTTCCAGTTAGCCTTAAGATTGAGTGTAAAAGAGCCTACAACAAAGCTGGTTATTTTTTCTGCATTATAAGTCTCTGCTCCGGCATGAAACCACCAAGTATATTTTACGCCATCTGGAGCTTTTCCAGGTTCCCATGAGCTTTTGAACACATAGTCTTTATTTGCCACTCCATTGCCCTCAACTATTTCCTTGGGAGCTGCTATAGCAAGCGTTACAGGCGGCTCCACGTTGTAACGGAGCGTTGCCTGCGCCAGCGGCTTGGGATTCTTTTTATCGAGCATGGAAACCCTGACACTGTAAGTGTTTTCTTTTGTATAGGTATGTGCGGCAGCGCCGTCTTTTTGAATGGAAGAAATATTCCCCTCATTATCCTTGTCACCGAACTCCCAGTAAAAGGCAACATCGCCCGGAATATTCTCGCCTTCAACGCTGAAGGAGGTCTTTTCTCCCACTATGCCGGTACCAGGGTCAGCAACTATCTTTAACGGCAATGCATCAACGACCTCGTATTTAAGTTCGCCATATGTGTGTTCCTGTATTGGAGTATTTCCTACTTTCTTAACCCAGGTAGCCGTTACGGAGACTGTATATGTTTTAGCCTCATCGTATATGGTGGATACTTCCTCACCCTGCCCGCTCTTGCCATTTCCGAACGACCACTCAAATTTCGCGTCCTTATAGGGGATAGGATTGGAGCGCGCGAGCTGGAAAGTGCAGGTCTGCTTGACTGCTCCCTTGGGGGGGCTGGCAATGATATCAAGAGGAGGCTGGACAACCTTGTAGGTTACTGATTCTTTTGCGAGAGGTTTGACTTCCTTTCCTCTGATTATCTGGCAGGTTATAGTTTTATCGCCGGATGTATCGAATGTATGTGTTACGCTGTCAGTATCTTTGTATTTTTTACCCTGTTCCTCCGCGTTGCCATAGAAATACCACTCCAGGCTGGCGTCCTTGGGCACGTTCTTGGTAAGTGCCTTGAATGTACAGGGCTCATCAGTGTAACCCTGCGTTCCGGGTGCTTCGATCTTTAATTCAGGATCGGCCGCACCGCTTTTAACCTTGTACCATTTGAAATCAACCCACTCGCCTTGCTGGTCGGCAACATAAATCCCCAGCATGGTTTCGCCCTGGCCTTTAAGATAATATTTACCGTCTGCAGCGGCTGTGAGTTCTGTCAGTGAGCTCATAGTTAGAGGATCAGCAGTATAGAGTTCGTACTTCAACTGGGGATTATCAAATTCCAGTTTAATTGAACCGTCTGTTGTTTCATAGCCGTCTTTTAGTTCGTCCTTGTCCCCTTTGTCATCGACGACTGATACCTTGTATGCGGGGAAAAGGCCGTTGCCCAGAGTGCCGTTTTGCGCATCGTTCCACCAGCCCTGGATCTTGCCCCAATCGCTTACCAGCGCGGCTTTTGGCAACCAGGTAATTAACGGGTATATTCGCCCTGTAACGCCTGCCTGTTCACCTCCCTTGTAAGGCTGGTATTTACCGTCTTTCCAGACTACCTCGCCTACACCGCCGGGGTAGTTGGGATCATAGATTTTAAGCGTGCCGTCTACTATTCTGTAACAAACCATTGCATGGCCTCCACCTTTTCGGGTTAACCCCACCATCTGGGGTTCGTGGCTGCCCAGCATGGCCGCTTCAAAAAGATGGCGCGTGAAGTTATCACCCCCGGCAATTTCCCAGCTCTCTGTATAGTTTTCAGCTCTCCTCGGGTCTTTAGAACCTGTAGCTGGATTCCAGACTTCTATTTTAGGGGGAGAATCGTCATAGTCCTTCTGTAGCATCGAGCAGAACTTGATGACGTTTGCATCATCATGCCACAGACTCGGTGTGGGTGGGTTGGGTTCACCATTGTTATCATATCTGCCGTAAAGGCTTTTATCACTGCCGTCGGGCCTGGCGAAGTAATACCACATGGCACCCATGGACATCCCCTCACAGATACCACCCGGGCTTACATGTGAACCTTGATTAACAAATTGCCAGGAATCCGTGCCCGGCCTGAAACCGGAATCAATCTCCGTT
>JAQUQM010000053.1:13175-17398 GCA_028716085.1 Dehalococcoidia bacterium | reverse complement strand
CATGGCGCTACCTCCTCCCGCTCGGGGTAAAACAGCACACGATTCCTGTGCACCAGCCTCACTTCATGAGATTCCGATGTTCGGTACTGTATATCACTATAATACGTTCGGCATCAGCATGTGTCAAGCATGCAGGGTTCTGCTATTATTAATTAGACAATCGATCGCACGACAAATACAGGGAGGTGGACCATGCATTACCAGCAGTGGATATTACTGGCGCTGATAGCGGTATGCGGCGCGGCGGTCATCGGCAGCTACATTCACGGGCTATCGACCCATCCGGGCACATCCGAAAAACTGTGGGGCAATGTTCAGGGTACTTTGCGTAACGTCAACTATGTCACCATGCTGCTGGCGGTAGCGGGGTTCCTGGCTTTTACCGGCTTCGTCTTCTTCCGTGTCAATCCTGAAGATGCCCGCATAGCCGGTACATTCAATTACACGGTCTTCTTCGCGATCTACGCGTTGATACTGATACCGTCCGCATTCTGGATGCCGCTGTCTTACGCCATGCTGGCCAACCCGGCAGCAGGTACCTGGATAGCCGTCCGCGGAGTCCTTTTCCTGGCGGGGATCGGCTCACTTTGCATGCTGGGGGCGCTGCTGACCATCCAGCCGCATGTCCCCGATTTCGCCTATTGGGCTGCGGTGGGAGGAGCCGCCGTTTTCAGCGTGCAAACGGTTGTCATGGACGCCTTCATCTGGGCGGCTTTATTCAAAGTTTAAGCCAAAGACGGCGACGATTACGCCTGAGGCGCCTGGCGCAGGGCGACGAGCAGGACACCCTTGCCGCCGTGTACGCCCAGGGCAGCGCCTAGCTGGCTGACGAGTATTTTTTCCTCAGGAAAGATCGCGCCCAGCCTTTTCTTCAACTGCCCGGCCCATTCCGGGACTGAGCTGTGGACGATCGCCATTTCCCTGATATTATTCTTGCGGGCTGCAAAATCATAAATCCGCTCCATGCCTTTGGAAAACGTCCTCACCAATCCCGCCCGGACTATATCACCGTCCTTGAAAGTAAGCAGAGGCTTTACGTCAAGCACCTTTGCCGCTGATGCAATCGTTTTGCTGACCCTGCCGCTCAGTGCCAGGTACTTCATGGTATTGAACATGCCGAACATCTGCACCTGGCTGACGGCCCTGCGAGTCTCCGCAAGGACGTCGGTAAAACCGGCGCCTGCCTTCGCTACCTTGGCGGCGGCCATCGCAACCAGTCCCAACCCTGCCGAGTTGAACCTGGAGTCTACAACTTCAATCGGGCGGCTGCTTTCCAGCATCTTTTTGGCCAGCAGGGCTGAATTATATGTGCCGCTAATTTTAGAGGAGATGTGAATGGATATAATGCCGTCGCTGTTTTCAATCATCGGCCGGTAAGTTTTTAGAAAATCTTCCGGCGCCGGCTGGGAAGTGGCGGGGTGCACCGGCGAGGAATCCAGCCTCGCATAAAACTCGTCGCTGCTCATTTCTATGCCGTCGCGGTAAGTGGCCTCCCCGAAGCGCACATAGATGGGGACCACGGAAATATCGAGCTCGCCGGCGATCCGGGCAGGGATATCCGAAGTGCTGTCAGTGACAATTTTTACTTTCATGGCATGGTTCCTCCTGAAATATTCTCTGCCTCCCTGGAAAAGTGCTTAATTCGATTTAATCCCAAATGTTGCTTTTTTTTTAAACATTTCTGTATAATTATAGCTTGTTTTCCGTAGACATTGTTCAGTTAAGAGTGGCAGGCATGGTCCCGGCAGTCAAGGCGAGCTTTAGCACGGTTTTCTATTAGAGGCCAAGATAAGATTCATTTCTTATTCCCCGATATTTCTGTTTGGCCGGTTTGTGAGGCTGAACACATGGCGGACATTAATAGAATAATCGGCCCGGTGGAGGAAGACCCCCCGTCGGATTCGCATTCCTCTTTGCAGACATCCACTGAAGATATACACCAGGGTGTGCACCCGCACCATCACAACGGTAATGACCTCATCTTCGGCCGCCTCTTTGATACAGCCCTGCACGGCATCCTGATACTTGACGGTGAAAGCGGCCGTGTCACCAATGTCAACCCCTTCCTCAGCGAGCTTCTGGGTTACGCGCAGCACGAGCTCACCGGCAAGAGCCTTTGGGACACTGTCCCTTTTAAAGATATCGACGTGTCACAGGCAGACCTGCGCAAGCTGTTGCAACATGATTCCGTACATTTTGAAAAACTGCCGCTGGCAGGCAAAGACGGCAGGCAAATCTACGTTGAGTTCACCTCCGTTTCCTTCCTGGCGGAGCAAAAAAAATACATTCAGTGCAAGGTACAGGATATCACGGAAAAGGCGCGTATAGCGGAAAAACTGAGGGAGTCCGAGGAAAAATACCGTAATGTAGTAGACAACGCTAATGATGGGATCATTATTGTGCAGGATGGGATGCTAAAGCTGGTCAATCCCAGGGCAACCCTGAAAATGGAGTATACCGCCGAGGAGCTGACGACCCGTCCCTTCCTTGATTTTGTGCACCCGGACGACAGGGATTTTGTTACCAAACTCTATATCAACGAATTTAAAGGCGCCAATGATTTTGACGTGGCCGAATTCAGGGTGGTGGATAAAAGCGGGAATATCAGCACGCTGGAGATTCGAGCTATCATCATCGACTGGGAAGGCAGCCCGGCCCTCCTGGGATTCCTGCGGGACATCACGGAGCAAAAAGCCGCGCTGGAAAACCTCAAGCGCTCCGAGGAGAAATACCGCACCATCCTCGAAGAGATAGATGACGTATACTTCGAGGTGGACCTCAAGGGCGACTACACTTTCGTAAATGACGCCATGACACGCCACCTGGGATGGTCTAAAAAAGAAATAGCCGGCATGAGCTACAGCAAAACCGTATCGGAAGAGGATGCCGATATTATGTTCAAGGCCTGTAACCGTGTCTACAAGACCGGCAAGCCGACCAAATATATCACCTTCACGGCGGTTAAAAAAGACGGCAGGACGGGCACCGGCCAGGTAGCATTCTTCCCCTTGAAAAACGAAGCCGGCGAGATCATCGGGTTCCGCGGCATCGGGCGGGACATCACCGAGCACAAACTCCTTGAGGATGAGATCATGAAGGCGGCCAAGCTGGAATCGCTGGCATTGCTCGCCGGCGGCATCGCCCATGATTATAACAACATACTGACGGCCATACTGGGCAATATCTCGCTGGCCAAGAACGGCATAGCGCCGGACAACCGGCTTTACACTATGCTTGATGAAGCGGAAAAAGCCTCGGCCAGGGCCAAGGGCCTTACCCAGCAACTTCTCACCTTCGCAAGCGGCGGCATGCCGGTGAAAAAAATCACCTCACTGACAAAGCTGTTGAAGAGCGCCACCACGTTTGCCCTGAGCGGCTCCCGGGTGAAATGCGAGTTTACTATACCTGACGACCTCCGGGAGGTGGAGGTGGATGAAGGGCAGTTCAGCCAGGCAATCAATAACATCGTCATCAACGCCAAGCAGGCCATGGACAATGAAGGCGTCCTGCAGATACGGGCGGAGAACATAGCTCTGCCCGCCGCGCAGGGCCCGGCATTGCCGGAAGGTTACTATGTCAGGATTACCATCGAGGACCATGGCATCGGGATACCCAGGGAAAACCTGGAGAAGATCTTCGATCCTTATTTCACCACCAGGAAAAAAGGCAGCGGGCTGGGTCTCACCACCGCCTACTCCATCATTAAAAAACACAACGGCCTGATAACCGTGGAATCCAGGGTGAAAGCCGGGACAAAATTCCACATTTATCTACCCGCACCGGCAAGGGCGCCCGCCGGAGAGGAACCCAGGCCGGAAAAACGCCCGGCAGCCAAAAAGAAGATACTGGTGATGGATGACGAGCAGACGATCAGGGATATCGCCGCCCGCATGCTCAAACACCTCGGCTTCACGGATATAGTGACGGCGAACAACGGAAGCGAGGCCCTGGTGCTTTACGAGAAGGCCATGGCTGACGGCGAACCCTTCAACATCGTCATCATGGACCTCACCGTGCCCGGCAATATGGGGGGCAAGGAAGCCATCAAGGAGCTGTTGAAGCTCGATCCCGGAGCCCAGGCGGTCGTGTCCAGCGGCTACGCCAGCGACCCCATCATCTCCGATTACCAGAGATACGGCTTCAGCGGCGTGCTGGTCAAGCCGTACACCATGGAAGAGCTTAAAGGCGTGATCACCAATATCGCAAGTTAGCGCGCTTTATTT
>JAQUQM010000053.1:0-13165 GCA_028716085.1 Dehalococcoidia bacterium | reverse complement strand
CTTTATTTTATGTTGCCGGTGCGCCTTTGATCACCTGTTTTTCAGGAACTCCCAACCTTCCAGTATCTCTTCCGCGCCATGTACTATGCCGTCCACAAGCTCCTTTACGGACGGGACATGGTCGATAACCCCGGCTGAGAAGGAGACGGCGCGGCTCCAGTCTGTTTCTGCGGTATCAGGCTGCCACGGCGCATCCTTGTTCAATGCCCTGGCGGTCATCACGCGCTGGCTGAAATCGGCGTTGTCGGGGCTCAACCTGATAATGGCCTGTTTGTATTTTTCGTCTATGGGACATTCCTGCGTCGCCATAAAGGCGCTTACCATCATGATGCCGTCGGCGCCCATGCCCAGCGCACCCAGGAAGCCGTGAGCATCACCGATGCCGCCCGCCGCTATGAGGGGAACGGTAATGTGACGCCTGCCCCAGACAATGGTGGTCAGGGTTGGCAACTGCTCCGGGTTTTTGATGCCGGCGCCCTCCAGCCCGACAAGGATAATGGCGTCGGCGCCCTGTTCCTGAGCATGCACGGCGTCCTTCACCCTGGCCGCCTTGTGTATCCATTTCAGCCCGGATTCCTTGATACGCCGGGAGAGGGCGTCGGGCTTGTAAACCGATGTCTCCACCGGCACTTTTTCCTCAATGCACACTTCCAGCATTTCTTCGATCTGCGGGCACAGGCCGATGCTCAGGTTCACCCCGAATGACCCGCCTGTACTGTCCTTGCAGCGCCTGATATCCTCGCGCAGCTTCTCCGGCGTCTTTGATATGGAAGCAGTGATGGTCCCGTGGGCGCCGGCCTCAGCCACGGCGGCGGCGAACTTCCAGTTGCCGATACGCTCCACTGCGCCCTGCAGGATGGGGTATTTGCAGCCCAGCAGTTCCGTTATCCTCGTTTTCCATTCCATTTTTCTGTTCCTCAAGAGTGGTTATTGTATGAATATTATATCCCAAACTATGTTAAGCGGAGAGGTATCCTCGAAGGCAAAGCTGAGGTTGAGTAAAACTTTAAAAATTGAAAAAGTACAAGGCGTTGTCCCTTTATTCAAGCACTGATATAATTAGTTTATATGAAATATACGATAATCATTGTAAACGGACGTAAATCGGGGTACATCGCTTATGCCCCTGCTTTAAAAGGATGCGTTTCACAGGGAACAACCAGGGGGCAGGCTCTTTTTAACGTCAGGGAGGCAATGGAAGCCTATGTCAGTACATTGATAGAAGACGGGCTGCCGATACCAACGGAAATTGGCACAGATACTGTGGAGCTTGAGTAGTTATGGCAATTTCGGTGGATTTGTTGAAACTGCAGAAGCATTAGGAGGTTGTTAGACAGGATTTGATGGAGTGCAGTAGTGATCGGAGGTTAGTAGACGAAGTTTAATGAAGACGGATATCGCTCAATTATTTCATCAACATGTATTGGAAGGTGAAAACTTACTCTGGACCGGTAAGCCGGAAAGTAAGTGCCCTTTTACTGCCCTGGACATTTTCTTGATCCCGATTAGTCTGGTTTTCGGCGGAATTCCGATAATAGCCCTGTCATTCCTAATATCAACGGCAATATATTCATATTTACATTCGAGTTCAGATCAATTCTCATTATATGTATATATCATATTTTCGATATTCCTTATTCCATTTGTTTTATATAGCCTGTATTTCATTATTGGACGATATATATACAAAATCTGGCGAAACAATAATACATATTATGCCGTAACCGATAGACGGCTAATCAAATTGACTAAATTCAGATATTATAAGTTCAAAGATTATGACATTAATTCAATAAAGGGCAGTGAACTTCTTCAAGGATCTGGAGATACAGGTCATGTAATTTGGGATACTATGACTCCGCCATCTACGATATATTTACTGTTTTTCAGTAGACTTTATCTTCTTCGAGGTTTAATACGAAATACTGGATTAGATTATTGGTCGGGTTATGCTGGCGAAATTGAGTTTTATGATATCCGTAAGCCGAAAAAGGTTTATGAATTGGTAGAACAATTGAGAAGCGCATTGAAATCGAGTGGCAGTAGCAATGGGTGAGAATAGTACATCAATCACTATTTTACTAATGATCCTCTACTTAACATTTTTGCTTTTGCCATTAGTTATCGGTGTACTTTCAATATTGTTCGCACGGCGTATCGTAGAATGGGCTGAGCGTACTTTCAGGCCGGCCTTAAAGCGTATGGATAATGAACTTGGGTTATTACCCCCTGGCGAAAAATTGCCTGAAACTCCTAAGCCGATGACATATTCTGCGATCTGGTTATTAAGGATATTTGGAATAATTTCGATCCTTGAAACTATATTCATCCTCTTCAGCCTCTTCTATAATTACTTCTCTACACCGCGATAAGTATTATTGCTTTTCATTTGACCATACAAAGTGTACTATAAGGCATGGAAGGGTTGATCTATATTGAGTGGCGCAAGCGACGATATTACGTCTGAAGATTCAGCACTATTCAGATGGGATACATAGAATATTTTAACTTGCTGGATTCGGGATTTAAAACATGGTGGTTTCCATCAGTTGGCGTTCTGTTCATGTTGATTGGAATAATTTTGCTAGTATTTAGCTATAGAAGTCCGTCTAAAACGAGCAATTCAAAGCCTATGTTTCGCATATTTCGCGGAAATACGCCTAAAAGAATAGAATTTTACATTCTAACAGGATTTGCTACTTTATGGACTATAGTATTGTCTGGGGTACTTATTACCGAGTATATTTCACTTAGTAATGCACTTGTTGAGAATAGATACGCAATCGTAGAAGGAGTCGTAACCCAATTTGATCCTATGCCT
This sequence comes from Dehalococcoidia bacterium, assembly GCA_028716085.1. Taxonomy (GTDB): domain Bacteria; phylum Chloroflexota; class Dehalococcoidia; order GIF9; family UBA5629; genus JAQUQM01. The sequence goes on along the minus strand of JAQUQM010000053.1, from coordinate 10,344 downwards.
TATACGGGTCGTAAAGACGAAAGTTTTACAGTCAATGGAATCAAATTCAAGTATTCGGACTATTTAGTAACAAATGCGTTTAATAATACAAAATCTCATGGCGGCCCGATTGATGAAGGTAAATATGTAAAAATTTATTATTACGATGGGAAAATTCTGCGTTTATGGGTTAAGGAATAAATGACAACGGTATTGAAGGTTAACTTGTGATGAGCGACCTTTTGATCCCTGCTTTTATAAGTCTTTTCTTCGCAGTAATTTTCCTTGCTTTTGCGAAACCACTTGGCAAGTGGCTCTGGTATTGGGAGTCTAATGATTACGATAACTGGTCGGAAACCAAAATCGGCAAGTACTTTTATAGGAAATCGCCAACCCTTAATAGCCGCATTTGGTTTGTTCGATTAATAGGGATTTTCTGTGCCTTTATTAGTGGCAGTCTTTTTTATCATTACTTTTTCCCATAGAACCGGTGACCCCACCCCCGTAAACTAGGCCATGTATAATTAGAGTCTTCCGGTGAAAAAAGAAGGAGGACTCGACATGACCCGTCGCAAGAGGTACACGGAAGAACAGATCATCGGTATTCTGAAAGAAGCAGAGGCTGGGGCAACAGTGGGAGATTTCTGCCGGAGGCACGGGATAAGCAACGCCAGCTACTACAACTGGAAAGCGAAGTATTCCGGGCTTACAGTAAGTGAGCTCAAGCGTTTGAGGACGCTTGAGGACGAGAACAGGCGCCTTAAACAGATAGTGGCGGACCAGGCGCTGGATAACCGGGTACTCAAGGACCTTCTCTCAAAAAACTTCTAGAGCCCGAAGCTAAGCGCACAGCAGCAGTATATACCGTGGAGTCCTTCGGGCTGAGCATCAGGAGGGCATGCAATTTAGTAGGCCTGTGGCGGGCTACATACAACTATCAGCGCAAGACAGTTGATGACAAAGCTATCAGGTTGCGATTGAAAGAGCTGGCAGATCAGAGGCGGCGCTTTGGATGCCACAGGCTGCACGTTATTTTGAAGAGAGAAGGACTGGTTATCAACCATAAGAGAACTGAGAGAATTTATAGGGAGGAAGGCCTCTCATTGAGATTGAAGAAGAGAAAGAAAAAGGTAGCCATGGTCAGAGTAAAACTGCCAGAGCCAGAACGGGTCAATCAGCGTTGGTCTATGGATTTTGTTTCAGACAGCCTCTGCACCGGACGTAGGTTCAGGGTGTTGGCTATATCGGATGATTTTTCCAGGGAATGCCTGGCTATCGAGGTTGATACATCGATCGGTGGAGCAAGGGTTGTCAGTGTGTTAGAGAGGTTAGCTGAAATCAGAGGGTTACCTGAAGTTATCACCGTGGATAACGGACCTGAATTTGCCGGTAAGGCCCTGGATGAGTGGGCATATGGGCGAGAGGTCAAACTGAATTTCATAAGGCCTGGAAAGCCTGTGGAAAACGCCTATATCGAGAGCTTCAACGGGAAGCTGCGGGATGAGTGCTTGAACCAGAATTGGTTCATAAGTTTAAGAGATGCAAGGGAAACCATAGAAGCTTGGAGAATAGATTATAATGAGTTCAGGCCACATAGTTCTTTGGGCGATTTAAGTCCACTGGAATACGTTAGCAAAACCGAGAAAATTCTAATTCATGCTGGACTATAAACTGGGGTAGGGTCAATTGATAACCAACCTTACTAATTCTATCGATGAAAGTTGTCTTATAGTAGGTTTCACAAATGCACCATTATTTTGTATTTCGTACCAGCCAGATTGCTCTTTAGATATATTATTTGCACTAATACTTATTTTTACAAAATACTGCTTTAAATCCAATTTAAACTTTTCGTATCGCCCATCTGGGCTATATCGATGAGACTCGTCATTATAAGCATACATGCATTCATCTTGGTCATGTTTTAATGCAAAATCAATGCGATGGGGGATTTTATTTGGCTTTAAATCTAATTCCAAATATCCATCAGGGAATGAATCATATTTCAATCGAGTAGTAACTTGAGGTTTTTCACGCCAATGACCCCAAAAAGAGAGAATAGGCTTTTGCAAGTTATTTGTAGAGTAAATGCAAACAGTGGGTGCAGCAGACTTAGCAGTTTGGATATCCCCCATATGTTCAATAGGGTCATTCTTTACAAACGCAAATACGAAATAAGTATTCGCACTAATTGGTTCAGTTCTATCTATGTCCTGATTTGGAGAAACAAATTGCTTTTGGTGATACATTATTCCCTCAGATGTACCACCATTCATAAAAATAAGTCTTGGTCTTTTTGAATCAATATCATCTGCTTTCCTTTGTAATTTACATGCTGCTATTAACAATAACAAAGCTGGAATAAATGCCAAATAACTTATTCTAAACCATTCGAGGTGAACAAATTGCTCAATCAACACAGCCCCACCACCATATAGCAACAAGATGATAAGATTAATGATATCTTTATAATCCCATATATCAGAAGCTTTGCTGAGTGGTTTGATAGAAAGTAATAATACTTTGAAAAAGGATTTGATATATGACATGCTACAATTCTACCCCCTAAACATCTTACCCATGATATAATTTTACCATAGGCTGTCGAGTGGGTAGAATGGCAAGTACATGTCGTCATGGGATACTCACCAATGTTTATTACTGCACGATAGCTACTATTTGTTTATCCAAAGGATTGATTTTTAATTACGAATTTACCATTACATCCTGTGCAGGAAAAGGGGAAGCTGAATGGCGGATAGTATGTGGATTCCAGGTCTTATACCTCTGATTATTGGAGTAATTTTTCTGGTTGTTAGCAAGCCACTAGGCACGTGGATGTGGCGTTCTTATTCTGACATTCACAAAAACCTGTCAGAAATTAATCTCGGATTCTTGTATGCGGACTTAGCCAGTCCAACTTTTCATATATGGAGTATGCGAATAGCAGGGATTTTTTGTATACTTATCAGTTGTTTTGCTTTTTCTGCTTACTTTTTTCCATAACAAAGGAGGCCACTACTAGCATCTCGTAGAATCCGCCTCCTATCACCTAAACAACCATATCTCCTCAAACTGCTTACACATTAAATTTGTTTTTGTGTATAATTGGGATGATTTAGTTTCAGTATAGGTTGTTACAAGCTTTTTCACCCGCTTCTACCCGAGCGTTGGATGACCGAACTCTAACTAAAAATTTATAAGAGGAAGGCATCCAATGAGTTTCCAGGACAAGACCATCAAGTGCGCCGATTGCGGAAGTGACTTCACCTTCAGCGCCGAAGAACAGGAGTTCTTCAAAACCAAAGGCTTCACCAACGAACCCAAGCGCTGCCCCACCTGCCGCCAGGCCAAGAAATCCGAACAGCGCGGCGGCGGATACAGCTCACGCACCGAACTTTATCCCGCTGTATGCGCGCAGTGCGGCAAGGAAACCCAGGTGCCCTTCCAACCCCGCGGCGATAAGCCCGTCTACTGCAGCCAGTGCTACAGCAAGGTGAGAGGACCCCGCTAAGCACCACCTTATAGAACGCTGCTAAGCTGCGCTATCAATTTCCGTTTGAGCCACGGCTTTCATTAACGGCGGTTTGACCACCACTGTGATCACGGCTGCTATAACCAGGCCGGCCGCCACCGCAAGCAGGGGCACGCGGTAACTGCCCGTTAAATCGAAGGCATACCCGGCCAGCCAGGGGCCCACGCCCGTGCCTATGCCGTCGGATACCATGAGCATGCTGAAAATCGCGCCCAGCGCCTTAAACCCGAAAATCTGCCGCGTGATGCGCACCATCATGGTCACAAAGCCCGGATAAGCTATGCCGAATAGCGCAGCAAAAACATAAAACGAGGCGATATCCTGCGAAAAAGCGATCCAGGTGATGATCACGATCGCCAGTATGAGGCAGAACAAGATGACCGGCTTGACGCCGACCCTGTCCGATACCACACCCGCAGTCAGGCGCCCGGCGATGCCCACAACGCCTATCACCGTCAGCAGCCCCGCCGCAGCCACAGGCGTCAATCCCGAATCAACGGCGTAGGGCACTATGTGCACAATCACCAGCCCCAGGCTGAGCAAAAAGAAGGCAAAAACGGTGAACAGCATCCAGAACTGCCCCGTGCCCAGGGCCTGCCTTAAGGTCAGGCCTGCTTCAGCTTCCACTGAAGCTCCGGCTGCAATAGCCCGGCCCGCGCCAGGGCTGTCGCTCATAAGAGTCAATTCGCCCGATCTCGGTTTGCGCATGGCAAGGGCGGCAGGGATGCAAACCACGGCAACCGCTATCCCGGCTATCAGGTAGGTTGTACGCCATCCCACGCTGGAAATCAGGCTGCTGATCAAAAGCGGTATGAGCGCCGTGCCCAGGCTGATGCCCACGGTGGCCGTGCCCACGGCCAGACCCTGCCTTTTCCTGAACCACACAGCCACCAGCGCCACGGGTATGGCAAACGTCGCGCTGAGGCTGAGCCCGAAAAGAACCCCGCCGCACATATACAGTTGCCAGATATTTTGTACCTGAGAGCAGAGCATCAGTCCCAGGCTGAGCAGCCCCGTGGCAACCACCATGATCCAGCGGTAATCGTACCTGTCGGCAAGGACGCCGGTAAAAGGGAGTGTCGCAGCATAAATAAGCCCGGCAACCATGACCACGCCGGCCGTCAGGCCCCTGGTCCAACCGAACTCGCCGATGATGGGCAGGTAAAAAACCCCGTAGCTGAAGTTAATGCCGCTGGTGATGAAGAGGATGGCAAAGGCGGCTATTACGATAGTCCAGCCGTAGAAAATTCCCTGTTTTGCAGCCATTTACAGCCCTGTTACGGAGATTTCATTGGGGGCGGACCGCCAATATCGCCTTTAATTGATGCAGCGGATGCAGCGCCATTCGAACCATTTATGTCCGGGGTATCCCGCGCCACGCAGAGCACGAAAGGTTTGCCGCCGCGTTTGATGATTTTACCCCGTATCTCGACGGGTATTCTTACGCCGTCCTTACTGGTATGCGCCGAATGGAACCTGCTCTCCTTCTTCTCGGAAAACTGACTGACCCTGATAGCAGCTTTGTGCCTTAACTCCGGCGTGGTGATATCAAGAAAATTCATCCTGAGCAGCTCTTCCCTGGTATATCCCCTTGTCTCACAGGCTGCCTGGTTGACATAGGCAATATTGCCTTCCGTACCAAGTAAAAATACGGAGTCGGTGACCATATTGAGCAGGTAGGAGTTAAAGGCAAGCTCGTCCTCCATCCTCTTCTTCTCGGTAATATCGAAGAAAAACACCAGCGAAGCGGGCTTGCCCAGGTAAATAATGCGGTAGGCAAAGGCCCTGACGTAACGCACGGTCCTGTCCTTGCGCAGGCAGGGCCATTCCGCAGGGATCCTGGCGATGCTGTCGCCCGCCTGAATCATCCGGTCCCTGGCCAGGAGCGATTCGCGCATGGCCGGCAGGGTCACCTCCGTGACCGGCAGGCCCACAATTTCCTCGCGGGTATACCCGAAAATCTCCGCCGCCGCCTTATTGCCGTATAAATGCTTGCCGTCCTGCGTTATGACTATACCTTCGGGCACATTTTCCGTGATGGTCTGTATCATGTCGTCTATCTCTTCAAGTGCGGATACAAGATATTTAAAATCCGGAATATTATGGCTGTGCTTCGCCAAGCTCGCACGCAGATCGGAAACCCTGGACCACCAGAGGCCTTTTAATTTTTCACCATCGGCTTGCATCAATACACTCCCAAACGCAGTGCCGTATCTATGATACGCCTGCGCTACCCCTCCTCCTGTTCCAGCTCTCGACCCTGGCCATGGCAAGCGCGGCCTTGTCAATGGAATAAAACACCGGCAGCTTCGCGCCGACCAGCGTCTCCCGTACCGTGAGAAACTCCTCCATACCAGCCCTGTCCGAGGCCGGACCCAGCGCCAGTATCACAGGTTTCTTTATCTTAGCTACAGCGTTATGTAAAGCCTCCACCATGGGCCTGCCGAACCAGTCGTCTGAGAACCGTCCCTCACCCCAGCGGCTTACCGGATGGAAGCCCATGTGGTACATCATCATATGTATTTGATCAACTTTACCGAGCACTTCTATTGTTTCCCCTATCGCCTGTGGGAAAACTAGGTTGGTGGCGTCCAGAGGGTTGGTGTAGATGGCGCCCGCCATGGGCAGAAACTGCCTCAGTTCAGCCTCGATCTGCGGCGGTATGGCGGGCAACGCCAGTCCAGCTGATTCAAGCTGGTCGCTGGCCTGCACGCTGGGCCCACCGCCCTGACCGATGACCGCTATGCCGGTCCCCTGCGGATAGGGCACGGCGAAACTCAGGGCCACGATGGCGTCGATCATCTCCTGGACATCGTCGACCTGTATGGCATTCTCCTGCCGGCATAAAGCCTGGAATACCTGCACTGACGATGTCATGCTCGCGGTATGGCTCCTGGCCGACCTGAGCCCGGTCTCGGTAATACCGCCTTTATAAATAATAACGGGCTTCTTGCGCGACGCCCTCCTCAGCGCCTTCTTGAAACGTTCCCCGTCGCGGACCCCCTCTATATAGGCGGCGATGATCCCCGTCTCGGGGTCATCCGTAAAATACTCGAGCAGCTCGCATTCACCGATATCCAGCGCGTTGCCGTAGCTCACCACCTTGCTGAACCTCACCCCACGCGGGCCGGCATGCAGGGGCAGGTCCTGGGCATGCCCGCCGCTCTGAGAGAGGAAGGCCACCGGACCGGGCTCCAGGGGCAACCGCGTGGCGCAGGTCAGCCTGGCCTTCGGTATGAATAACCCTGTGCAGTTGGGGCCGATGATACGGATGCCGGCTGCCCGGGCTTTGCTCAGCATCACCGCCTCAAGCTCCACACGCTCGCTTTCCCCGCTCTCGCTGAATCCGGCGGTGAAGAAATGAACCGACTTAACATGTTTGGCCGCGCAATCGTCGAGCACGTCCAGCGCTTTCTCCGCCGGTATGCATACGATGACGTGGTCGACAGTTCCAGGGATGGACGAGACATTTGCATAGCACGGCAGGCCGAAGGCTTCCTGATACCTGGGATTTACAGGATAGACAGCGGGGAACCCGGCATCGAGCAAAGCTATCACCGTAAAGCCTGCAAACGTGGCAAAGTTCTCGGGCGAAGCGCCGACGACGGCAACGCTGCGAGGCATGAATATTTCATCAAGGGATGGAACGGCCATGGCAAGTGTGTATTATCATATCAACCATGCGGATGGATGGCAAAATGTTATAACGTATATGCATTCTCACAGCTGCCTCTCAGTTGACAAAGCGTACTATTCAAATTAGACTGTCCCGAAGTTTGATATCAAATGAATTCTGAATTACTGCAGCCATGACAACTGTGATTACCGGCGCCTCCGGCCACGTGGGGATCAACCTGATCAGGGCGCTCCTGGCACGCGGCAGGAAGGTAAGGGCGCTGGCACATGTCAACCGCAGGGTGCTGGATTCCCTGGACGTCGAAGTGACGGACGCCAATATATGCGACCCGGACTCGCTGCGCCGGGCCTTCGAAGGCGCTGACGTCGTATATCACCTGGCGGCGCATATCTCCCTCTCCACGGGCGACTGGCAGCGCTGCTCGCAGATCAACATCGAGGGCACGCGCAATGTAATTGAAGCCTGCAGGCGCAGCGGCGTGCGCCGGCTGGTGCATTTCAGCACCATCCACGCGCTGCAGCAGGAGCCGCAGGAAACCCCGGTGGACGAATCACGTCCTTTCGTGGAATCGCCCGGATGCCCGCCGTACGACCGGTCCAAGGCGGCCGCGGAGAAAATCGTCCGCGAGGCCTCAGCAACGGGATTAAACGCCGTGATCATTAATCCCACGGGGATCATGGGGCCTTACGATTACGAGCCGTCATTTTTCGGGGCTGCCCTCATACTTATGGCAAACGGCAGGCTGCCCGCGCTGGTGGCAGGCGGTTTCGACTGGGTGGATGTGCGCGATGTTGCCGGGGCCGCCATGCTCGCAGAGGAACGGGCGCCCTCGGGAGCCAGTTATCTGGTCTCGGGGCACTACGCAACCGTCAAAGACATTGCCCTGCTTGTCGCCGAAATAATGTCGCGGAAGGCGCCCGGCTTCGTATGTCCGCTTCCCCTGGCCAGCGCCTGCGCTCCGCTCATCGCCGCCGGGGCCAGGCTGACCGGCAACCGTCCGATCTTTACCCGGGCCTCCATGAACGCGCTGGCTACCTGCAACCACAGCATCAGCCACGCCAGGGCAACGCGCGACCTCGGTTACGAGCCGCGCCCCTTCAACGAAACCATACGGGATACACTGGCGTGGTTCAGGGAAAACGGCTACATTCACTCCGGATAACCATGAAAAAAAGCATGTCATCACGAGGAGCCCCGATTTATCGGGGCGACGTGGTGATCTCCCGAGATTGCCACGTCCCGATTGCATCGGGACTCGCAATGACATATATAATAAAACTTGCAATGGCATAGCGGAATCTTCCCTCTATACGAATTAATATGACGGATAACATCGTTTATAACGGGATTCTCATCGGCTGGATCGTGCTTTCGGTTGCCATCTTCATCTCGCTGTTCTTCATCGTGGCGCCCTACGGACGGCACCATAGGAGCGGCTGGGGCATAACCGTCAACAGCACGCTGGGCTGGATCATCATGGAATCAGCCTCGCCCCTGATATTTGCGCTGTGTTTCATCCTGGGGAGCAGCCCGGTTTCACTCACTTCGTGGGCATTTTTACTGCTGTGGGAAGCGCACTATATCCACCGCGCCTTCATCTATCCCTTCAGCCTGAAAAACGCCGACGGCAACATGCCGCTATCGGTAGTGCTATCCGGTATCTTCTTCAACCTGGTCAACGCCTCCCTCAACGGGTACTACGTTTTCAGCCTGTCCGGCGGCTATGCCGACCGCTGGCTGGCCGATCCCCGCTTTATCATCGGCGCGGGGATCTTCATAACCGGGTTTGTCATCAACAGGCAGGCCGACTACACGCTGAGCAGGCTGAGGCAGCCGGGCCGCGCAGCCTATTCCATCCCGTACGGCGGCCTGTACAACCTTGTTTCCTGCCCCAACTATTTCGGCGAGATCCTGATCTGGACCGGCTGGGCCATTGCCACCTGGTCGCTGGCCGGGTTGAGCTTCGCCGTCTGGACGGCGGCCAACCTGGTACCCCGCGCCAGGGCCCACCATGCCTGGTACCACGAAAAATTCCCGGAGTACCCGCCCGGAAGAAAAGCCTTAATCCCGGGAATCTGGTAAAAACCGCCCCTGCCCACTGCCCGCCCTGTCAGGCCAGCACTTCCGCCAGCACCCGGTTGGACGTCATGACGCCGGACGGAGGCAGCCGGTAGCACGTCCCATTTTTAACCAGATTATTTTGTGCAACCTGGCCGTCCAGCCGTTCTTTTAATGTTGCAACCTTTTCGCAACCGTGACGGGCTGCCAGATTATTCGTATCGACACCTTCCTGAAGCAGGCGCAAACGTAACATGGCCTCCTCGGCAAGCTTCTCCTCCGGCTTCAAACGCTCCACTTCGATCCTGACGCCCCGCGGATGGGCGATATACTCCGACAGGGTTGCAGCGTTTTTATAGCGGATCCCGTCCACATGGGAGGCGGCGGCGGCGCCCAGCCCCACGTATTCCCCACCGCGCCAGTAATTAAGGTTATGCCTGCACTCCCTGCCCGGCAGGGCGAAGTTGGAAATCTCGTAATGTATGAAGCCTTGCCGCTCCAAATATGCTGCCGCCCGCCCGAAGAGCTCAACCTGCTCATCGTCACCCGGCAGGTCAGCAGGCAAACAGGCCGCGAAGGGAGTCCCATCCTCTACGGAGAGGCAATAGACGGACAGGTGGGTGACATGCAGGCCGGCAAGTGCCTCAAGGGTATGCCCCAGGCTCCTCCGGGTCTGGCCGGGGAGGCCCACCATGACATCGGCTGAAATGTTAGCAAAGCCCGCTTTCTGCGTTAATTTTATGGCGTCGACGGCTTTTTGGGAGCTGTGCACCCTGCCTGCTTTGCCGAGCTCGCCGTCGTTCAGCGATTGAACACCCAGGGATATGCGATTGACGCCGCAATCCCTCGCTGCCTGCAGGAACTCCGCAGTAACCGACTCGGGATTGGCTTCGATGGTGGCCTCCTGCAGCTCCGTAAGCTCGAACGCGCTGCGCAGGCCGCTCACCAGCTTTTCCAGGTATTGCGGCCCCAGCAGGCTGGGCGTCCCGCCGCCGATATATAAAGTATCGAAAGATTGGCCGGGATACCCACGTGCTTCCCCGATGACAGCTTCAACATAATTATCCAGCAGCTCCAGCCTGCCCGGCACGGAATAGAAGTCGCAATAGAGGCATTTGGCTGCGCAGAAGGGTAT
>JAQUQM010000052.1 GCA_028716085.1 Dehalococcoidia bacterium | reverse complement strand
CTGCTGGTGCGCAGGATCAGGGAAGGAAAAACTGCGGCCTCCTCATGCACCAGCTGCAACAGATGCTACATAGCAATACGGAAGAATATCCCCGTACGCTGCTACAGTAAGGGGTTGCCGCAATAGGTTACACTGTCGCGCTGTGAGCAGGCAAGCCTGGCGTCATCCCCGGTCTAACTGTTTTCCTTCGCCTTTTTGACGTAATCCAGCAGTTCCCTGCCGAAATCCGAGGCGACCGCGGGATTTTCACTGCTCAGGTCCACGTTATTTAAATATTGCAGGCGGAGCACATCGCCCTCCGCCATCTCCGGAATGATTCCCGAGAAAAAGAAACCCAGCATCTCCAGCGGGGCAACGAACTTCTGCGTGGCAGGTAGCGAGAGGGGCAGGTCGATATAGATGCAGTCTATATTTCGCAGGCAGAGCTCTTTCAAGCGGAATTTCACCAGGTCCACGAGGTCATCCCCCGGCTGCATTACGTGCAGGAAAGCCCGGCCGGCTTCGGCGCTTATCCTTACATCCACACGGGCGTTGCCCGGCAGGTCCAAACTATCTTTAACATCGCAAGCACTGTGTATATTCCGTTTGAGTTTTCCCCCGCCGTAAATATGTCTGATCATCGCCTCATGGTGGAAGGGCGGATAGATGTCACGCTCGGGTTCACCGCCGCAGCTTGTATACATGAGCATGGCGGTCTGGCGCTGCCCGGCTACTTCGCGTATCTTTTTAAAGGACATGGAAGCAGGGCTGAAGCCCATGAGCACCCCTGTCTCGACGGCCCCCATGCCGAGGGCGGCTTTCTGGCTGAAGGTGTGCGCTGTCACTGCTTCGCTGAACATGCCGTACATTCCCCTCTCACGGGCAAATTCGATGATTGAACCTATCAGCTTGCCCAGCAAACCATGACCCCGATAGCGCGGGTCGACTACGGCCTGGCCCCTTTCCCCGATGTGCGACTCCGCGCTTAACCTGCGCAATGATATATGGCCGATCACATCACCCTCAGGGTTAAGGGCAACATAGGCAAAAAGCAGCCCGCTTTCCAGCAGCTCCTTCACCCGGTCGGGATAATAGATATAATCCGCGGCGTAAGTGTAGCCGTAGCAGCGGTAGATGCAGCGGGCAAGGCTCATCGAATCTTCCGGCTGCATGGGCCTCATGGCGATCTTAATATCAGCCGGTGCGGGCGGTTGGGCTTGCGCGCTGTCCTTCTCGGCCACGGAAACATAGGCCTCGATGTCTTTATAGGGCAGGTTTTTCACCAGCTCAACGCGTTTTCCCTGCCGTCCCAGGTTGAGAAAATGCACCTCGTCGGCGAAGGCTTTCATCAGAATCACGCCCAGCCCCGACTCACTCTCCGACTCGAATTTTCGGAAATCGAAGGGAAGCCCCTGGTCCTCAACGGCCATCACCACCTGACCCGGCCTGCGTAATGTCAGGATATCGAAAGCTCCCTGCTCCCCAGGGTCGAAGGCATGCTCCAGCACGTTCACGCAGGCCTCCTCCACCACCAGCTCGAAACGGCCTGCCTCTTTATCATCTAGGCCCAGTTTGAGGCAAATGTCATGTACAAAGCTCATAACCGCGGGAACGTAGTCAAGCCTGGCTGCCAGTGTTATGCGGGCTATCTGCTGTTCATCCTGCATGCTTGCCAGCCCTTCTAACATAATCCAGCAGTTCTGCGCCGAAGTCCGAGGCGACGGCAGGATTTTCACCGCTCAGGTCCACGTTATTCAGATATTGCAGGCGGAGAATGTCGCCCTCCGCCATCTCGGGGATGATGCCCGCAAAGAAGAAGCCCAGCATCTCAAGGGGAGCAACGAACATCTGCGCGGCGGGCAGGGAGAAAGGCAGGTCGATATAGATACAGTCGATATGCCTGAGGCAAATCTCCCTCAAACGGAATTTCACCAGGTCTACCAGGTCTTCTCCCGGCTGTTTTACCTGCAGGAAAGCCTGGCCTACTTCAGCATTCACACTCACATCCACCCGGGCGTTGCCCGGCAATTCCTCATGGCTTTTTACATTAAGCGCGCTGACGATGTTGCGCCTGAGCTTCCCCTTGCTGTAAATATTTTTAATCATCGCTTCATGGTGGAAAGGCGGGTAGATATCACGCTCAGGTTCGTTGCCGCCGCTGGTATATAAAAGCATGGCGCTGTGGCGTTGCTCTGCAGCTTCCTTAATCTTTTTGAAAGACAGGGAAGCCGGAATAAAACCCATGAGTACTCCCGTTTCAAACGCACCCATGGCAAGCCCGGCTTTCTGGCTGAAGGGGTGTACGGTAACCGCCTCGCTGTACGCGCCGTAAATGCCCCTTTGCCGGGCATATTCGGCAAAGGAAATAATCAGCTTGCCCAGGAAACCGTGCCCTCGATAGCGCGGATCCACGACAGCCTGGCCCCCGTCCCCAACATGTACTTCGGGTGAATGTTTACGCAGGGCTATGTGACCGATAACATCGCCTTGAGGATTGATGGCAACGTAAGCCAGGAGCAACCCGCTCTCCAGCATCTCCCGCAGCCGGTCGGGATAATAGATGTAGTCCATGGGGTAGGTATAACCGTAGCAGCGGTAGACGCAGCGGGCAAGGCTCACCGAGTCTTCCGGCTGCATGGGACGAACGGTAACCTCCATATCGGGAGAAACCGGAGGCAAGTCCTGGACGCTGTCCCTCTCGGCCTCGGATACATATGCCTCTATGTCCCTGTAAGGCAAATTTTTAGCCAGCTCGACGCGTTTCCCCTGCCGTCCCAGGTTGAGAAAACGCACCTCGTCGGCAAAGGCTTTCATCAGGATGACGCCCAGGCTGGATTCGCTTTCCGCTTCGAACTTCCTGAAATCGAAGGGAAGTCCCTGGTCCTCCACCGCCACAACCACCTGCCCCGGCCTGCGTATTACGATCACATCGAAAGTGCCCTGCTCCCCCGGGTCGAAGGCATGCTCCAGCACGTTCACGCAGGCTTCCTCCAACACAAGCTCGAAGCGGCCTGCCTCTCTATTATCCAGGCCAAGCTTGAGACAGGCTTCACGGACAAAACCCATAACAGCGGGCACATATTCAAGCCTGGCTGCCAGCGTTATGCGGGCGATCTGCTGTTCACCCTGCAAGCCTTCCATCTTCCGGTAATACACTCCTGTCAGATTGGGCATAGTATACAACGCAGCAACTGAAAACGCATGCCCTGTCGCCCGGATGCCGGGGCGCAGCTTCGGGTTAATCCTATCACACCACCCCCGCTAAGCATTTTGGCTTAGTTCCACTAATTTATTAATGCGCAGAAGCGCATAAACAAATTAAGTAATGGGGCGGATGGAGGGTGGGAGACGGCATGTTAAATTTAGAGCGTAAAAAGAAAACAAAGAAACAGGAAATAAAAACAGGAGGTAATGACAATGGCAAAAGTAATGGAGATCAACAAAGTAGCACCGAAAGTAGAGGAAGGCGGACTTAATTTCTGGGAAGGCAAGGTACCGTGCTGGGAGAAGAGCCATTGTCCGGACAAAATAACGGCTGAGTGCCCGGCGGTTAAATTCCAGTTCCTGGCTTGCTGGGAGATCGAAGGAACCTACTGCAAACTGGATGACAAGGGCGCGACCGGACGTGACACCAGCATCTGCGAGACCTGCCAGGTCTACAAGAAGTACGGCAATGGCGAGCCCATCAGGCTCAAGCTCTTCGGAAGGGGCATAGACACCCACCTCAGAGAGATGGAAAAAGTGGCCTGACCAACACAACGGTTAAGTTAGAATGGAGGAAAGGGGCCGGATTCAAATCCGGCCCCTTTATTATTGCTTATTTTACGTTTATATTCGATGGCGGGCCGGCGTCTTTATTAAAGTCAACCGTTGTCTGTATGTGTTTCAACCTCTATAATATGGTCTGTTATGTCTGAACGCACCCTTCTCTTCGTAGGAGCGCATCCCGATGATGAAACCTTCGCCGTAGGGGGTACTCTGGCGCAATACGCCTCGGAGGGAGTCAAAGTTTATTACGCTTGCGCCACGCGCGGCGAGGCGGGGACAATCAGCGCGCACAGGCTGCAGGGCTATGCCACACCCGCGGACCTGCGCTGGGCAGAGCTGCAATGCGCGGCTGCGGTGCTCGGGCTTTCGGGTGTATTTCACCTTGGCTACCGTGATTCCGGCATGCCGGGATCGGAGGATAATAACCACCCCGACGCATTTGTGTCCGCTCCTCTAGAACAGGCTACCGGGCGCATTGTTAAAGTGGTACGCGAGGTAAAACCGCAGGTAGTGATCACCCATGATGCCGTCGGCGGATACCACCACCCGGACCATATAGCCGCCCACAGGGCGACGGTGGAGGCTTTCCGCGCAGCGGGCGATAGTAGCCTTTACCCGGAAGCCGGACCGGCCTTCCAGCCGCAAAAGCTGTACTTCCATATCTTCCGGCGCGGCATGCTCAAGGTTATAGTAAAACTGATGCCGCTTTTCGGGCAGGACCCGAGAAAATTCGGCCGTAACAAAGATATAGACCTGGCGGCTATAGCCGCAGAGGAGTTCCCCGTTAACGCTGTTATCAAACTCAGCAAGCAGGCCATCGAGACCAGGGAACGCGCCAGGGCCTGCCATGCCAGCCAGGGTGGCGGCCGTCCGCCCACAGTAAACCTGTGGCGCCTCGCCAATCGTTTTCTCAGCGAAAGCGACAGTTACATGAGAGGCTTTCCTCTGCCATCCGCACGTAAGCGCGAAAAAGATCTTTTCGAGGGTGTAACTTGATACATGGAGGTAGCCGGATATGAAGGCATCGTTTCTTAAGACCATCCAGATTATAGTTGCCTCGGTGGCTATAACTTTGCGTTACTGCTTCCTGGTATTCTATTTAAGGATCTCACGCACTTATACCAGGGAATATGCAGATAATATACTCAGGCTGTGGTCGAGCTTTCTGCTGCGTACGGTTGACGCTACTACCGAGGTAAAGAATCCGCACAACGTAAGTATAAAGCCGGGAGTGCCGCATATCATCATGTCCAACCACCGCGGCCATTACGATATCCCTTTGATTTTCGTTTCACTGCCCGGCAGCATCCGCATGCTCACCAAGAAGGAGCTTTTCAAGATACCCATCTTCGGCCAGGCTATGAAAGATGCGGAGTTCGTCTCCATCGACCGTCACAATCACGCGCAGGCGCTCAAGGACCTCGATGAGGCCCGCAAAAGCATGGAAAGCGGGATCGTCCTCTGGGTGGCCCCTGAAGGGACGAGGTCAGGCTCAGAGCGACTCGGGAAATTTAAAAAGGGAGGGTTCGTACTTGCCCTGCAGACGGGGGCGGTCATCATACCGGTGGGCATTAAAGGGAGCGAGAAAATCCTCAAGCTCGGTACCTGGGATTTCCAGATCGACCAGAAGATCGAGGTTAATATAGGGGAACCTATAGAGGCATCACGCTACAACATCGAGCAGAAGGACACCCTGATGCAGGATGTGCTGGTCACCATAAAAAGGCTGACCGGGGTAGGAAGTTGAGCTCACATAGTTAGCCGCATCACCGGGACTGCTGCCATTGGGATATAATACAGCAAGATTAAATTGTCTAAGCAGTTAAGGAGGCAGTTATGAGTACCCTTTTAATCATCGCCATCATCCTCGTGGTTTTGTGGGCGCTGGGTTTCCGCTTTTTCCGCGGCCTGGGCTGGCTGATCAACATCATACTGACCATTGCGATCATCCTTTTCATTATCTGGCTGCTGCAATCCGTGTTCCACCTCTTTTAACTGTCGGCGTGACGTTGCTGTACCCATGGCCTCAGAGGCTTTCCGCATCGGCGTTTCTGGAACACTGCCTGTTTGGCTGCTATAATGGCTAGTGATGCAAGCGAGCACGAACAACGTTTTCCCGTGCTACAACTGTGGCAACCACAATGTCATAGGTGTAAGATCGTGCGGATACTGCCAGGCAACCCTGTACTATAACTGTCCCCATTGCCAGGCCTGGGTGGATAACACATTTTTAAATTGCCCCGGCTGCGGCAAGCCGCTCAACTGGCCGCCGACAGGCGCCTATATGGAAGACACCTATATTACAAATCAATCCCGGTCACCGGCCCTTTTGCTGATAGTATGCAGCGTGGTTCTGCTCGTCATTACCTTTGCCCTTGTGGAAAACAGCACCAACTCAGCCAAAGCAGGGGCAAACACGCCCGCCTATGAAACACTGCAGGCGACACCGTCGAACGATGCGCAGGAAACAGATACCCCGTACAAGCAAACACCCTATTCGCCTGCTTCAAATACGGGTGCTTCGACTTATACTTCGACAGGTTATGCACTACCCGTCGATGCAGGTACGTCTTCAACGTCTGAAATAGATATCAAGATTCCGTCGACCAGCGACAGCACCTATGTTCCCAAGTCCAGCTCCTATTTAAACAGCGTCTATCCCGGATGGGGCCGTTGCAGCGGTGGCAGGTGCAGCGGCATGACACCGTAATCCGGCGCCAGCCGGATTGCACTGCATCAGCAGTACCGCACAATAAAGGCATTACAAAGGAGGAAGCCATGAAAGCAGCCGTATTTTACGGGGCAAGAAATTTCAAGGTGGAAGAACTGGAAGTCCCTAAAATCGAAGAGACAGATATCCTGATCAAGGTCAAAGCCTGCGGCATATGCGGCTCGGACCTGCATGCATTTAAAGAGGGCATTTTCAGCCGTCCTGGATTCGTGATGGGCCACGAGCTGGCCGGTGAAGTTGTGGAAGTCGGCAAAAAGGTAAAGGGCATCAAGCTGGGTGACCGTGTGGTCCCGCTGCAGTTCGGAGTTGAGCTGGCAAAAAGGGCTTGCGGCAAATGTTTCTGGTGCCTGCGGGCACAACCGCAGTGGTGCCCCTCCCTGGCGCATAAGCCGTGCGGCGAGTGCGATTATTGTAAATCGGGCAAATTCTGGATGTGCGATAAGATGCAACGCCACATGCT
Organism: Dehalococcoidia bacterium; assembly: GCA_028716085.1. GTDB lineage: Bacteria > Chloroflexota > Dehalococcoidia > GIF9 > UBA5629 > JAQUQM01. Next base: position 10,611 of record JAQUQM010000052.1, on the reverse strand, counting down.
GATCGGCTACAGCAGGAACGGCGGTTATGCAGAATACGCACTAGTTCCTGATGCCGTTGTCGACAGGAACGTATTTAAAATCCCGGCTAATATCAGCTACGAGGAAGCGTCGTTTTTCGACCCGCTTTCAGGAGCATATAAATGGGTCATGCTGGCAGACCCCAAACCGTTCGAAACGGGCATAGTATCAGGGCTGGGCACCATCGGCCTGACGGTGATGCAGGTTCTCAAGCAATATGTATCCAAGGTAATAGTCTCCGATGTATCTGAGAAACGTTTGAAGCTGGCTCAGGAGCTCGGCGCGGATGTAGTTATTAATGCAGCCAAAGAGAATCCCCTGGAGAAAGTGATCGAGCTGACCGGCACCGGCCGCAGCTTCAGCGGCAAGGGCGGCGGCTGCGCCGACATCGTTGAGGAATGCTCAGGGGCGGTGATTGCACTGCAGCAGGCCATCGAGATGGTACGCACCGGAGGCCGGGTTGTGGCGGTCGGTTTGTTCGAGCAGGACGTGCCCATCAACGTGAACCATATCATTCACAAGCAGATCCACCTCATCAGCTCTTTCCTTCCGGGCAAGGGTGAGCCGAGCAAGGAACTCAAGGAAGCCATCAAGCTGCTGGCCGACGGCAAGGTAAAGGTTAAACCGCTCATCTCCCACGAGTTCCCTGTGGATCAGATCAACGAAGCCTTCGATATGCAAACCAGGGCTGACGAATCGGTCAAGGTAATAGTCAAACCGTAGGATCTGCCGGGTGGGTCCGCGGTCAACACAGAGAGGTCAGTTCCCGGCCTGAACATCAGCAGAAAGCGCGAGTAAATTTGCACGATTACGAAGGGAGAAAACATGGACGCTGCCTCGCTTTCCAGGCTATACGATCGGAAGAAACAGCAGATCGTTGAAGATTGCAATTACTGCGGCATTTGCGTGGAGGTGTGCCCCGCAATTCCGCTATCGCCTCTCGCATCCCTACCGGCATCTGAAATTCAGGAAAAGGTCATCGCAGTGCTTAAGAACGGCACCATGTCAGACGAAGCTTCACTCAGAGCCGCCGGTTGCATGCATTGTGCAAAATGTCGGGATTTATGCCCTTTGGATATAAATCCGGTAACCGTACAGGAGCTTCTTCAGCTCGAGCTTGTAAAATTAGGCCAGAAGCGCTATCCGCTGATGGAGATAAAGCTGGGTGACCGCAACCTCTTCGTGCCGGACATCCTGGCCAGCATGCAGGTCAGACCGGAGGAAAAAGACTGGATTACGCATGTGCCTGACAAACCACAGCACAGGGATGTTGTTGTCTTTGCGGGCTGCGCTATGGTCATGATGCCGGATAAGATCTTTCTCGTACGTGATATCTTGCGCAGGCTGGGCCTCGATTTCGTCATCGTCGCCGGCAGCGAGCTTTGTTGCAGCGCGCGTTGTCTGGGCGTTGACCTGGATAAAGTCGATGACCACGCTAAAAACCTGTACAGAGCTCTGGCTGCTTTCCAACCGGAGCGGGTCATCTTCTGCTGCTCGGAGTGCGCCGGAAGGATTACCCAGTATGATCGGGAAATCAGCCCGGCACCATTCACGTACGAGGAGATATATCACTTCCTGAGCCGGCATATCAATGAACTTGGACTCAACTGTCAGATTAACAAGAAGATTACGCTGCACGATCCCTGCTCCCTTTCCAGGGTAATTGGTGACAACATCTCCCTGCGGACAATATTGAAAGCCATTCCGGGTCTCGAATTTATTGAGATGGACAGTAATAAGGAAGAATCTATCTGCTGCGGCGCGGTCGTTGGCCGCAAGAAGCGGGAGGTAGGTCATGCAATGGCGGCTAAAGTAATGCAAGAGGCGGCCAGAACCGGCGCCGATGTGCTGGTGGACGCCTGCCAGGGCTGCCATTTTCAATTTTGCCCCGAGGAGTCAGGATACCCGTTCAAAATTGAGAACCTGCTCACCATCATAGGTGAAGCCATGGGCATTTCCTACGAGGACAAGCTCAAAAAATTCTATCACTATGGCAATATCGAAAGGATTATGTCTGAAACCGGGGAATGCGTTGAAGCCGGACCCTATGACCCGGGCTTTACTGCACTGCTGGCTCAACATATTTTCACCAGGCCCGCGCGTTAGGCCCGCAGCAATCCATATCTAATATAAATCAACTAAAGGAGAGGGACGATATCATGGCAGATTTTAAAGAAGCATCGGAAACATTGCTGCACTATTTAAGGGTCAAAACCTATCCGCTATCCATAAAATTTATTCAGAGCGCCGAGGAAATCCCCGCGGGAATTATGCGGCCAAGCACAGCGGGGGTGAAGATGCCTCTGTGCCAGGCAAACACAGTTGCCCGGAAATGGAATATGGCTATGGCCGTGACGCCGGAGGAGACTAACTGCGCTGCCGCTCTACTGGCTTTCGGCTGGGGCAATCTGGGTGATTTAAACAGGAAAGATGAGCTGGCCAACTTTATGGTTTTTGCCGGCTACCTTAAAGATGAAGCAAAGGCAAGGCTGTCACTGGAAAAACAGCCATTCCTGACGGGTGAGAGCAAATTCCCCTCGAAGGGATATATAGTAGCTCCGATTAATGCAGGAGTGATTGATAAACCGGACGTTATTCTAATTTATGGAAATCCTGCGCAGATAGCCAGGTTGATTCAATCAATGGTATATATTGAAGGCATGCCGGTTGAATCAAGAGGCCATGCCGGTCTTTCATGTGTCGGGGAGATGATCGAACCGGTCATTAATAAGAAGGCATCCTATATAGTACCGGGCAGGGGTGAAAGGCAATTGGGCATGGCTGCCGATGATGAAATGGCGTTCGCAGTACCCTTTGAGAAATTGGATGATCTTATGACCGGCCTCAAGGAGACTGATGAAAAAGGCACCAGGTATCCCATCCAGCCTTTCCTTTTCTATGAGCCGCGCTTCAACAAGGCTGTCTCCAAGCTGATAAAGAAGATCAGCCTGACGTAATAAGTGAGATAATAGACTTAACATGATAGTGCAATACGGCCGGTAAAATCCGCCGGCTTATAACTGATTGTAAAAATAAAGAGGCATGAGTTGGTAGGAAAATCACAGAAATTCCCCGGCGTGGAATGGGTCGGTGACACCGGCAATTTTATCAGGATAGATGAGGCTAAATGCACGGGCTGCAGCAACTGCCTGAAGGTATGCCTGGGCCGCTGTTTCGAGATCCGCAATAAGCTTGCCGCTATAAAAAGCCTGGATGAATGCATGGAATGCGCGGCCTGCTGGTACGTATGCGGGGAAGGCGCCGTAGATTTCTCCTGGCCGCCGGGCGGCACGGGGTACAGGAGCGATTGGGGCTAACCGCATGCAGCAGCAATACGATGTAGTGGTCGTGGGAGCCGGGTTTGCCGGCCCCGTGGCGGCCAAAAAATGTGCTGAAGCCGGCCTGAAAACCCTCATGCTGGAAAGGTCGGAAAATCCCGGGGAAAAGGTCATCTCGGGGCTGACCATACCCGTCTACGGTTTTTTATTCGGCCCCTCCTTCATCAGGGACGGCAACCCGCCTATAGAAAGGCCGGTGGACGGGATAAGGAACTACGTCATTTATGATATTAAAACGTCAGACATCGACATCGTTGAGCTGAGGATACCCAGGCCTTTGTCGCCGGTGATGGCCTTCGGCTACAACGCCTACTGCAAGCCGTTCATCGAGTGGGAGGTAAAGAAGGCCCTTGAAAGCGGCGCTGAGCTGAGGACCTCCACTACTGCCGTGGACGTTATCCGGGAGAACGGGTGTATTAAAGGTATCGTAACAGACCGGGGCGAAAATATCAGGGCCGGTATCGTGATCAACTGCGAGGGATCGCAGGGCATCCTGGCGGTAAAGGCCGGGATAAGGGAGAAATACCCGCCGGAGGCTATCTCGCTGGCGGACACTTATGACTATGAATGCCCCAAGGAAGTAATCGACAAGGTTTTCGGTCATACGCTGCGCTTCTGCTGGGGATTCGACGAGCAGATGATCGCCCCTCCTCTCGGACATGGCAACGGCCTGATGAGCTGGCCTTATAGAAACAGTATCCACTGGATGCAGGACCAGTGCCTGGCGCTGGACCGGGGGCAGGTGCCCAACCTGGTCAGGTTATTCGACGAGTATCACGAGAATATCACCTCACAGCTGCCCTGGTGGAGGGATGAGATCGCGCCTTATGCCGGGATGCGCGCCAGGATGTGGGAAGGCTTCGAAATATTCGTGGGGCTGGACGACAGGCTGCGCAACTTGCCCAATGTTGCGGACGGCATGATACTGGTGGGGGATGCGGCCGGGCTGGAGAGCACAGGGCTGTGCGACGGCGTTCCCGCCGCATGGTTCTCAGCCGACATTGCCGCAGACGTAGCCATAGAGGCGCTGAAGGCCGATGACACATCCGCCGCATTCCTTAAGAAGTATGCCAAGAGGATGAAAGCCCACCCTATAATCCAATGGACGATCACCTGCAGGGGCAGATGGAACCTGCGCAAAGCCCAGGAAAGCCACCAGCGGAAAGACCTGAAAGGTGGAGTAAACTACCAGTTCGGACCCGGCATCTTAACCCACGTCGGTACTCCGCTTACCAGGTGCATACTCGGTGCGATGAGGAAAGACCTTTTGGTAATGTCAAAATGGGTAAAAATGTTCATAAGGTACTACTATAACTGGGAGCATGAACGTTTCGGCGGGGAAAGGCTTTCGGAACGTCCGGGCGTGAAAGGAACTCAGGGCTTAGCCCTGTTGCTTTTTAATATCGTGGTTATTGTGCTCAGCCCGCTGTCCCTGGTCCTGGCCTGGCTGCTGGCGCCCCTGGCCTGGGCCGTCAATCCGTTCAATAAGCTGCTCCAGCCTTTAATTGAGCTTGTATTACGGGGCTGGATTAAAATGGAGCCTCTTTTCAGATCGCTCACCACCCTGACGATCAATTCAGTCAAGCAATCAAACCCTTCGATATTCAACATCTCGAAGTAGCAAGGTATATCATCGGGAATTGCCCGAAAACTCCTACGGGCGAACGGTATGGAACCTTAATTTAGTTGCATATAAGATAAATACCGTTGTTGATAGAGCTTAAGTACGGATAATCATTGACAGAAGGTATATAATAAACTGAGCATTCGCGATAAACATAACGGAAGATGAGGGGCTGGAACTAAGGCTACAATATTTCCTGATTGCACGATACTTCATCGACTAATCATGCCCTGTTACAGGCTAATGCTATTGATAATACCGGTGAAGGTACGGAGGTATTGATAAAGATGGCGACAATAACGTGCGTATTCTGTAAGTATAAAATCCCTGTACGTTCCGGGGGTGCTTCAGGCCAATCGGGCACTTTTAAATTCAAACCAGAATTCCTGAAATGCCCGAACTGCGGAAAATACAACACAGTATCACGTAAGGGGCACCAGAGGAATAATCCCGGTACCTTTAAAAAATGACGGCAGCAACCAGCTAGATAGACGGCTGCACCGGAAAATTTATTGATATATTCATGGTCTCATTGGGAAGGAGAATAGTATTTTATGGGTAAACCGCGCAAACCGACCGAGTTTGAGATAGAAGATATTAAGGCATGGCTAAAGTTTGGAAGGGAGATGCGCCAACAATCTCCGGATACCCTGGATAAGGCGGCCAATACCTTTATTACTGTATCCACTTCTCTTGCCTCCGTATACGCCACTGCCTTTACTGTTTTGAACCTTTTAGAAAAGGAAGGGGCGCCTTTGTGGATGGCAGCCCTTTCCATTGTCCTGTGGGCGGCGACTGTTATTCTATTCGTCAGGGTTATAAGTCCCAGAGAATACAAATACGAGTTAGATGACGTTGAACAAATGAAGCAATTTGTAGCAGAGGCGTCGAAGACCAAATACCACCGGCTTACCTGGGCGCTTGCAATGCTGATAATAGCATTTACATTCTCCATGTTTGTACTTGTCGGTGGCTCTGTTTTTGCCGGCGGCACGCCGGTTCAGCTGGTGATTTCACCTGAAAATCAGGCCAACTTCCAGTCACTAGGTTTATCCATCGACCAGAAAGGCTGGACTACACAGCCATTGACACTCATAAAAAGTGATGATAAATACTATCAAGTTCGCCTAACGGATGGTACCAAGATCAACATAAAGCGTGATTGGATAGCCGGCGTAGTATATCCAAAGCAATAGCCTGGTTCATGATGACCGGGTAAGGGTGAGCCGAGTAAGTAGCTCAAGGAACCCATCAAGCTGCTGGCCGACTGCAAGGTGAAGGTTAAGCCGCTTATCTCCCCTGAGTTCCCCGTAGACCAGATCATGGAAGCTTTTGAAATTCAAACCAGTGCCGACGAATCGGTCAAGGTAATAGTCAAATTATCCTGCTTTGGTTTTGTCTTTTTCTAAATGGCCCAATATTTTCAAGATGAGTTCATTTTGGTATTCCAGGTGCATAAGGATAGCTTCAATTTCCCTTTCTGCTTTGCCGTCTACCTCAAAGTCAGCTTCGGCCCTCATTTCGGCATGACGGCCCTGGAGATTCTGCCCCACCATAATCAAGGGCATCAAAAATATCTGAATCATATTAGAAATAAAAAGCCAGAGGGCAAAAGCGGGAAGCGGATCAAATCTTAGACTAACTGGTCCGAGGAGATTCCAACCCAACCAGAGCAGCGTCCAGGTGAAAATAATGAGAAAGAATCCCATTGTCCCCACACGATCGGTAATCCAGATAGCGAGCTTCTCAAGAGGAGTAAAACTCTTTTTGTGTTCGATATTAACATTTCGTAACGGCTTGCAGGCTTTTTTCAGCTCCTCCAGAGTTGGTGGATATGATTTATTGTTCATATTTAAATTATACTATCAGTAATAATTCAAAGTCATCGGATTCGAACACAGGTAAGAGAACTTGTCTGACGGCGTTATAAAAATAATATACAAGTGCAGGTGAAGAAATGGAAGAGCTAACTTCAGGACCCACATGGATGACATTACTGGTGCTTCTATCCCTGGCGTGGACTCTGCCTTGGAAAGGTGTTGCGCTATGGAAATCGGCCCGCAACGGTCACACTGCGTGGTTTGTAGTGTTATTGATTGTGAACACTCTGGCGATTCTTGAGATTATATACATTTTCGGCTTCAGCAAGAAGAAGACGCAGGTGTCATAATATTACTTTGCTTTTCAACCTGCTGCAAAACTCCTTGAACCTTATACTACCAAGCCCTGATTAAGGCTGGTATTAGCGGCCCGGGGACTCGGGTCCACGGCCCAGGTATTCCGCCAGGAAAGCCGCTACCACCTGGTTATCATACTTATCAAGCGTGAGCATCCTGTCCCAGGCGGTAAGTATGAAAGGATATTTGAAGTCCGCGTCAGGCACTGCTACAACCCCCACTTCAGGATCACTGTCTGCTTTAACAAATGCCCTTAAGCTCTTCTCGATATCGGGTGAAAGTTGAGCCGGATTATAGTAGATTACCACCGAGCCGTGCTCCAGGCTGTGTACCAGGTACCCGAATTCCGGCCTGGTAGTATAGAATCCCGGAGCAGTGGGATCGGGAAAATGCGGCCCTGATGTTGGCGGCATCGTCCCATATTCGACCGGATGGTCCGGCCAGATATGGTCGCGCCCTTCATCGGGAGGAGAAATAACACCAGTGAGGAGGCTTGCATCCCCATGTGCCGGCAGCTTCGCATCTTCAATTGAGGCCTGAGACTGGGATGAAGGTTGTCCGCTCACACATGCTAATGCTGATCCTGCACTAATTACCAGTAAAAAGAGGATTGTACCAACAATAAGCTGCAACTGCCCGCTTTTCCATTTTGGTTCAGCCAGTCCTGCCATAATTGCCTCCTGATTTTAAAACCCTAAAGCCAAATAACTCCATTTCCATATTTGCAATTTGCCTGCAAAGACTCACCTGTGATTATAGCACCGGATTCGAATGCCGCATAACCTTTCTGGGTAACATACTGCCACAGCAATCCCCGATAAATTCACGAAATCCCGCACTAATTTTCATCATATATTCATATATGTGCTATAGAATTGATATAACATGAATTCAATGAACAAAGGAGAGATACAATGATGGGTTACTGGTTCGGAGGAATGTGGTGGTGGATGGCCCTTGCAGGTATTTTTTGCGTCCTTTTCTGGGGCGGAATTATCTGGCTGGTAGCATGGGGCATAAACAAAGCTACGGGCCATAAGGATACGGCTGCTGCAATCAACAGTCCCTTGGAAATAGCAAAACAGCGCTATGCTAAATCTGAGATCACCAGGGAGCAATTCGAACAGATCAAAAAAGACCTGACTTAGCATTGCCAATTTAAATCTCATGAGCTAACAGAAACAATAGGAGGTTTTGAAATGAAAAGGTTTTACACAATCGGTATTCCCGCGCTGGCAATAATACTGCTCGCGGTCAGTGTTTTAGGCGCCGCTGCGGCGGTTAACGCAGCCAATACAGCTACCCAGCAAACCGCTGGCTATGCCGCTTCCAATGACTACGGGTATTATGGCTACGGAACGTGTCCGGGCTTTAACAATGGCGGCTCGACCTATGGTGGCTACCATGGCTGGGGTATGATGGGTGGTCGATACGGGACGTACCAAGGTGGAGGCATGATGGGCGGAGCGCCCGGGTATTACGGACCTGGATATAACTATTATCGCTAAGGAGCATTCACACAAGGGATTTAAGGCTTCCCACGGGTATACTCCTCCAAAAGGGACGAAGGCACCACTTCGCCCCTTTTCTTTTTTAGGGAATCTGCAAGTACGAAAACCGCCCTCAAAATTTTAAGACAACCATCCTGCATCACATTCCCCCCTGTTGGAGCGCGCAATGAAGAGGAAAATGATAAACTTTATTGACGTCCCATTAAATAAAAAAGGGGAATGAACATGAAGCACCTAACCTTTACAGCAGCTTTGCTGGCAGCACTTGCCATATTACTGATCGGCAGCATCACCCTCACCGGTTGCGCAGCCACGCAGAGCGACGAAAAAACCGTGTTTATTGCGGGATCGTTCGGCGCGCTTTCCAGGAGTGTTTACGATGGTGAGATCACGCTCGGCGAACTGAAACGCCACGGTGATTTTATGCTGGGCACTACCAACGGTATCGACGGCGAGCTTATAGGGCTTGACGGCAAATACTACCAGATAGGAGCGCAGGGAAAAATCAACCCGGCGGACGATAGCTGGAAAACACCCTGGGCTTCAGCTACGTTCCTGAAAGTCGATAAGGTCGTCACGGTGGACAAGGAGCTTACCTGGGAGCAGCTTAAGGAGTACCTCAACAGCCAGCTGCCGACACAGAACATTTTCTATGCCATGAAAATCAGCGGCACATTCAGCTATCTCAAGGCCAGGACCTTGACCAAATTAAACCGCCCTTATCCGACCACGCCATATGCCACCATCTCCCAGAATGAACCCACGTTTGAGTTCAACAACGTGGAGAGCACCCTGGTGACGTTTTTCAGCCCCTCCTGCACCGGCGACCTTAATTACCCGGGCTATCACGCGCATTTCCTCAACAGCGGCAACAATTATGGAGGGCATGTACTCGACTGCCGAATTGCCAGAGGCAGCGTGGAAATTGGCTACGTGCCTAACCTAACGGTGAACCTGCCGCAAAACAGCGAGTACTTTAAGCTGGATTTCAGCAAGCCGAAATAAGAAGCCGTCTACTGGGACGCATTCACTTTTTGCCTTCCTTCTGCATCTTCAGCATGAAGGGCAGCACCTTGGGCAACAACTTCAGCTTCTGCCCTGCTCTCTGCGTATACAGGAATCCCAGCACGTCCAGCATGCCCTGCTCACTGCCCTCCATAACGGGGTAATGATAAAACTCTTTCTTCATGCCCTTCCTGTTTTCGGAAATTGATTTTACATTGGTGAACGCCCTCAGGCCGATCTCGCTATGGTAATTGCCTATCCCCGAATCTTTCACGCCGCCGAACGGCAATCCGGGCGCGGCAAACGTGATCAGTGTGTCATTGATATTGACCGAACCGGTCCTCATCCTTCCTGCGATCTTCCTCCCCTCCTCCATGTCCTGTGTAAATACCGCCCCAGACAGGCCGTAGTTCGTACCGTTGGCGATCCTGACGGCATCTTCTATATCGTCATAGGGCAGCACCGGCAGCAGCGGGCCGAAGGTTTCCTCTTTCATTACCAGCATGTCCTCGGTAACGTCAGTAAGCACGACGGCAGGATAGCACATCCCGTCCAGCTTGCAGTTCAGTACGCCCTCGGGCAGCAACTTCGCCCCTTTGGACACAGCATCCGCAACCTGACGTTCCACGATTTTATACTGCGATTCCATGGTCATGCTGCCGACGCATCCCACCGAGGTACCGGATTTAATGTCCTTAACTGTGCCGGTAAGCTTTTCCAGGAACTCGGCGTACACCGGCCGCTCCACAAGGCATATCTCCATTCCGATGCACGTCTGCCCGCAGTTGGTGTAAGCTCCCCAGCCAATCGCATTGGCCGCCCTCCGGATATCAGCGTTCTTCGTTACGATGGCAACATCCTTGCCACCCAACTCCATAACAGCCGGCACCAGCCTTTCCGCCGCTTTGATATTCACACGGCGGCCGATCTCCGTGGA
>JAQUQM010000051.1 GCA_028716085.1 Dehalococcoidia bacterium | reverse complement strand
CCACCGTCAGCTCATCAGCCGAGGTGGATATTGCCACGCTTACCGATCGCATGGACGTCCTGCAGGTTGAGCATCCCATCTCTGAAAATCCCCGCCAGTTCCGCCGCTTTACTGTGTGGGCTGATATTCTCACCTTCCTGGACGGTTATTACGGAGATGGTGAAAATTGTAATGTCTATTGGCTCAAAAAGCACAGTATTGGCGCCAGCTCTTCCACCGTCCCTGTATCCCATGAGGGCATCATCGCCCTGGGAGCTGCCGCCTTCGCCATCAGCTCGCAGGCGCAGTACCAGGTCGACATGGCCAACACCGGCGGCCAGAAGGTAAACAAGGATTATAACTTCTGGTCCAAGTCTGTTTTTGATCAGTTCTATATCGCCCTCGAGCGCATCCGTTCCTATAACCCCCGCAGGCTCAAAACAACTGAAATGACCATAGAGGAGTAAACCTTGAAGAAAAAAGTAGTAGCACCCGCCAAAGAATCATCACTTTTGAAAGACGGCCTTCCTCATCAGGCCTTTGCCATTGTCGGGGATCCCCGGCAACCGGATACCTGGCAGCTCCCGCATCACACCCGCCAGGTCAGCCGCGCCGCTCAGGGAAAGATCGGCTATGAGCACACGGTTGACTGGCTGCTGCTGGAAAAGGCTGTCCTGCTTTTGTCACGCTTCGGTGATGAGGGCCGCCGCGTCACTGCGGACCCGGAGCTCATCATCCAGGCAGCCCGCCACCTTGCCGGTCATTACCGCAAGGCAGGGCGTCAGGTACCAGATAGCTTGTGTGTATTGATATAAGTTCAGCAAAGCACCAGGCGGCCGTAAATGTCATTGCGAGCCCCGATACAATCGGGGCGTGGCAATCTCCTGGCTGGTCGGGGCCATGAGATCACCACGTCGTCCCGATAAATCGGGACTCCTCGTGATGACATGTTATGGAGTTTGGAATTTAAGTAAAAAAGGAGCAATAAAAACAATGAACAACAGCACACCACTTGATGGTTACAAGAAAATATCAGTTACTGTGTTGACCACACTGCTTACCTGTGTCCTCTTTTTCGTTAAGGATCCGGTGCATGCCGCCACCATTGAGCAGTTTTTCAGCGGCGTCCTTATCCCCATGGTCCCGGTAGCGGTCGGCATGATGTACACCGTTATCCAGGGCGGCATCGATAAGGAGAAGGTAAAGGCCTCCGCCTATGTGGAAAAGGCCAAAGTTGCCGCCGCGCCGGCATCTTCAGATGTCATTGCGAGTCCCGATGCAATCGGGACGCGGCAATCTCCTGGTATCGCCGCGGTAACTGTCGAAACCTACACCCCCGTTGATATCCCCGCGCTGGTGGCCAAAGCCGAGGATAATATCAAGGCCGATGGCCAGATGATCACCCCCATGACCAGGGCATATTATTTCTGGCCGTCCATCGTCCACTTCGACCTGCGCGATGTCCCCCGCCAGCTCCGCATCGATGAATCAAAGCGCCTGGTGGATAAAGGCATCGAGCTCTTTACGGAAGCCTTTAAGTTCCATACCAAACTCGCCAAGCCCCCTACTGCAGCGCAGGCCAGCAATATCCATTCCTACATGCTTACCCTGAAAAAGGAGTACGAGAAGGCCAATAACCTGCTCTGCAGCGATAAGACCTTCGAGGAGCTGCGCAGCATGGTCACCTACTTCAATGACCTGTATACCGCAGCCGACGGTTTGTCCCAGCTCGCAGGCAAAACCATAGACTGGTCTATCTATGGCAGTACTTCATTCGGCCCCACCCAGGTCGGCTGGGACTTCGCAAGGTTGCTTTGATGAAAAAATGTAGGGGCGGGTTTGAAAACCCGCCCCACAGAGTTTACATGTCATCACGAGGAGCCTTTTTAATCATGTCATCACGAGGCGTCCCGATACAATCGGGACGACGTGGTGATCTCATGGCACCACATCAGGCCAGTAGATTGCCACGCCCCGATTACATCGGGGCTCGCAATGACATATAAAAAATTGGAGCTTGGAATTTACTTAGAGCTTAGGGTTTAGGATTTAGAGTTTCACTATGCGCAGCATAAGTTCCGTCTTCATAACCGAGCAAAAGAAGCCCACCCGTAAGCCGCTGGTTAAGCTGGAGGTGGCCACTTATGGCCATCCCGCCTCCGAGGCCGCCGCGGAGTTCGCTTTCTCCGCCTTCAACTGGCAGCGCCTCACCGCCATCGATGATGCCACCACCCCCGCCTTTCATTCCCTGGCCGTCCCGGCCGATGGCTCTGTCTGCCGTGTCCGGATGGACGGCGCTTATATCAAATTCCAGCGCGTCACTTCCCCCGGTACCGGTTCTGATTGGACTACCTGGTCGAATCTCGGCACGGGAATTGCCGGTCACCCGGTGGCCATTGTTGCCCGCAGCGCCGAAGTTATCGCCTTTGCCGATGACGGTACCAACCTCTGGCGCAAGCAGAGCTCCGATAGCGGCGCTACCTGGGGCTCGTGGACCGTCATGTCCAACACCCGCCCCTGTGAAAGGGGTATCGCGGCAGCCTATAAGTCCAACGGCGACCTTGCCGTGGTGCATGCTTCCGATGTCAATGACCCCAAGTCCCTCTATATCCAGGTCAGGACCGGCGGTACCTGGAGCTCCGGAGCTGGCCAGATCTCCGGTGATTATGAGATCTCCGCCCTTGCCCTCTACCACAACGGCGATTGGAATATCATGGCCCTTTTGCTGGATGGTGATTATATCCGCCTGGCGCGGGGTGTTTATGGTGATGGCCACAGTTATGCTGCAGGCGTTTTCTCAGGCTGGGAGATCATCAATTCCTACCGCGCCAGGGTCACCTTCTCCGCCCAGCTGCATTTAAGGCAGTTCAGGACCGGCCGTTCGGGAAGGTATACCCCCACCTATTATGAGAGGGTGTCCGCCGTCAATGAAATGCGCGCCGTGGATAACCTGGGCGTGGATGATCCGTTTTTGGTCTATGAGTCCACCATGGGTGCCCTCATGTCCTTTGCCAAGGATAATAAGCCGTGGTTTTACCGCCTGCGGCCGGGCACCGATTTCAAGGATTCGGACTGGTACAGGGCGCTTCCCCTCGATGTCACTTCCACCTACGGCCTTGCCCTGTCTTGTGATTCCACTTATTTATATGCTGCAGCCCCCAACCAGGTGTGGCGCACGGAGCTGCCGGGGAGCTGGACGCCCCCGTCGGCGGGGTCCGGAGCCGGTCAAAGCTATGCCCTTCCTGCAGCTCATGTTCTGCACGTTCGGGAGAAGGTCGAGGCCTTTGCCACCAGCTCGCTTGATATCACCCTTGACAATGCCAAAGGTTCTTACGAGAATATCGGTTCTGGATCCGGTTCGCTCGTAGCCTCTCTTAAGCGCGGCAGCCAGGTTACTTTATCAATCGGGTACCGCGCCAGCTCCAACCTGCTCAGCGAGGCAGGCAGGTATTATATCGAGAAGCTGGGGTATTCCCGCAGGCCTGGTGAGAGTCTGTTTATCATCAGGTGTATAGATGCCTGGGGTTTGCTGGAGAAGTATTCCTTCAGCAGGATGGTGGAGTGGAATTCAGGAGCGGATACCTATGCTGTATATGATTTGATAGGCCTGGTCCTGCAGGCTGTCAGCGGATCCCTGTCTTATAAATCCCGCAGCTCTTATATTACTTCCATCTACCCTCGCCTCACCGTCCACCCCGGGGAAAACAGTGCCGCGGTCCTGAGGAAATTATTGTCCTTTGTTCCTGATGTTATCTTCTTTGTCGGCCTCACCGGCTATATCGTCTACCCCCAGGCCACCGATAGCCCTACTTACTGGCTGAGGTTTCCGAGATGAAAACATGCCAGTCAATATGTTTATCCGGTTATCCATTTGTCCTTTGCACGCATCTTGCATTTATAATAGTTGTTTGTAGAGTCTCTAACATAAGCGGCTACTATTTTTACGTTTATTTTTTTTGCTTCTTGTCTCATATCATCGATTATTGTTCGATCAATATAATAGGTTTTGCCGTCTCCTTCATTTACCAATCCGATATCTTGGTTATACATATCAATAAACTTTTTTTTATTAGAAAGCAAAAAACCGACTTCTTGAATATTTATTGGTCGACGTCCATTATTGATTATTTCAATTCCAGCTACTTCTTGTCCTTGGAGCGAACCAACCCCAATTGCTCTGCTGACTTTAATCACAACATTACGTCTTTCTCTAAGAATATTCCAACCAAGTGCTATTGTAGAGACAATAGCTGCATAAATTCCTATCAAAGGAGTAATCCAATCAGAAGTAGTCATGTTATAAGTATATCATTAAGGAGCTAAATATGAATGATTATTACATTATCATTGTAGCTGCCCTGGTGCTCATCTTCGCCTGTATCGCCAGCTACAAGGCAGGCTACGCCAGCGCCCCCGCCAGGTACATCAAATGTGAAAACGGCACCTGCACAATGATTGAGAACCCCCCTGCAGGTTACAAATGATATGTTAATGCTATATCAAAAGGAGTTTAAAGATGGCAGCATCAGCTAAATTATTCTCAAAGTACCACCTCAACGCCGGTAAGAAGTTAATCTCGGACCTCTCCGCTGGTGGTTCCACCATCAAGGTGTCCCTGCACACTTCCAGCTTCACCCCCAACCAGGACAGCATGGATAGCTACGCCGACCTCACCAACGAGGTGGCTAACGGCAACGGCTACACCACCGGCGGCGCCACGCTGGCCAACAAGGCTTTCACCCAGTCCGGCAAGGTCACCAAGTTCGATGCCGATGATGTGAGCTGGTCCAGCGCCACCATCACCGCCAGGTACGCCGTCATCCGAGATGCCACCCCCGCGGCTGCCGCTGATCAGAAGGTGCTGGCCTATGTCGATTTCGGCGAGGATAAATCCTCCAACGCCGATACCTTCAAGATCACCTGGGCGTCGGATGGCATCTTCACCCACACTGTTGCATAAATAGGATTTACCATTGTGGCCACAAAACTACTCGGTACAGACACCGCTGGTGATCAGACCCGGTCTGATAATTCCTACATCGACTTCCAGGGCTTCACAGCCGAAGCCTCCGGCCAGTGCTCGCAGATAAGGGTACGCGGCGCGGATTCCGGCAATGTCGCCGTTGCCCTCTATGGTGATAATAACGGCGCGCCCGGCTCCAGGCTGGCTTATTCCGGAAGCGTGGCCGTTGTAGCCGATGTTTGGAATGAAATATCGATTTCAGCCGTCAGTATCACCCAGGGTACGAAGTATCACATCGCCATCCAGCAGGAAACAGCCGGGTTATTCAAGTACCGCGCATTGACCGGTGGCCAGTACTTCTACCAGATAAAAGGCACCTATCCTGAATTCCCCTCCACTGCCAGTGCTTCAGGCCCTGCCGCCTATGAGCTTTCCCTCCAGGGCTGGGCGCTTTCCGCCTCCATCATCATCGATGCCCCCTGCGCCACATCATCATCCCAGGCTTATGCCCCCGCCGTCTCCGTCATGGTGGAGATCTCCGCCCCCTGCGCCGTGTCATCTTCCCTGGCTTATGCCCCCCTGGTCGGCCTGGTCATCGATATATCGCCCCCGGCAGCCGCCAGCTCCAGCCAGGCCTATGCCCCGGCCGTATCCTGCGGCTGCACCCTGTCGGTGCCGGCCGCGGCGTCCACTTCCCAGGCTTATGTCGTTGTTGCGGGACCGGTCACTGATGTCGATGTGTCCGCCCCTTGCGCCCTGTCATCCAGCCAGGCTTATATGGTTTCCACCACCGTACGCTTTCACGTCATCCTGGAAGGCTCTTATTTCCAGGAAAGCCCCGATGTTAATCTTTCCTATGTCGTGGGGGAGAGCGTCACCGGTTCTGAAGTGTTTAACAGCGCCGTCGACCAGGCTGAGGTCGACCTTGTCGGCGAGCGTATGGAGGTACAGCATGATCCTGCCGTTCCCTCCGCTACTGTCGCCGGTTACGTCGCTGCCGCCGTACTTGCCCGTTCCCGCCTGGATAAGAAGAAGGCCAATATCACCATCCCCCCGCATTGCGGTGTGGAGCTGTGGGATGTGGTCAATGTCACGGATGCCGCCGCCAACCAGTCCGTCGACTACCGTGTCTCAGGCTATGTGTTTGAATACGATGCGAAGCAGGGTGTATATTGGCATGAATTGGATCTGTGCGGATTGTAATAGGTGAGCGGAATTTCAGCCCGATTTTTTCAATCGACCACTTGAAAGTAGCTGGAATAATGGTATGATTGAATGAAAGGAGGGGCCATGTACGCAGGCACCCAGGAACTGATATTTCTCCTTGCCGGCATAGGGATTATTGTGGCGGGTTTTGCCATATATGTATTTTTCAAACTGATGGTGTGGCAAAAACAGAGGAAAGGCGGCTGGAACATTAAAACCGCCGCGAGATGGGGCAGCATCGAGTTCTGGGTTACGGCCGTGCTCCTCGGGCTGTCCATAGTGGATATGGGAGCCGCCTGGTACCGGGGAATATTGCCAAGGGCTTCCTACGAATATGTTTTGCTGTACGCCCTGAGCATTGTGCTCATCATCAGCGCAGCCATGATTAACATGGCGCAGGGGCTATCCTGGCAGGTAAAAGAGGGAAAAACATCGATGTACCTGACCCTGGTCCCGGCGATCATTATCTTCGTAGCTGGAATAGGCATAACAGGCACCGTGATCTATGCCGGCAACGGCCTCATAGGCGTATTGATCTGGTCCGTCGTGTTACTGGGCATCACCATTTTAGCCGTGTTCCTCATGGGGAAGCTGAACAGGAAAGGGTGAAACCCTAAATCCTAAACTCTAAGCTCTAAACAAGCTCAAATTACAAAATCTAAAACAATTCAAGAAAACTCCAAGTTCCAGGCAGGAGATTGCCACGCTTCGCTCGTAATGACATGTACACTCTCATGTCATCACGAGGAGCCTTTTCCACCCATGTCATTGCGAGGAATCCCGATGCAATCGGGATGACGAAGCAATCTCATGGTACCGCTTCAGACCAGTAGATTGCCACGCCCCGACTACATCGGGGCTCGCAATGACATTTAAACAAATTTCTTCCTTTATTAATTGTTTGGAACCTGGAATTTGGATATTGGAATTTATTCAGGATTTGGGATTTAGAGTCTAGGGTTTGCACGACGGCGTGGAATGGTTAGCTGAGGGAGATGATGCCGCGGCGGACGGCGGTGATGACGGCCTGTGTGCGGGCGTTGGCATCCAGCTTGCGCAGGATGGAGGTAACGTGGTTTTTAATGGTCTGCTCGCTGATATCGAGATTGGAAGCGATCTGCTTGTTCAGATAGCCCTTGGCCATGTAGTTGAGTATCTCGGTCTCGCGCGGCGTCAGGGGTGAGACGAAGCTCTCCACTCCCTTGCCCCAGGAGAAGTCCTGGAACTGCTCCAGCACCTGGGCAGCGACCTTCGGCTGGTTAAGGAAGGTATCGTTCAGCGGGTATTCGCCTGCCGCGGAGCGGCGGATTATTTTAATCAGGTCGTCGGCGGCTATATTGCGGCTCACGTAGCCTGCGGCACGGGCCTTGATGGCCATGAAAAGCCCTTCGTCGTTGGGGGCAGGCGATATGACGATGACAGCCACGCTGGGCACAAGCTGTTTTACGACACGCGCCAGCTCCATGCCGTCGCTGGCAAGGCTGATATCGAGCAGGACTACATCGGGTACTTCATTGACCACCGAGGTTACCAGGTCTGGCTCGGAGCTCGCCTCGGCGCAGATTACCACGTCGGGCGCCTGGCTGAGGAAGTACTCCACTCCCTTGCGGAAGAGCGGCTGCTGGTCCGCCACTATTACCTTGATCTTTTTTGCAGGTAATTCCATTTAATTAATTTTCCGGTTCAAACCGGGGTTTATTCGGGGTAAATTTATATTTATATTAACAGATGGGTAGAAGTTTAAGCAATAGAATTACATAAAATATTGCGTGTGACTAAACGTGTTTTGGGGATGATAAATAAAAATTCCCATAATTTTTCAAACGTCCTTGCGAGGAATCCCGATGCAATCGGGATGACGAAGCAATCCTTCGATCGAAAGATCACCACATCGCCCCGATAAATCGGGACTCCTCGTGATGACGTATTAAGAGAGATTGCCGCGCCCCGACTACATCGGGGCTCGCAATGACATGTTTCCATACATTTAAAACGTTCGGATTTCTTAATTTGTTTAGGATTCAGTGTTTAGAGTTCAGGGTTTAGGGTTTAGAGTTTAATACGGGGGGTCTTTCTTTATGGCATAAGTTGGTACATAATATACGGGGAAATAATATGAAGAGAAAAGACATTGCCGACGCCGTGAAAGGCAAAGCAGCCAAACATTATGATGTAATCATCATAGGCAGCGGTCCGGCGGGCATCTTTGCCGCACTGGAGCTTTCACAGAAAAAAGGCCTCAAGGTCCTGCTGCTGGAAAAGGGGCACGACCTGGAGAAGCGTAAATGCAAGATAACCAGGGCTGCCGGCGGATGCAGCCTGTGCATGCCATGCAATATGGTCAGCGGCCTCGGCGGCGCCGGAGCTTACAGCGACGGCAAGCTCACGCTGTCCTCGGAAGTGGGAGGACGGCTGGGTGAGATGGTGGACCGCTCCAGGCTGGACCATCTCATCGACTATGTTGACGAACTCTATATCAAGTACGGCGCCCCGCAGAAAGTCTACGGGGACGGCGAGGGCGTTGAGGCACTGAAACGCAAGGCCACCATGGCCGAACTGAAGCTGATACCGGTCAGGATCAGGCACATGGGCTCAGACCGTTCCCGGCAGGTGCTGCGCGCCATGCGTAATGATATCGTGAACGGCATTGAGATCAGGACCGATACCGAGGCCAGGCATGTGCTGGTGGAAGGGCAAAAAATTTCGGGCGTGCTGACAGGCAACGGTGAAATACTGGGCTGCGATTATGTTATCGCCGCGCCCGGCCGCGAAGGCGCGGACTGGCTTTCACGGGAAGCACAGTGGCTGGGGCTCAAGATAAAGTCCAATCCTGTGGATGTGGGTGTGAGAGTGGAAGTGGCTGCCCCGGTGCTGGAGGAGCTGACCAGCGCCCTTTACGAGGGTAAGCTGGAATATTATTCAAAGATGTTCGATAACCGGTTGAGGACATTTTGCATGTGCCCGGGCGGTGAGGTCATCATAGAAGCCACGGGAGGGGACGACCCGGTGATAACGGTGAACGGGGCCAGCTCATCGGGACGCAAGACGGCCAATACCAACTTCGCCATACTGGTCTCCACTGACTTTACGGAGCCTTTCCACGAGCCCATAGCATACGGCAAATACCTGGCGCGCCTCGCCAATTTCCTCAGCGGCGGCGTGCTGATCCAGCGGCTGGGAGACCTGATGGACGGCCACCGTTCCACCCCGGAGCGGATCAAGCGAAGCGTAGTGATACCTACCCTGCCTTCGGCCGTGCCCGGCGACCTGAGCTTTGTGCTGCCCTACCGCCACCTCATCAGCATTATAGAGATGCTTAAAGCCATGGACAGGCTCGCGCCCGGCGTGGCGTCACGCCATACCTTGATCTACGGGGTGGAAGTGAAGTTTTATTCCAGCCAGCTCGAGCTCAGCGCGAACCTGGAAACGGGTGTGCGCAACCTCTTTGCCGCCGGGGACGGCGCCGGTGTGAGCCGGGGACTGGTGCAGGCTTCCGTGTGCGGGGTGATAGCGGCAAGGGAGATACTGAAGAGGGTCAGGTGAGGGATCCGCTTTTACTCGTCATGCCAGGCGAACCTTTTATCTTACAATTGTGAGGGACTTTTTATTTTGTCATAGCGGGGAGTCCCGATTTATCGGGACGAGGTGGCTATCTCGGCAATCATATTAAGCACAGAGATTACCACGCTTCGCTCGTAATGACAGGGGAAGTCTTATATTTCGCTTCTATCGAACAGCAGCCTGTTGAAGAGCATGGACCACCACGGCGCTTTGCAGCTTTTGCGATCCTCCGTGAACTCGACCGTCAGCCTGCGGATAATGATGACCAGCACTATGCCGGCAAATCCCAGCGTGATCTCGGGAGCCAGGCCGAAGAGGGCCGAGGTGACGGGAGTCGAGCCGAAGCCTATGATCACTCCCAGGGGCAGCGCCAGGCTGGGAGGCCCGCCGAACCTGAGGCGTTCATTGAGCGTATTGCCGCTGGTTTTCCAGCGGTGAAAAGTCCTTATTGCAAATCCTATAAGGGGAGGAACCAGCGCTATCCACAGCACGAGCGGCTGTCCGTAGGCGAAGCTGAGCGTCCCGGCGGCGCCCAGGCCGGTGGTGTTGCCCCTTTCCCCTTTAAATTTGCGGAACACCGGCCACATCTGCCCGCACACGGCGGCTATGCCGCTCAGTGAAGATACCAGCGGGGGTAAGCCAAGCAGGTAGCATAGCAGTACGGGAACAATGCCTTTGAGCACGTCCAGAAGGGCTCCTGTGATGCCCCAGGCCCTGCCGACCTTGAACCACATGGCCTGGTGCAAATCCGGTTCACGGGTAATATCAATGCCTTTGGCCCTGGCTATGAGTATCATGAAAGGCACGGAGCCGAGCACGTAGGAGGTGACAATGATAGCTGCGTATAAAAGTAAAGTCATATTAGTAAATTCCAAACTCCAAAAACCAAATTCCAAACAATTTAAAAAGCTCCAATCAACAAAATGTCATTGCGAGCCCCGATATAGTCGGGGCGCGGCAATCTACTGGCCTGATGCGATGCCATGGGATCACCACATCGTCCCGATTGCATCGGGACTCCTCGTGATGACATGAAATCAAGATACTGCATTTATCCATAAAAGGACAGGGCCGCAGCCCTGTCCTTTTATATGGTTTGCTTATCAAGCCGTCCTACCTGGAAACTACCTTAACCTTGTAGCCTTTGGCTTCTATATCTTTAATTAATTTGGATGCGTCTTCCGTATCCACGTGCAGGGAGAAACCGTTCTGTACCTCGTCTGCCGGGGGTATGGTGTGAGCCGCAACGATTTTCAAGCCCTGCTTATCAACGATGTCCATGACCTCACGGATATTCTTGGCCTGGTTGCAGTTATTAATATTCAGCCTGGTGCCCGGCTTGCCGATACCCAGGGAGGTATTGAGCAGTTTCAGCACGAAGTCGTTGGTGGTGACGATGCCGACTACCTTGCCGCCCTCCAGCACGGGCATGGCGCCCACCTTGTGGCTCTGCGCCGAGGCCAGCGCCTGCTCCACGGATGCATCGGGGGTTACGGTGTGGACATTAATCTCCATAACCTCCTTCACCTTCATCTTGGCAAGCAGATAGTTGATCTCCCATATGCTGAGGCTGGTGGCGGTGGAGGGACCGGTTTGAATGATGCGGTCCAGGGTTACTATTCCGACCAGCTTGCCGCGGTCCACCACCGGAAGGCGGCGGATCTTATGGGTTTCCATGATTTTGCGGGCTTCCATGATGGGCATATCACTGGGTACGGTAATAACATTCCACGTCATTATATCCTTGATCTGCATGACAACCCCCTTAATTTATTGAATACGCGATATTATAGCACAGGGAATTATTAAAAATAATACCCCCTTATTTACATGTCATTGCGAGCCCCGATCGCAGCGGGGCGCGGCAATCTACTGGCCTGAATGCGGTGCCATGGGATCACCACGTCATCCCGATTGCATCGGGACTCCTCGTGATGACATGTAGGGTCTTAGGTAATTGCGAGCCACGATTATATCGGGGCGCGGCAATCTACTGGCCTTGTGCATATCAATAAAAGGGGCGGGCTTGGAAAGCCCGCCCCTACCTGATTAAAGCCTTACGTTAATATCCGCCCGACCTCTGCCTGAAGATAAGGACTATCATCAGTAGGATCACAAGCACGCCGCCCGCGATGATGACGGCCAGGACGGGCATGGAAAAGCCGGTGGAGGCATCGCTGCTGCCCGCTTTGATTTCCAGGCTGCCGCTGTGATCGTCAATGCTCACGGTGTAGCTGCCAGGCGCGCTTCTGTTAAATGTAAATGTGACTACCTGCGATTTGCCGGCGGAAAGGGTCACGTCCTTCTGCTGTTCGTTCATACCGTTTACCTTGAGCACGACGTTCTTGGTGGCTTCAGCGGAGCCGCCGTTGGCCACCCGGATGGAAACCGTCACCGTGGCTCCGGGTGCTGCGACTTCCGGCGCAAGGGTGAAATCGGAAAGCAGGAGTGACGAGGTAGTGGTCTGCGTGGTTGTTGAACCTGAGACATTGCCCAGCACCGCGTAAGTGGAAAAGTGGTTGATCTGAGCCGTAATGGTCTTATTCTGTGTATTCACACTGGAGGCAAGCGGGGTCCAGGTGGTTCCCTGGAGCAGGGCTATATAGAGGTCCGACTCATTCACACCCGCAGGAATGCTGGCCGTATTGTATTTGACCGTCAGGGTCAGAGCAGGGCTGAAGGTTGCATTATCAGGGCTGCACGCGAAGGCCTCGATGAGTTTGGCGTTGGCCGGAGGCGCTGGAGTTGAAGCCAGTTGCAGCACGGATAGTTGCTGGCTGCCCTGCAGGTTGACCGCCGTATTGGCGGCGAGGCTCAGGCTCACCCTGCCGTCGGCGCTGTTAAGGGTGGTGGCCGAAGCCACAGCGCCGGAGCTGACACTGAATGACCCTGATGAGCCCATGACATTGGTGCTCACCGTGCCGGTGGCGGTTGTGGTTTGCGTGGTTTGCGATGTGTCCGTGGTGGTAGTTGTCGTAGTAGTGGTGGTATCTGTAGTAGTTGTTGTAGTCGTGGTGGTTGCAGGAACAGGCGCCCAGCGGATGGAGAAGACGGTGAAATGGGAAACGGATGCCGAGACCTCCTTGCTGGAGGTACTTACGGTGGAGGTAAGCTTTTCCCAGGCTGAGCCGTTCCACCAGGCAATGTAAAGTTCCGATTCGTTGACGCCGGTGGGAACCGGTGTTTCATATTTAAGCGTCATGATGGCAGCCGGGCTGAATGTGGCGCCGGAAGGGGTGAAGCTGTAAGCGCGCACCAGGGTGGAATTATCGGTGCCTGCAGAGGGATTGGACTCGGTGGCCGCGCCCAGCTGGGTCCCCTGCATGCTGATGGTGGTATTGGCCTGGAAGCTCAGCTTGACCCGTGAATCGGAGCTGTTAAGCGTTTTGGCATTGGCCAGAACACCGCCGGTGAGCACGAAAGAGTCCGCCGCTCCCAGGATGCTGGCGGCGATGGTAGTAGTTGAGCTGGTTCTGCCCAGCACTCCTATAGCAGTAGCAAAAGAGGACAACTGTACGGTCAGGGTCTTGGATGTCATGTTGAGAGTTGAAGCAACTTCCGACCAGGCCGATCCGTTCCAGGTTGCAACATAGAGGCTGGACTCGGCTACGCCTGAGGGCAGGCTGCTCGTGTTGTATTTCAATGTTAAAGTAGCGGTGGGGCTGAATGTAACATTGGCAGGTGTCAGCGTATAAGCGTTAATTACAGCTGACCCGGATGGCGCTGTAGGCGGTGAAGATTGTGAAGCGATGGTCAAAGAAGTGGAACCCTGCATATTGACAGCCGTACTGGCGGCGAGGCCCAGGCTTACATAGCCGTTAGCGCTGGCAAGGGTTGCAGCAGACTGAAGTACGCCGCCGGTTAAGACAAATGAGCTGGACTGCCCCAGTATGCTGGAAGTAATGGTGGCGCTGGTTGGCGACGAGGCGTTAACCACATAAATATTAAGCAGGGTAATAGATCCGCCTGAGAAATTCGCGGTTTGTATGGCCTTGACTCCATTCACATAGAACTCTATCAAAGCGCCGGAGCTTGCAGTCACCCTGAAAAGCGGGCTGTAGCCGTACCTTCCCTGCGAGTCGGTGGTAGCGGAGGCGACCTGGGTAGTCCCAACTTTAGCCACTACGGTGTAATTGGCGCCAACGAGGACATCGTTGTTATAAACATTACCGTAGAACTGGTGGGGGATAGAAGGCGGGCCATCCGCCTGTACAGGCGGCACATAGACAAGTGCAGGTAGGAGGACAATAAAAGAAGCTGCAATTAATCGAAACAGGTTTCTATGGCTCATTAGTAAAGACAATTTTTTCATAGGTGAGTTACCCCCATTTTCTGGAATATATATCGGTAGCCGGATGCAGTATATTCATAAAAGCAAAAATGTACATTGCTTAATAACCTTCTGTTCAAATAAAACAATATTCAGTTTTTAAGAAAAAGGCTGCCAGAGAGTTTTTTCTGACAGCCTTTTTCATCATTGCATCTTACTATGGAATCGCTGAAATCTGGCCGCGTGCGCCGGCGCCGATAGTGGTGCCCGTAACTGTATCGGGGAAGTCATAGGTGGAACCCGTATCCGTGTAAACCCATAAGCCGCTGTCGGAAGAGAGATAAAAACTCGGGGTTTGGGTCCAGCATGCCAGCCAGTAATATGTGCCGCTGGTGATCGCAAGCGGAGCTGCGAGCGTAATTGTATTTTCACCTAAAGCAATGGGAGTGAGAGTGTTATTCACCGCAAGTCGGGCACTGGGCCTCATGCCTACGTCGCTGTAGATGGCCACCTTTGCATTATCGGCGCCATATGCCGCCAGCTTGATTTTGCTGACTGTGGTGCTGCTGGTGGCGAGGAACCTGCAGAAAACTGCGGTGTTCCCGCCTGCGCGGCCTGTATACGGAGCTGCAACGCAACCCAGAGGATCAGTGCCGCAGGGGGTAGGCGTTGAGCCACCTATAGTAATTGAAAGCGTTTTTTCGTCATAATCAGGCGAAGGAGCGCTGTCGGTTACCCTTACTAAAAAGCTGGAAGTGCCATTGGTGGTAGGATTACCCGAAATGGTTGCCACAGTTGAGGATGATGTGAAAATCAGGCCTGCGGGCAACGTGCCGCTCGGCTGGGTCCATGTGTAGGGAGTTGTGCCGCCCTGTGCGGAAATAGTGGCCGAGTAGGCTGTCCCGATCGTCCCGGAAGGCAGGGAAGTGGTGGTAATAGCCAGTTCAGTCGGAGTAGCGGTATGCGTGTAAGTCACCTCGCTCCCCGTAGTAGTACCTGAGACATTACCTATCGCCCGCGCTTTAAGATAGTAGGTAGTCCCGGCAGTAAGCGGTGAGGCTGTTATGCTGAATGCAACTGCCGTCGATGTGGAAGACGGCGTGGCTGCAACCTGGTTGGGATACACTCCCGAGGAAGTGCCCCAGTCGATCCACAATGTAGCCGATGTATCTTCTCCCATGGTAGTTACACTACCTGAGAAGGTGGCTGTAGTGGCGCTGGCCCACACCCCGCTTCCGGTGGTGACTGTCAGAACCGTCGGTGAAGCGTAAAGGTCTATCTGTGTAACACCTCCGCTGCTCCAGGTTGCGGTCTGGGGAACGAGGACGCCATTCACGTAGAAAGTAACAGTGCCCGACCCGCCGTAGACGTTGAACAGCGGGCTGTAACCGAACCTTCCGTTTGAATCAGTGGTTGTGGTGGATGCAGGACTGGTAGCGGAACCATTCACGTAGGCGACGACTGTCCTGCTGGCTGCGGGCGTGCCGTTGATATAAGCATAGCCGTAAAAACGGGATACGGATTGGCCGCTGCCGCAGGCGAGCGTGGTAAACTGGCCGCTGGTGCCATAGACTGTAGTTCCGTTAAACTGAACGACAGGCTGGAAGTAGTACAACTGGTTGCAGGTCAGGCCGCTGACGGTCGCGCTGAAGGCGCCTGTCGTTCCCATGCCCAGCTTTGATGTGGAATAAGGCCAGGTCGAGCCGTCGATGCCGTATCTGAAATAGGCATCCACAGCGCCTGCGCCTCCCAGGCTGGTAAGCGTGGCATTGAGCGTGGCAAAATTGCTGCCCACATTAGTTGCGTTGTTGGTGGTGACCGTCATGCTTGCCTGCAAGGTGGTGAATGTCAGGTCACTGCCGGTAACCGTGCTGCTGCCCTCGGCAACAGCTATAAAATGGTATGTCGTATTAGGTGCCAGGCCAGTGGCATTTGCTGCGAATACACCGGTTGTGGAGACCGACACCGGTGCAGTGGTGCTGCCATAGCTGGTCGTCAGCCCGTAGCGGAAATATACTCTCACCGGGGTTGACGATCCCGTTGCTGTCAGGTTGCCGTTGAGCGTGGCCGAATTTGCTGCTATATCGGTTGCCGCTGAAGTTACAACCGTTGGCGCTGTGGGCGTGCCTGCTACGGTGAGGTCAAGGTTGGTATTACCGCCTACCTGAAAAACGTAGGACTGGTATGCCTGTGTGCCGCCCACAAAGAATTGTATGGTATCTCCCGTTACCCCGCCGTCTTTTTCGGCAGTGTCGGGGTTGTCAGCGGGGACGCGGAACAAAGGTGACGAATATCCGTAGCGGCCCTGGCTGTCTACCGTTGTAGAAGGACCCATCTGGACGCCGTTAATCCTGGCAATTATCGTCGTTCCTGAAGAAGCGGCTACACCACCGACGTATACATTGCCGTAGAACTGGTGGGGCGCCGGCGGTATGGCCGAGGCCGGTACCGCCGGGACCGTGATTGCTATGAGCGCCAGCAGGAGAGCTGCCAGAGTTATCTTTGAGCCGGATTTTTGAAGAAGTCTGCTCATGTTACACCCCTTTAGATTTTTTCAAACAATTTATGGTCCGAAGCTGCCACCTGTGCCGAAATACATCCAGTAGCCCTTCTGCGGATTCAGGTCAGCGGTGACGGGCGTAAGCCTAGTATATCCCCCGGCGCCGACGTTGTCATACCAGTATATCGATGTTGGTATCAGTGGGGAAACGTAGGCATTGGCCGCCTGGTTGGCCAGTGCTTTGAAGCCGACCATGTTCCAGCCCTCAGCCATAGTGTATGTAGGCATGGTATCCGGCGGCTCGGGTCCGACCCTGCCGTAAATCGTGAAGGTTGTGATATTGGTTGTCCCCGTAGGCCGGTTCGTTTGCACCCAGTAGGATTTGCCGTCACGCATGATGGTGAGGTCCGAAGGGGCGCCCGGCTTCCAGGACTGCCAGCCGGCCGTGGTATCATAGTACCATACGGCAGAGATATTCTCTGCAACAGGCGCCATGACGCTGCCTATATTATTATTGACAGGTATCAGAGGCAGGGAGATCAGGTTCCATCCCGGATATAAATTCATGGTATTTGTTGTCGGTGCAAAGGTGCTGGCCGAGATGGTGAACAGGTTGTCGCTCTGGTCTTCCGATTGCAGCCCTGTCTGGCTGATGGCAATGACCTTGACCCTGCAGTTTCCAGAGGGATTATTGGGCACTGACCATACAAAGAGACCGCTGCCGGCTGCAGCCTGAGGTGCGTTGTTGATTACAGTGATATTCTCTGTAGTCCCGCCGATGATCGACTGCAATATAAGCGTCCGGAAATTGCCTGAAACACTATCGGTTGCCGTGTAGGTAATATTGTAGCCGGTACCGCCGATAAGCGTTTCACCGCCGTTGGGGGCGACTATAGCGACAGTCGGCGCTGTCGTAGATTTGGTAATCGTAAAGTTGGCTGTGCTTGTTTTATTGTCTGAGTTCCCGTACAGGTCTGTTACCGTAACACGTGCCCTGCAGGTCGTTGTCGTTGCACCTGGGTCAGGCACAGTCCAGGCGATGGTCCTGCTGCCCTGTGCCGCTGAACCCGAGCCTCCCGCAACGGCATACCAGGGAGCGCTGCCGCCGTTCAGGCTGTACTCAAGTACATAATTAAGGTTGTCTCCGCTGAGATCCGATTGTGTCCAGGTGATATCGTGACTGGATCCTGCCAGCCAG
>JAQUQM010000050.1 GCA_028716085.1 Dehalococcoidia bacterium | reverse complement strand
GGCACAACTTATGCCGGGCAACATCTCCTGCACTGTATTCGGCGTGGGAGGAGGCGAAGCCGTAGATCTCGCCCTCAAGCTTGCCAGAGGCTATACCGGTAGGCAAAAGGTCATATCCGCTGTGGGAGGCTACCACGGCCACACAGGATTAGCTCTTGCCACTGGCGATTCCCAGTACCGTTCGCCTTTCGGTGATAACCTGCCCGGTTTCAGCCAGGTACCATTTGCAGATATAGAGGCTTTGAGTTCGGCGATTGGCAAAGACACGGCCGCCGTCATCTTCGAGACCATCCCCGCCACGCTCGGAATGCCGGTACCGCCTCCTGATTTTTATCAAAACGTCCGGAACCTGTGTGATAACAATGGAACATTGCTGATAATTGATGAAGTGCAAACCGGGCTGGGGCGCACAGGTAAATTGTGGGGCATAGAGCATTTTCATACTGTACCGGACATTATTGTCATCGGGAAGGGGCTTTCAGGCGGCATTTATCCCATGAGTGCCACCTGTTTTAAAAAGGAACTGCAGAACTTTTTCAATCTTAATCCATTTATCCATATATCCACCTTCGGCGGAGCTGAAGTGGGCTGTCCTGTTGCGATGGCAGTGCTGGAGGAATCCTCCATGCCTGAATTCCTGGATCATGTAAATTACCTTGCCGACATATTCAGGGAAGGTTTTAATGACCTGCAGAGAAGGCATCCCCGAATTCTCATCGGCCTCAGGCAACTGGGGCTTATGATGGGCATAGAGATGGTAAATGATAGCTGCGGACCAATCATGACTAAAGCCTGCTACGACCACGGTGTCCTTGCTATATATGCCAATAATGATAAGCGTGTTTGCCAGCTTCTCCCGCCGCTGACTATAGATAAAAAAACAGCTTGTGAAATTATTGAAGCTGTTGATAAAGCTCTCCGTGATACAACTGCCTTTTTGAGCCTTTAGATGACTTGTTTGAGAAGGTATTATGTACATAGATATTGAATTGTTAAAGCAATTTGAAAAAGGGCTGGATCCTGAACATCCCGAAAACAGTTTAATACCCGCGAGCGTGCTCGGCTATGGGGAAATCAGCACGATTTTCGAGATAGAGAGCGAGTCAACCTGTGGCCTCGCTTGCAAGCGCCTGCCCATTTTCAGAACTGGGGATGAAGCAGCCAGATACGAACAACTATACAATGCTTATAACCATACGCTTGAAAAAGCAATCGGCATTAGCGTCCCGTCATATGGTTTTACCTCGTTTAAGACGGATGAAGGCCGGATCATAGCTTTCGATATTCAAGAGAAACTTCCAGCCAATTCGATAGGAAACCGCGTCATCCATGCACTGAATACAGAAAATATACGAGCACTTTTTCTGCTCATTCTAAGCGAATTGAGCAAGATCTGGGAATTCAACAGGCTCAATCCGGACCGGGCACTGGGCATAGACGGCCAGATTTCCAACTGGTCGATCGTTAATCTTTACAGCCTTGGAGCCAATATCACGCCTGATACCCGGCTGGTGTATTTTGATACCAGTACACCGCTGATGAAAAGGGGCGGAGTTGAACAGCTCGATCCCGAGCTCTTCCTGCGTAGCGCCCCTTCCTTTCTTGTCTGGATCATCCGCTGGCTTTTTCTTAAGGATGTGATGACGCGTTATTACGATGCACGTCTGGTAACCATAGATCTGATAGCCAATT
Source organism: Dehalococcoidia bacterium (assembly GCA_028716085.1). GTDB lineage: Bacteria > Chloroflexota > Dehalococcoidia > GIF9 > UBA5629 > JAQUQM01. Next base: position 16,142 of record JAQUQM010000050.1, on the reverse strand, counting down.
TCTATAAAGAACAGAAACCTGAAATAGTTCCCTTACTGGTAGAGGCAGCTAATGAATTCTATAGCCGGGACGATATTTTACTGGCGATAAAGCCAATAACGGAAAAGGAGGTCCGCTCATATTACAAAGAGGATGCCCTCATCTGGACACTTTTCCTGGCGTTTCGGCGCATCGACCGCTGGTTGCATAAATACATCCTCCACAGGCCTTATATTTATATTCTTCCCGGCAATATCAAGCGGTAACAACTTTCTTTAACGGATTGCGGTGTGGTTTTATAGGCTCTGGATGCTGTTGTATAATTACATTTCTGAATTGACTAATTCATATTTTCAGGAAAATTAATAATGGAGGTATCCGCACATGGCTCAGATGACCGGCGCACAATACAAGGAAAGTTTGAAGAAACTCAATCCCGTAATCTACTATCTGGGAGAAAAAATTGATAATGTTACCACACATCCGGCATTCATCCCCCATGTAAACGCCGCGGCGTTAACCTATGAAATGGCTATTGCTCCGGAATTCGAGGAGCTATGCTCCGCCAAGTCGCACCTAACGGGCGAGAAGATCAACCGCTTCACCCACATCCACCAGAACCATGATGACCTTATTAAGAAAGTCAAAATGCTGCGCGCCATCGGACAGCAGACAGGCAGCTGTTTCCAGAGGTGCGTGGGATTCGACGGTATGAATGCTACATACTCGGTAACTTATGACATTGATAAAAAATACGGCACTGATTACCACAAGCGCTTTAAAGAATTCGTCAAGATGATCCAGACCAAGGATCTCATGCCGTCAGGGGCCATGACGGATCCCAAAGGTGACCGCAGTTTATCGCCCAGCCAGCAAAAGGATCCAGATCTTTACGTACATATAGTGGAGAAAAAGAAGGATGGCATCGTGGTTAGCGGAGCCAAGGCTCACATCACAGGCGCGGTAAACTCTCACGGCCACCTGGTAATGCCTACATCAGCCATGAAGGCGGAGGACAAGGACTATGCTGTCTGCTTTTACGTCCCTATTGATGCACCCGGTGTAGTTCATATCTTCGGCCGCCAATCAAACGATACACGTAAATGCGAATGCTCGATGGACCAGGGCAATGCCGAATATGGCTGTGTGGGCGGTGAGGCCCTGATTGTTTTTGATAAGGTATTCGTGCCCAACGAACATGTCTTCATATGCGGTGAGTGGGAGTTTGCCTTCGAGCTGGTGGAAAGGTTCGCCACCTTCCACAGGCAAAACTACGGCGGCTGCAAGGGCGGCCTGGCCGACGTTCTAGTCGGCGCTGTTTACGCCCTTACCCAGGCCCAGGGGACGAGTAAAGCATCACACATACGTGACAAGATAGCTGAGATGATACACCTGACCGAGACCGTCTGGTCGTGCTCCATCGCCTGCTCCTGCCAGGGATTCGCCCAGCCTGCCGGCAGTTTCCAGGCCGATCCTCTGCTGGCCAACGTCACCAAACTTAATGTTACCCGTAATGTATATGAGATCGCCAGACTGGCTCATGATATAACCGGTGGATTGCTTGCCACCATGCCCTCGGAGTTCGATCTTCACGATCCTTCGGTCGGCAAGTATGTCAGCAAGTACATGGCAGGCACAGCGGATATACCGGTTGAAACGAGAATACGTTTGATCAGGCTTATTGAAGCTATGACCTGCGGAACCTCACTGGCTGAGTCCATGCACGGCGCCGGATCGCCCCAGGCACAGAAGATCATGATTGAAAGGCGCGGCAATCTGGAACGCAAGAAGAGACTGGCTGAGAAGCTGGCTAAAATTGGTGAGCAACCGTTTCTGGTTTGCTGATTACATAAACAGGGGCAGCCACAAAATCAGAATAGCTTTAAAATACTGCGGGTCCTGCAATCCTGAAATTGACCTGTCCGCGCTTGGCGCCGAAGTACGCAGATTTATAGCGCGGCGGGAATCCTTTGAACTGGTGCCGCACGACGACTTGGACATTGACATTCTCATCGTCCTCTGCGGCTGCCAGCGCGCCTGCGCAGATAGGGAGGATATTAAATCGCACGCCAAACATAGCCTGGTAACTGCCGGCGAAGGTCTCAGAGGCTCCAGAGTTCCGTATAAAGATTTAGCCGCTATCCTGGCGGCCGAGATTGAGCTGCTAAATAGCAGTGAAAGTGACTAAAATCATTTCCGTTCCTCTTTAAGCTCCTTAAAATATGTTTAGTAGTATATTTTTTGTCGCGGAGGAACGACTATGGATACCTGGACAACTGAACTTTCTCCCTTGGCTAGGGAGAAATTGAATAGCGCCGGCGATATCAGTGAATCTGAACGCAATCGCGTAAGGGAATTGCTAAAATTAGATGCACTGCTGGTGGTATATTTCAAAAGCCTTTTGAAAGGCGAGGATTTATTTAAGGTGCTCAAAGAAATGGAACTGGAGGGGAAACAATACCTGTTAAAAGAAGCCAAATCCAGACTTGAGTCTTCTTTTATGCGGTCACTATTGCCTTTTAAATTCACGCAAAGTGTTGAGGGTAATCTGGTTATAGATCTACTTAAAACGGAGGAAAAACTGGAGAATCAGAAAACTCCGGTGCTTGAACTAAATGAAAGCAACTTCGATAAAGCTGTTAATGACCACAGTATGCTGGTGGTTGACTGTTGGGCTCCCTGGTGCGGGCCCTGCCGCGTGATGTCGCCTGTTATTGATGAACTGGCTGTCACCTATAAAGGGAAGATCACGTTCGCCAAGCTAAATACCGACGAAAATCAGCAGATCTCCGCCAGATATCAGGTTATGGCTATTCCCACTTTGCTTATTTTTAAAGATGGTAAATTGGTTGACCGCAAGACCGGAGCACTTCCCAGGCAAGTTCTTGAAGCTGAATTTGCCCGGCACACGGAATAGTTTGCTATAATTATTATATCCTCTGTTGAGGTAGCCTCATTCCAACCCCTCCCCAGAAATGGGGAGGGGTCTTTTTATTTTCTCTCACTCTCCCAAAAAGGCACCCTAACCGTTCTGGTTATAGCACGTTTTTTCTCAACCGTTACTGGCACCTGATACGAAAACGTCCTTTGTTTTATCACTTCTTTTTCTCTGTAATCAGTCCAGTATAAGCGGAGCGATCCGAAAGTCGAGTACTCACTACCCGTATTGCCTGTTATGAAAATTGATAAGTCTCTCACACCTGTAGTATCGATCTCAATAGTATTTTTATCACTATTAGTGGTAAATTCCTTTATCAGCCTGGATGCCTGCATCTCATAACGAATCGATTCCAGCCATTCACTGTAATGTTGTTCCGCGTACCCCGGCGGATAAAAAGTATTGCGGCCAAATTCCTCCATGCGTTTCATGGCATAAACTTTCACATCTTTAAATGCTGTATAAGTCACTATATCTATTAAACTACTTCCGTGAGCCGGCAACTGGTAATTGAAATACCAGAAAGGTTGGTTCACTATATAGTAAGAGTTCGACCATCCTCCCCATCCAAAACCTGTGGTACCCTGATCATACCAGTAATAGGATGCTATAACGTCTTCTCCTGAAAATGAAGGTATTTTCTCTACAGCCGTGTAGTTTTCCGTATAATACTGCGTCCTGTTCTCCGTAACGTAGTACGTCTCCTCGTACGTGTATTCCTTATTCACGCATGATAGCAGGATGCCCGATCCCAAGATCAGCAATATCAAACTGATATACCTGTGTTTCATAACCATCTGATTCGGCTACCTCAATTTCTCTTCCCTGTCCAAAATCCCGTCCTTAACCCATAGAATCCGGTCCGCATGTTGCCTGTGTTCCGGTTCGTGGGTGACCATGATAATGGTTTGCTTGAATTCATCGCAGAGCTGTCGCAGCAGTTTCATCACGATCTCGGAGTTTCTTGTATCCAGGTTGGCGCACGGTTCATCGGCAAAAAGGATTTTTGACTTATTTACCAGGGCACGGGCAATAGCAACTCTCTGCTGCTCCCCTCCTGACATCTGGCTGATGAGGTGGGCGGCTCTTTTGCCAAGACCAACTGTCTCCAGCATATCCTTCGCCGCTTTTTCGTATTCTTTTGCAGTGGCGCCCAGCATCATTAAGGGCAAATAAACATTTTCCAACGCATTCAGCTCCGGCAGCAGGGCATATTCCTGGAAGACATAGCCCAGCTTGTTCAACCTGAAAGAGGTTTTTTGTGATGAAGATAGGCTGGAAATATCCGTACCGTCAACGATGATAGCACCGGCCGTCGGATCATCCAAAAGCGCCAGCATATGAAGAAGCGTGGATTTTCCCGACCCGCTCGGCCCCATAATAGCCAGGAATTCTCCCTCTTCAATCTCAAAGTCCAGTCCTTTGAGCGCTTCTACCGGTACCGCGCCTTCGAAGGTTTTCTTCAGTCCTTGTACACTGATAATACTCATTACATCAACCCCAGATGGCCTGAATGATATTCTGCCTTGTAACCATCCACGAGGGTACAAAGCCGGCGACAATGCTAACCAGTATCATGCTGATTACACTGATAGCCAGATCCCGGTTTACCAGTGCCAGACTCACCAGTCCGATAGGCATGGGGAAAGGATGCCTGACAAAGTAAGGTACAAGGAGGGAATTGACGATAAGCAATCCTGCGGCAACTCCGAGCAGCGCATAAAAAACAGCCTGAAAGATGTAGGACAAAATAATTATTCGTTCCTTCATGCCAATCGCTTTAAGTATGCCTATTTGCCTGCGCCGGTTAACGGTAGCTATGAAGATGACACTAAAAATCGTGATACCCGCCACCAGCAATCCAATGAACGTAATTATCCCTTTGATAATATCGAATGTCTGCGTCAAGCCGCTGATATAGCCGATAAATTCAAACCAGATATTTATCTGCTCGTTCTCAATTCCCATCTGTCTGAGGCGTTCTATGTACACCTTCTCAGGGACGGACGAATCCGTTTTTACCAGTATTTCCGAGGCCCGGTTATGAACCTGCAGCACCGATTCCATTTCTTTCTCGGTTATATAGACATTAAGGTCGGCCAGCGGGAACATGGTATTATAGATGCCTTTAATAGTATATGTTCGTTTCACCCCGTTGCTGTAAACGACAGTAACCTCTTCCCCCGCCCTGACTCCTTTGAGAGAGGAAATTTCAAAGCTGGCGCCGTATCCACCTGATATCTCCCGGCCTAGAAGTATCTGGTCACGGTCACTTTCGTCCAGATAGCGGCCTTCCACAATATAATTCTGCAAGTTGGTTACTTTAACTTCTTCTTCAGGATTAATCGATTTTATATTCCAGGCTTTTTCACGGACATCATCACCGTCTTTTTCAGGATCATATCGCAGTACACCCTGAGCGGCGTACCGTGAGCAGCAATTGATCACCCCGGGCAGGGTATTAATCTGTGTCTTCAACTGCGCCACCTGGTTGATATATTTTTCATCGGTGCCCGGAAGGATGACTATATTTGAAACATAATTCTCTTTAGCCTGCTGATATGCCTTGCTGATGGCGCCGTTCATGATGGAGGAAATGAAAATAATATTGATAAATGCAAGTGTCGTAACGAGGATAGTCAGGACAAGTGTGAACCTGTTCCCCCTGGTAATGGCTTTGTAAACCAGAAACAGGGAGACCCTCAGATCGTTCCACATATCCTTTAGCTTTAAACGCACTGCCTGATCCTGCTCAGCTTAATATATTACCAGCGTACAGGTAATAATAAATTTGTATTTAATTTTAGTCAATTAATATTGAGTTATTCCTGATTTATACATAATACAGCAGTCTGGACACAGCATCGGGCATTTATTAAAATGATGCATATGTTTCCCGATAGCATACGGATAATAAACTGTATACTAATAAGGCATTTATTATGAAAACATCTGCCGGTGACCAGTCTACAATCTACGAACGTCCCGCCGAGATACTTCAGTATCTTATACAATTCAATACAACCAATCCTCCCGGTAATGAGGCTTCCTGTATAAATTACATCAAAAATTTATTGGACTGGGCGGGTATTCAGAACACGATCATCAGCGCCGATCCAGCCAGGCCAAATCTTGTAGCCCGACTTCCCGGCCAGGGATTGGCGCCGCCTCTTTTGATGTATGGACATATCGATGTTGTGACCACAACCAATCAAAAATGGAGGGTTAATCCCTTCGCCGGCGAGGAACTCGATGGCTATATCTGGGGTCGCGGTGCCCTGGATATGAAGGGCGCCATCGCTATGATGCTGGCGGCCCTTTTGCGCCTTAAGTTGGTAGGCCCCGTGCCGCCGGGCGATATATTACTGGCGATCCTGTGTGATGAGGAGAGTAAGAGCGCTTATGGTGCCGAATATATAGTTTCCAACTGTGCGTCGCTCTTCCAGGGCGCAAAATATGCTATTAGTGAGTTCGGTGGTTATACGAGCTACGTTTTCAAACACAAGTTCTATCCCATAATGGTGGCGGAGAAACAGGGATGCGGGATAATAGCTACGATAAGAGGCCACGGCGGACATGGGGCATGGCCGGTGCGCGGAGGCATCATGGCCAAAGTGGCACGTTTTCTGCAAAGCATTGAACATCATTTACCCGTTCACATCACTTCCGTTGCCAAAGAGCAGGTGCGAACCACCGCAGAAGGACTGCCGTCTCCGCTCAAGCAGACTTTCATGCAGATGCTTGTGCCTGCGTTGACCAATTCTATCCTAGATACGCTTGGAGCACAGGTGCGCACATTCGCCCCTATACTCCATAATACTGTTGCTGCCACATCCATATACGGCGGGGAGAGTTACAATATGATCCCCAGCCAGATAACCATAGGCCTGGATTGCCGTGTACTGCCCGGCTTTACTTCGGAAGACCTGCTAAAGGAACTGAAGGCAGTTGCAGGTGATGATGTAGATTTTGAAGTAAGCTATTTTAACCCGGGCCCGCCTGAACCTGATATGGGACTTTATCAGATGCTGGCGGCGATAATACGGAAAGCTGATCCCAATGGGACTCCCACACCCATGCTGTTCCCCGCCGTCACCGATGCGCGCCATTTTGCCAAACTGGGCATTCAGACATATGGATTTACCCCCCTGAACCTTCCCCCGGAAATCAATTTTGAGCAGCTGTTTCATGCAGCCAACGAGCGGGTGCCCGTCAAAGCTCTGGACTTCGGCACCGAGGCTATCTTCACCCTTTTACGCCGCTACAGAAAGTAGTTGCCGCTGCCCTATATCAAGAACTCTTTTCCGTGATATAAATCACAGCTTCTGTGCTATGGTATAACTATAATTTGTCTCGAGATGATTTTTAAATGTCCCGGGGCCGCCAATATAAGAACGCCCACTATTAAGATAAAGAAATGCCCCCGCTGCGGAGGCGAGGTGGAGCTGTTTTCCATCGACATGAAGGCGGACTGCCCGTCATGTGGGCAAACAGTATTTAATAATATTAGCTCCTGCGCTCAGTACTGCCAGTACGCCGAGCAATGCCTGGGTACAGAAACATTTCAGAAATTCAAGCAGCAGGGCAAATAAATTTACGGAGGCCGGGATATGGAACAGGCTAAAACCAAAATTAAACGTAAGGTAGTTAAGATCGATGAAGAGAAGTGCGATGGATGCGGCCTCTGTGTTCTGTCGTGCGCCGAAGGCGCACTAAAGATTATTGACGGCAAGGCCAGGATCATTTCCGATAAATACTGTGATAGCCTGGGCGCCTGCCTCCCCGGGTGCCCGCAGGGCGCCATCAGCATAGAGGAAAGGGAAGCAGAACCATTCGACGAGGAAGCTGTAAAGGAACATCTCAACAAGGAGGAGAAAGCAGAGCAGGAGCCTCTTTGTGGCTGTCCCGGCAGCGCTGTCAAAGAACTCAAGAGCAAATACACTCTGCCCTGCGGTTGTCCAGCATCTACGGTATCACAATTCAACGAAGTCAAGCTTGGTGATCCAGTTCCCGCAACGGCAGACATTCCCTCACAACTGGGGCATTGGCCAGTCCAGTTGACGCTGGTCCCTCCCAGGGCTCCGTTTTTACAGCAAGCAGACGTGTTACTTGCCGCAGACTGCACAGCGTTCTCTTACGGCGGGTTCCACCGCGATTTCCTTAAACACCACGCTCTGCTGGTAGCCTGCCCCAAGCTGGATAATTACGACGAGCATCTGGGCAGGCTCACGGACATTCTCAGGCAATCCGATATCCGCAGCCTAACTGTGCTGCGCATGGAAGTACCCTGCTGCGCAGGCTTGACCCGCATGGCTATGCAGGCTATCCTATCCTCCGGTAAAGACATCCCCTTCAAAGAGATTATCATCGGTATCAGGGGCGATATAAAAAACTGATCAAAGGAGGCGGAAATGGAAGAAGGCCGTATTTCCTATCATAGCTCTGTTCGCACGGTCTACGATCGCATCAAAAAGGACGGCATCACCAACATCTGGGACCGTTATGAGGCCCAGGGATTAGGCTCCAGTCCGGACCAGCGCTGTCCCTTCTGCCAGGACGGCAGACGCTGCGACCTGTGCTCCAACGGACCCTGCCGCGCTGACGCTGCTAAAGACAAACGTGGCGTATGCGGAATCACGGCGGACGGCATGGCTATGCGCATGATGCTGTTGCGCAACGTGATGGGCGCCTCGACCTACCAGTACCACACAGACCAGACGGTAAAGACGCTCAGGGCAACGGCAAAGGGGAAAACGGCATTCAAAATAAGCGAAGCCGGAAAGCTCAAATGGTTCGCCGGGCGGCTGGGGCTGAGCACTTCCGGCTCGCACAAACAAATCGCCATCAGGCTGTGTAACTTTGTGGAAGAGGATTTCCATAGAAAATATGATGAGCCAAGCAAAATTGTCGAAGCGCTGGCTCCGCAGGAACGCAAGGATACCTGGCGAAAACTGGATATCTTCCCGGGTGGGATCTTCGGAGAAATGATGTTTACCACAAGCTCCTGTCTTACCAATGTAGACGGATATCACCGGAGCCTGGCACTTAAAGCGATGCGGCTTGGCATTGCCATGGCATATCAGAGTCAGATTGTGAATGAATACTGCCAGGATATCCTGTTCGGCATCCCCCGACCTCATAAAATGCGCGTCGACCTCGGAGTGCTTGATGCTGATTATGTAAACGCTCTGGTAAACGGACACGAGCCTTTTATGGGCTTTGCCATGGTGCAGCTTGCCAGGACAAAAGAATGGCAGGATAAAGCCAGGGCTGTAGGCGCTAAAGGGCTGCGTATTATTGCCAATATCGAGACCGGGCAGGAGATGATACAGCGTTGGGAAATGGATGACGCTTTCTGGGGCTTTACGGGTAACTGGATCTCCCAGGAAGCCGTGCTGGCCTCCGGGTGTATCGACCTGTTTGCCTGCGATATGAACTGCTCGATGCAGATAGACCCTGTCTATGCACAAAAATACCAGTTCAGGCTGGTACCAGTGAGCGAGGTGGTTGCATTCGAAGGTGTGACCGACCGTATAAATTATATCCCGGAAAAAGCTAAAAAGCAGGCGGCTGAACTCCTTGAGATGGCCGTTGATAACTTCACAAAACGCAAGGGGAAAATCGAGCCCGTGACCGGTCTGCCCGTAAATGAGGCTGTGGTTGGCTTCTCCACTGAAAGCATCGCTGAGGCCCTCGGAGGGTCACTGCAGCCCCTGTTAGAGGCCATAAAGGACGGAACAATACGCGGCGTGGCGGGGCTGGTCTCCTGCACTACTTTAAGGGATCACGGCCAGGACGTCCATAGCATTGCAGTAGCCAAAGAGCTTATTAAGCGGGATATACTGGTGCTTTCCATGGGTTGCGGCAATGCGGCCATGCAAGTTGGTGGCCTTTGCTCGCCCCAGGCCAGGGAACTTGCCGGGCCCGGGCTCAAAAAAATATGCGAGTCTCTGAATATCCCGCCTGTGCTGAGCTACGGTACCTGCACGGATACGGGCAGGCTTGCCGACCTCATCACATCTATTTCGCAGGAACTGGGAGGCGTTCCCGTCACGGAATTGCCGGTAGCGGCAGTGGCTCCCGAGTATATGGAGCAGAAGGCCACAATCGATGCTATATTTGCCCTGGCTTTCGGCCTCTACACCTATGTAAATCCCATTCCCACAGTCACAGGCGCTCCCAACCTGGTTAAGCTGCTGACAGTAGACCTGCCGGGAGTAACCGGCGGCATCCTTAACGTGGAAAAAGACGCAGCTAAAGCAGTTGACGGCATAGCGGCGCATATCGAAGCAAAACGCAAAAAGCTGGGCATATAACTTTAAATTAAGTACATCCACGCTTTAACGGCGAGATTAAAATTACCGTTGACAAGTTGGTGTGCTTTAAGTATTCTGGTATTGACATAACCAACTCCCCGCTGTATTGAGATAGCTATATATACACGGTTAGGGTCAGTGATGTTGTTTGGTGAGAGCGTTTATCCTGGATATGCTGCAAATAGTTAACAGTGTGGTATACTAAACAATCTTGTCATAAATATGCGGTTGGAGGTAGTCAAATGCGGTCACGGAATTTTGGTATCAATCGCCGGTTAGTCAGTGTTCTCAGTTTATGCCTGTGTCTTGCATTGATCAGTATCGCCGTGCTTGGAGCAGTCGATCGTACTTATGCGGCAACTGCCGGGGGAAGCCCTCCTGACATCACGGTATTCGTCGGGGAACCCTCAACATTGCAGGATGACGGTTTTGTGATATACAAGTTCGAAGTGCTGAATGCCACAAATGTAAGAGTGGTCGAGGCGGGCGAAATCATTAAACAGATTAATAATCCCAATTCTGCCAATCTTAAAGGCGAAGTCAAGGGAAGGATGGCCAATCAAATACGGTCAAACAATATCAACGAGTTTGATACCATTCTACTTGCCAGTAATACGGGCGGCAGGCAGGAGAAAAAGGTAACCATCAAATTTGCCAGAGTGGTTCCGCCTAAGACCAGCGCCCTGATCCCGCCGGTGTCCGATAATCAGAGTACACAGCATAGAACTAAATGGGGACCCCCTACATCAACTCCTTCAAGTCAGTCGGCTACACCAACTGTGACCAACTGGCCTCCTCAGTTTGCAAAATGCCCCAGTGATTGCAACAACTGTCTGAAGCCCGATGAGGCAGCAGGCCGTGGGCTCACCAAGAAATGCCTTGAACAACCTTGCTACTATTCACCTGATAAACAGCAAGATTGGTATTGCTATGGCAAGGCAGCAACGGTCTGGTGCTGCAAAGACGGCAAGGTCATCGAGACCACCGGGGAACAGTGTGCCCAGATAGAAGGCTCTTCGTATGCTACCGAGGCCGAGGCAAACAAAGCCTGCCAGCAAGCTTTGGGCTACTGTTGCAGGGACGGCCAGATCGCCCAGATCACCAAGACTCAATGCGCCGAGGTGGGAGGTTCTTACTGGTCCACCGACAAGAACGAAGTAATTAAGGCCTGCCAGCGAGAGATAGGCTGGTTCTGTTATGGTGGCAAGGTTTACCAGGGTACTGCGACACAGGCTGCTCAAGTCGGAGCCACCCTGTACGCTACACAGGCGGAAGCCACTACTGCCTGCCAGCCGATAGGTTACTGCTGCAGAAACGGGCAGCTCACCCAGTCAACCAAGGCCCAGTGTTCCTCAGGATTCGCGGCCGCAGGCACCTGGTACGCTACTTCTGCCGAGGCTCAGCTAGGCTGCACAGCGACCTACTGGTGCTGCAGCAACGGCCAGATCTACCAGTCCAAAACATATGGAAGAGGCTGTTACTCAACCCAGGCGGAGGCGCAGCAAGCCTGCATGACGACGTACTGGTGCTGCAGCAATGGACAGGTTTATCAGACTTCCAGTTATACTACCGGCTGTTATAAAACCCAGACCGAGGCTATGCAGGCCTGCGAGAGGCAGGCGATGTGCTGGTGCTGTATGGGCGGCAAGGTCAGCTATATCACCCAGGCCCAGTGCACGCAATACGGAGGCACCTGTTACTCTACCCAGTCCCAGGCGACATCAGCCTGCACTTACAAGCGATACCAATGATTCCCGCTCCAACATCATTGAAATGAAGCTTCACAGTTAGAGGATCAGGGGAATATATGAGTCTATTTTCTAATAATAAATCCGGAGGTAGCGAAATGAGGATATCAAATGTTATCAAGGGCTGGCGCGCAGCGGGCTTTTTTAGAATATTTATATGCATTTTGATTGCATTGACACTTGTCACGGGAGGGATGGCGTTAACTCCCCACCCTGTAGAGGCTGCGATTGACATTACCACTCCCGGGGGATGGAATCAGATAGTGCCGGCTTGCGTCCCCTTTACAATTCAATTTACCTCTATTACCCCCGCGTGTACGCCCCCGCCGAATCCTTTCTTCTGGTTAGGTCCGGGAACCCCGGTGACATGGACTGTAGTGATAGATCCGAATACAGGTCTGCTTACCGGAACTTGCCCTCCCCTCGCGGACGTTGGATCTGTCTATATGTTTGAGGTTGGGGTCACCGAGTTTGATCCTTCGCCGTGTGGACCCTTTGCCGCGTCGCATACACTTACTCTCACTGTCGGGCCGCCCCCTGTCACTACCCCCTTGACGATCACTCCAACGATTTACCCGGCGGCATGGGAGAACATGCCGTATACTATAACATTGACCGCCACCGGTTGCTCGGCAACACCAGCATATAACTGGACCGCCACCGGGTTGCCGACAGGGCTTACTTTGGACCCCAACACCGGGATCCTCTCGGGCATACCCGCGCCGGGCACCTGCGGCCCCTGGACCACGATGGTTACCTGTACCGATACGAGTATGTGCGCCCTGGCAGGCTGCTGCCCTCCTGTCACCGCCCCTCTCTACCTTTTCGTGGATTGCTGGGCCAATTATCTTGCCATGATCAACACTTACTACACCACCGGTTGCGATTTCAAAGTTAATATTGGTCCAGGTCTTACTTATGGCCAGACAAATGTAATAATCGACGGCACGTCGCAGGCCACTCTTGGGGGAGGCAATTCTGAAACTTTTACATCAATACCGTGCGAAAACCATTTAGTGATCGTCGATCAAATTGTACAGGGACCGGATCCCAAAACCAGGTACTCATGCATAGGGTCAAATCAACAATGGGTGACAGATATCGACAACAGCGCAGATTTCAACTATGTGAAAGAGGTATACGTCGATACGGCCAGTGACCCTGCAGGAATCGCCCAACCGTCCGGGGCCGGCTTTTATGCTGTTGGGAACGATTTCAGCTCCACAGCGCCCAGCCCGGTCACTTCCAGCGGCGAGCCAGACACAAAATACCTTTTCAGTAAGTGGGTCCTGCCCGATAGCAGTACCAGCCTTAGCAGGGACCTCGTGTTTACCGTCAACCAGATAGGAAGCGCTGTTGTTAAGTATGACACCTACTATCTATTTAACCTGAAATCTGATTACCCGCCCATCGATGAGAGCTCATGGGAACTCAAAGACAGCACGGCTACATACAGCCTGTCGCTGCAGGATGTACCGATACCCAATTTCTGGGGATTCATTGGCGGTAAGATGAGGCCGGTAAATGCCAGCGGTTCCCACCTTATGACCGGCTCCTACACGCAGAAAATTGAGTGGTATTACGATTATACGATCCCCATAATACTACTTGTAGTGGCGCTTCTGGTTATCGCCGGGATTGTCTTCCTCGTGCTACGCCGTAAGGGGCCAGTTGCTACTGCCGCCCCTGCCACAACCCTGGCGCAGGTAGCTCAGCCATCCACGGTTGTAACCGAGGCCGCCAAGACTACGCCTACTGTAGCTGCCACGGATGAACAGAAGGCTTTAAGCGAATCCGGGTCAAAGGAAAAACCAAACTTCTGCCCCAAATGCGGCGCTCCTGTCGAACCTGATGCATCATTCTGCAAGAAGTGCGGTAAGAAACTCCTGTAGAAATATTATAGCCCACTAACGCTGTCGGCTACATACACCAAGGCACGGCGAAAGCCGTGTTATGGATGGCAGCATATACCCGGATAAAACACAATAATCTGGAGATGTAACATCATGGACAAGAAAAATGTGAAACCTCCCAATCCCGATAAAAAGAGGGCTGCCGTCTGCGGCCTTTTCTGCACTTCATGCAGCATTTTCATCGGCACGGCAGAAGAGCCCGAAAGGCTGAGCAGAATTGCAGCCATGAGGAATAAGACCGCGGAAGACATGCGATGCGAAGGCTGCCGCTCGGATGTAAGGACCGACTACTGCAAAACATGTAAAATGTATGCCTGTGCCATGGGAAAAGGCGTTGATTTCTGCGTGGAATGCAGCGATTATCCCTGCGCAGAAATTAGAAATTTCCAGTCCGTCATGGCGCACAGGCTCGAACTGTGGAAGTCCCAGGCTCGGATCAAGGAAGCCGGCTGGGAGCAATGGTACAGAGAGATGGCGGAGCATTATGCCTGCCCCGAGTGCGGCACCATCAATTCGGCTTATGACCGCAAATGCCGCAAGTGTGGGGCCACTCCGAGCTGCGAATATGTCAGGGCAAACAAAGAAGGCATAGCCCAAAGGATGTCTGACAGGCCTTAAAGCCACAATTTAATCACCGCCCCGGATAGAAGGAAAATCTTAACGTGAGTCTGGCGAACCCTATTGTGCACAAGAAGTATTTACCCGCTTCTCATCCTGTAGCCCACACCCGGTTCGGTGATAATAAACCGGGGGCGGGTGGGATCCGGTTCTATCTTATGGCGCAAGTTACTGATATTAACATGTAATATGTGGAGTTCCTGTTCATATTCCGAGCCCCAGACTTCCCTCAGTAACTGGTGATGAGTTAGTACTTTGCCGGCATGGGTAACAAGAATTTTGAGTAAATCATACTCGGTCGGCGTTAGCTGAACATCATGATTCGCCAGTGTAACCAGCCTCTTCGTCAGGTCTACCGTCAAGTCACCGTTAACAAAGACAAGCTCTGTTTCTGTTTGGGATGTACGACGCAGGTTGGCGCGTAATCTGGCTAATAGTTCCCCCGCACTGAAAGGTTTGGTTAAATAATCATCGGCACCTGCATCAAGCGCATTAATTTTATCATCTTCCGAACCTCTAACAGACAGTATTATAATGGGGATTTTTGTCGCCTGGCGAAACAAGCGCACAACATCAATACCATCCATATCCGGAAGGCCAAGATCAAGAATGATGATATCAGGTTTACAATTACTGGCAGTTGTTAGCGCCTCCAGCCCCGAGCTCACTTCAAACACCATAAATCCCTGTGCCGTGAGCGCCACTCGTAGGAATTTTCTGATCGCCTGCTCGTCGTCAACCACCAGTACACGCGGTCCGATTTCACTCATTTTACTCTGCCCCGTTCTGGTGAATTTGATACTACAGGTAGTTTAATACGGATTATAGTGCCGCCACCTGGCCGGTTCTCGGCAGAAATAGTCCCGCCATGCGCCTCCACAATCCCCCTGCAAATGGATAAACCCAATCCGGTGCCGGATACATTATCCGGACTTTGAACACGGTAGAACTTATCGAAAACATGCTGTAAATCCTGTTCAGGTATACCGGTTCCGCGATCTGATATCTCAACTTGAACTTCACCTGCCGTCTGAAGTGCAGCAATATCCACAATAGAGTCTGCTCCCGAGTATTTGAGAGCATTATCCAGTAAATTGACCAGAACCTGTATGATAAGGCTGGTATCCACAGGTATAAGTGGAAGACCATCGGGCATATCAACATTTATCTTTTTTGTGTTATAACGGCTGCTTATCTGTTCCAAAGCTGCTCCGACGATATCCTGCATGTCTGCAGGTTGCCTGGACAATTTCAAAGCGCCGGCTTCGATCCGTGATACATCGAGCAGGTTGGTTATGAGATGGTTGAGCCTTTCCGCCTCTTCGAGCGCTACCTGAATCAAGTTATTTTTTGCATCGTTATCTAGTGTAATACTTTCCTCTCGCAGACTGCTTAATACTCCAATGATTGAAACGAGCGGTGTGCGAAGGTCATGTGATATTGAGTTCAGTAATGCTGTCTGTAATTTCTGGGAAGCCTCCAAAACCCGGGCATCATTGGCCGCTTCGGCTAACTGGGCACGTTCAATCGCCATCGAAGCCAGATCAGCAAAAGCTTTGAGCAATCTGTCCTGCTGGACCGTCAGCTGATTTTCGGTGTCAAGCGGCCACAACGCCAATACCCCAATTCC
>JAQUQM010000049.1 GCA_028716085.1 Dehalococcoidia bacterium | reverse complement strand
AGGGCGACACCTTTATTCTGATTACCGATGTACCTCCTCCGGCGCACGGCAATGCGCATGTCATCTTCGACGTGGACTTCAAGAACAACCAGTTCATGTACCTCGGCGATGATGGCCGTGACGCAGTTACCGCCGCCGCAGGCGTAGTCGGCACAGTATTCCGCCAGACCCTTCCCGCATACGGCAAATGGACTGACGGCGACCTGATGGCCTTCGTCAACGGCGCAACCGGCATCGTATGGCCAGTTCCTCCCGCCGGCGCAGTTGTTGGCGGCATCCTCGATCAGCCGCCTCATCCCATTGGCATCTTCGGTCTGGTACAGGCCTTCACAGGCGAACCGCAACCCGCACTGTATGCCGCACATGACAACCTGACCGGCGGCACCTCAGTGTCAGTGACCGATTCAGCAGTCTGCCGCACCCTCGAACCGAGGAACGGCTTACCCAAGCCCGGCGTTTGGTGGGATTGTTTGGATATCTTCGCACCGCTGAGCCAGCGGGACGTAGTATTCACACTGGAACCGATCTCACTTAAATTCTGCGGCTGTTGCACACTCGACACCAACACCACCCTCTACGCCATCGACGACGAGAGGGGCGCAGGCACCAGGCGCACCATGAACCCCGGCACCGGCCGCTGGCAGGGATGGAACGCTGGCGCCGTGGTATTGGGCATCAATGCAGGCACCGGCGGCTATAGCCCGGGCGTCAACCAGGGCATGCTCTGGGCCTACACCGACTGTCTGGCCAAGAAAGGCCCGGTACTGAAGACTCCGGCTGACAAATTCCTCGTCGGCGCTGATCCGGTCACCGGCCGCAACCAGCAGATCGACCTTTCCTGGGAACAGCTCTGTCTGGCCACCGTCTACCAGATTGACGTAGCCAAAGACAAGGACTTCACTCTCAGGGTTATCACTGACGTCGGCGCTATCGGCAACACCATTCCTTCCTACACCGCTGGCGTCGGCACCGTCCTGACACCGGGCGTCATCAGCTCCAACTTCCAGCACATACTGGTCGCACCCGCTGTGGTCACCTCTCCCGCCACCTGGCTAGCTCCGGGCGCTCTGCCTGAAGCCGGCGCCATCTACTACTGGAGAGTCCGTGTAGCACAGTCGGCCACCGGCCAGTGGGCCACCAGCCAGTGGTCTGAGACCCGCTCGTTCACCGTAAAGGCAGGGTTCATCGTCAACACCCCGTACTACGGCGTACAGCTGCTCAGCCCCAACAACGGCTGCCTCGGCTGCAAGGTAAAGCCCGCTTCCTTCTCCTGGTCTCCCTGGAAAGAAGCTACCAAGTACGAGTTCGTGCTTGCTAAGAATTCCGAGATGACCGAGGTCGTCAAGCAGGCCACTACCACCACCACCGGTTACGAGTTTGATGGCACCCTGGATTACAGCACCAATTACTTCTGGCGTGTCCGCGCCCTCGAAGTCAACGGGCAGAACATACCCAGTGATTGGTCTGCAACCTTCAGCTTCCAGACCGAACCGGAACCTGCAGCACCCGCTGCACCTCCGGCAGAACCCGCAACTCCAATGTGGGTCTGGGTCATCATCGCCATCGGCGCGATCCTCGTGATCGTTACCCTCATCCTCATCTTCAAAACCCGCAGGGTATAATCACAGGTAAGCACTCGATAGCCACGGAAGGGGCGGCAATTGCCGCCCCTTCCTTTTTTATTCCGGCAACAACGCAAACTACTGTAAAAACTCCAAATCCTAAATTCTAAATCCTAAGTAAATTCCAATAACAAATCTCCAAGCTCCAAACAAATTCCAATTAATAAATCACAAACTTACAATGTTTATATAATTTGAGTTTTGTAATTTGGGTTTGTTTAGGATTTAGAGCTTAGAGTTTAGAATTTGGATCTTGGAATTTTCTTCTATTGACATCCCCCTCTGTGTCACCTATCATTTTGAAAAAAACGGGGGGAAAGCGGAGATGCATAAATCGCTGACAGCCATAGCCTTGCTTTTGATATCCTGCCTCATATTGACGGCAGTGTCCGGCTGCGTTAAGGTCAAGAATCCGGAGGAGACCAAGGGCCCTGCCACGCTGAGCGAAGTGGTTACATCCACGGCAGTCTCATCCCAGGGCAAAGCTCTCAGTGATGTGACCAAGTTCATCGCCACCACACCTGAGATCTACCTTTCCGCCAGAGTAAACACCGCCCCGGAAGATACGCTGGTGGAGGCTAGGTGGATCTACGTCACCAACGAAGAAAATAAGGAAGTGAACGAGGAGCTGTACAACGACAGTATGACGGTGTCCGGCACACGCTACATAAGCTTCAACCATGGCCCTCCCTCCGGCACATGGGCAAAAGGAAGCTATATGGTGGCTGTTTTTCTAAACGGCAAGGAAGTAATCGATGTGCCCTTTATGGTGAAGGAGGTACACGAAGCCGATGTACCCTATCCAACCATCCATTTCTTCAAGGCCCTTCCGGAGGCGCTGAATTTCGGCCAGACCGTCCTCTTAAGCTGGAGCACTTCCAATGCGGACAAGGTGGATGTAGCACCGGCAGTGGGCACTTCCCTTCCCGGCACGGGCAATAAAATCGTTACCCCCGTCAACAGCATGGAATACAAGCTGACGGCTACCAACAGCGCCGGCACAACGACCAAGACAATCAAGGTAGTGGTAACTTCGTTCTACAGCGACAAGCCGGAGCTGGTAATAACCGACTTCCGGGTACAGGGTACTACCGCCTATTACAAAATAAAAAATATTGCTGAAATCCCTTCCAGGTCCAGTAAAACCTTCCTCTACATTCAGGGATACAACCGGGCCTCCGGCTTTGTGGATGCTATGGCGGCGGGGCAGGAGAGGGAGGAAACCTTCCCCAACTTCGAATGGACTTACGGCAGCCAGCGCACGTATAAGCTGCCCGTAAGGGTCTGCGCCGACGGCCTTAACGAGATCAAGGAATACGATGAAGACAATAACTGCCTGGAGATGGACTGGTAGCAATGGATAGACTCTAAATTGCTAAACACTAAATCCTAAATAAATTCCAAATCCAAATGTTTAAAGCTTTTAGGATTTTGTAATTTGAGTTTGCTTAGAGTTTGGGGTTTGGGGTCTGGGGTTTGGGATTTGGTATTTCGTCTTGTTTAATCTTGACTCTGAATATCCGGTAACTTATTATTTAAACCAAAATCCTGATTAGAGGGGGTTTGTATGAAGAAGTCCCACCGACAGCTGTTGTTTTCCATTTTAGCAGTAGTGATAGTCCTGATATCCCTTGCCGGTTGTATCAAGGTCAACCCGGGCGGCAAGCAGAAATCATCTACCATGGCGGTTGACGCAGTGCTGTGCACCAGCGTTGACGCCGATGCCAAACCTTTCACTCCCGCCAATACATTTTATGTAAACACACCGGTTATTTACGTATCCTGCAAGCTGAACGATGTAGCCGCCAACACCCAGGTGATGGTCAAGATCACCTACATCGACGGCGAGGACACCGCGAGGATCAATACAAGCATGTTCAACAGTACCCAGTCCGGTGAGGGAAACCAATATATTGCCTTCGCCGTGAAACCCCCGCCCGGCGGCTTTCCCCAGGGTGACTACGAGACCAGGGTTTATGCCAACGGGGAAGAGCAGGTGTCCATCCCCTTTAAAGTACAAAACCTTAAGGCAGGCGCAGCCTGGCCTTCGATTGATAAGTTCACAGCTTCACCGGATAACATCTCCCTGGGGCAGTCTACAACGTTGAGCTGGAGTATCCGCGATGCCACCAGGATTACCCTGCAGCCGGAGATCGGCACAATAGCGACCGGGGATGCAGTGGGCACACGCGCTGTAACGCCTGCCGTGACGACTACATATATCCTGACGGCCATCAACGATGCGGGCGCCACCACGCGAGAGCTGACGGTAAGGGTGGGCCCGGCAGTCACCGGCGCACCCGACCTGATAGTCACGGATTTCTGGCTGGAAGGCCTGATGATCTATTATACGGTTAAAAATGCCGGCACGCTGGACAGCACACCGGGTTACACGCACCTGTGGGTAAATAATGTGATGCCCCCCCTGGGCAGCAGCAGCTTTGTGGATATATTGAAACCTCAACAGGAAAAGACGATGACTTTCTCAAGTTACCAGTGGCCTTATTCACAGCAATCAGGTGTTACGTCATATATACCGTTTATTCTCAGCCCCAGGGAATGCTATATTGATCCCACAACAACTTCATTTGCCGTCAAGGTCTGCGCTGACGGAAAGGACGAGGTCAAGGAGAGCAACGAGTCCAATAACTGCCTGACCAAGCTGTGGGGATATCCGATCAACTATAACTTCTGTCCTTATGCCCACCTTGCCACCTGGAAAAACGGCTCGGGCAACGTGCCCGATTTCGGAGCTGAGAGCAGTCCGAGCGGCGCTTATATCAAACTGGGAGACGGGGGGCTGGAGATGGTTCCGGAACAGGTGCCGCAGGGATGGATACAGGGTTATTTCGGATTTTTCTACACCGATAGCACCGGCGCCATGGGCGGTAAAACCGAGGTCTGTTACATCAAGGTGCCGCCCAAGTGCAAGTTTGTGGCAAATGTGGGCCTTTCCAGCTCGGCTGCGGGCAGCGATGGCGTCACCTTTAAGCTCGGCATCAAGGATATGAGCGATACGCTCAACTTCCTGCCGGGTAAGACCATGACCGTACCGGGCAAATTCGAGAACTGGGTTATAGACCTCAAGGAATACGAAGGACAGAGGGTGCAGTTCGTACTTCGCGTGGATGCAGGTAAAACCGCCACCAGTGACTTCGCCATCTGGAAGGAAGCCAGGGTGGCACAACAGGACTGATTCTCATTTACGGCCTTTTGCTTACCCCCTCTGCACACAGAGGGGGTAAGTTTTTATCTGCCCTGCCGCATTATGCTAATATGTAACGCAATAAAATGACGCAACGAAGAATAGAGATCACCGTTTATATCCTGCTTGCCCTGATCTGCGTAATATCTTTCATACTTAGAGTGGCCGTGCCATGGAGCCAGGTTTTCGTAGACCAGTGGGTTAAGTTCACCGATAACGACGCGTACTATTATATGCGCCTGCTGGATAATATATCACACCATTTCCCTTCTCTGGGCAGCACGGACCCTTATTTCCACTTCCCGGGCGAGTACAACCCGCTGAGCCTGCCGCAGTTCTTTGTCTACCTGATGGGTTTCTTTGCCTGGCTTTTCGGCGCGGGATCGCCTTCCCAGCACACAGTTGATCTCATCGGCGTCTTCTTCCCGGCAGTAATCGGGGCGCTGATGGCAATACCGGTTTTTTTCATTGCCAGGGAGGTTTTCAATAAATGGGCGGGGCTGATAGCGGCGGCCGTGATCTCGGTGCTGCCCGGCGAGTATCTGGTACGGACATTACTGGGAAATCCGGACAGCCACGGCATAGAAATATTTTTCTCGACGCTCTTCATGCTGTTCCTCATATTAGCTGTAAAAAGAGGGGGGGCGCTGAGTCTGCAGGCTAAAAGCAGGCGGGAACTTATCAAACCGCTTATTTTCAGCATCCTTGCCGGTCTGTGCCTGGGCTTTTATATGTGGTCGTGGCAGGGCGCATTGCTGTTCGTCCTCATCGGCTTCATCTGGCTGGCGATACAGTTTGTTTCCGACCATATCAGGGGAAAGGACACCTTCTACCTGGGATTTACAGGCACAATTACATATTTGACAGCCCTGCTACTGGCGCTGGTGTCGGGCAGCGGAGGGCTGGCAATCCTCTCCCTGCTGATTGCTGCGCTGATACCCGTCGCGTTGGCCGCGCTCTCATGGCTGATGAACCGGTTTAACCAGAATGTTTATATCTATCCGGTTCTAGTAGCCGGATTGGCGATTGCCACGCTGTCAGTGCTGTATACTGTCAGCCCGGCCCTGACCAATAAGATATTTTCTACCATTGGGGGCATATTCACATGGATGACCGGCTCATTCACTGCTGAGATGCAGCCGATGCTGATCGAAGGCGGCTCCTTCACCCTCGGTCTTTTATGGGGCAACTATACACTGTGCTCGATACTAGCGCTCGTTGCGCTGGGGATAGTCATCTACCAGGCAGCCAGGAAAGGCACACCGGAGAAAATGCTGCTTGCAGTCTGGACGCTGTTCATCCTGGTGGCCACGCTGGCCATGAGGCGTTTCGCCTATTATCTCGCTGTCGATATTGCAGTGCTTTCCGCATATTCGTGCTGGCTTCTGCTTGAATTCACAGTGCTGAAAGAAAACAAGGCCGGACAAGGAAATAAGCCTGCGAAAAAGGCCAGAGCCCGCGTTAAAAAAGCGTCCCGGGAACCAGGGACCCGTCCCGTTATGGTCGCCCTGGGTATTGTAGTGGTAGGGGTGCTCACCATCTATCCCAACACGGGACCGCTGCCCGGCGGAGACAAACCGTTTTTCGACGTTGCCAGCAAAGCGCTGTTCACTCCTTCAGACGCCTGGTGCCAGGCGATGGACTGGATGCGGGATCAAACAACAGAGCCCTTCGGCGACCCGGACTATTATTACGCTCAATATAAACAGCCCGCAGCGGGAGCTACGTATGAATACCCTTCCACCGATTACAGCGTCATCTGCTGGTGGGACTACGGTTACTGGATCAGCCGCCTGGGTCACCGCACACCGTTCTCCAATCCAGGTTCATCATCAAGGGGTGAGCAGTACTATCTATCAGCTCAGGACCAATATGCGGCAGCAAGGTATGCCAACACCTGGGGCGCGCGCTACGTTATAGTGGACGAGGCTATGATAAACTGGAGGGGCGTTTTCCCGTCAATGGCTGCAGCAGCGCAACAGCCGGCTACCCGGTATTTCGATCTTTTCTACATAGAAAGGGAGGGACAGCTCAGGCCGGTGCTGCTTTATTTCCCGGAATTCTACAAGACCATGGCAGTCAGGCTTTTCTGCTTCGACGGCAAGGAATATTTACCCCAGGAACGAACGGTTGTCATCGAATGGGAGATGAAAACAACTGACGACGGTACGGCATACAAAGAGATCACCGATCAAAGGACCTTTGACTTCGCGGAACAGGCTGAAGCCTTTATTAGAAAGCAGGAGAGCGGCAACTGGCATATCGTGGGTAAATATCCCAATGCCAGCCCTGTCTGGCTGGAAGAGATAGGGGATTATAAACTTGTTTACAGCTCAAGTCAGAAAACAAAGGTCGGCAACGTGGAAATTCCTTCCGTTAAAATCTTCGAATATAAGAGAAATGTCATACCTGTCACGGGTGACTGGAACGGAGATAAGAAATGGGAAATTGGACTCTGGATCCCATCCAGCGGATATTTCCTGCTGGATATGAACGGGAACGGCCTGTGGGAGCCGGACAAAGGTGACCTGAAGCTGGGACCGTTTGGATATCACTTCGATATTCCGTTGACAGGAGATTGGAACGGTGACGGGAGATCTGAAGTAGGGACGTGGAGACCAGCCGACCGGTGCTTCTACCTCGACATTAATGGCGACGGTAACTGGAATGGAGAAAAAGGAGACCTGAAACTCGGCCCTTTGCTGGAATGGTATAACGTACCGTTAGGCGGTGACTGGACGGGAGAGGGGCGGGATAAGCCCGGCCTCTGGAGAGTCGTTGCCAACAACGGTTTCTATTTTTACCTGGCTAAAAGCTTAGAAGGAGCGTGGAATACGCCAGACGGTATTATTAGGTTTGGCCCCGTCCAGGATGTTTTCAGACTACCTGTATCAGGCGACTGGAATGGAGACAATAAAGACACACCCGGATTGTGGGATGCCAGTACGCGCTTTTTCACGCTTTTCGCAAGCCTGGATAATACCTCAGATACAAGCGGGGACGGCCTTATAAAAGGCCCCTTCGGCAACAGCTTCGATAGTCCGGTAGCCGGCGACTGGAGCGGCAACGGGCGAAGCAATATCGGCACCTGGAATCCCAAGGACCTGTGCTTTTACCTTGATATAGATGGAGACGGTGCATGGAACCAGAGCAAGGGTGATGTAAAGCTGGGGCCTTTTAAAGAATAAAACCAATCTTTCGATTGTAAATTCCAAGCTCCAAGAACCAAATTCCAAACAAATAATAAACTGCCAAATCCTAAGTCCTGAAATTTAATGTATTTACATCCTGATGTGCATTAAGCTATTATCTTAAAGAGATTTCGGCATGAATAAGAAAGCCTTTCCAGAATGGCTTATTACGCTCCTCGTCCTTTGCGTGGCGTTTACGGCAGCTCTTATTGTTCGTATAGCACTGCCATATCCAAGTGTTTTTACAGGGCAGTGGATTAAGCTTACCGGCATCGACGCCTATTACTATATGCGCCTGGTAGACAATCTTGTACACAATTTCCCACAGCTGATCAGCTTCGACCCCTATGCCATCTTCCCCGGCGGTGCAGCCGTGAGTGGAGTACCCATGTTCTTTGCTTACCTGATGGCAACCATTATCAGGCTTCTGGGCGGCGCTGCGCCCCCGCAACAAACAATCGACACTATTGCGGTTTTTATTCCGCCGGTCCTGGGCGCGCTATCCGTCATACCTGTTTATTTCATAGCCAGGGCGCTGATCAATCGATGGGCCGGCATAATAGCAGTATTGCTGATGGCGGTTATGCCCGGTGAATTCCTCTCCAGGTCACTGCTGGGCTATACGGACCACCACGTGGCCGAGGAATTTTTTACTTCTTACTTCACCATGTTTTTCATACTGGCCATAAAAAATGGGAGGCAGTTTACCTACGATATGCTTAAAAATAGACAGTTCCCGTCTATCAGCAGGCATATTCCATACAGCCTTGCAGCAGGGATTTTTCTGGGACTTTACCTTATCACATGGCAGGGCGCCCTGCTGTTTGTATTCATAGTTTTCTTATATTTTGTCATTCAGTTTATCAGCGACTACCTTCATGGCTTCCCCACAGACTATTTGAGTAAGATCGCCATCATCACATTTCTCATAAGTATCCTCATCTTCGTACCGGTATCACGCGACAAGGCAACACTGATGGCGCTGGCGGCTCTTATCCTGGTTCCCATAGCTCTCAATATAATCTCGGTCTTTATGTCTGCGCGCAATATTAAACCGGCATATTTTATCGGTGTCGTATCCGGGCTTGTAATAGCAGGTACTTTGATTACGATAGTGGCGTTACCTTTTATAGCCGGGCCCCTGAGAGGATTCCTTGTACCTCTATTCAGCTGGAACATGCAGCAGATCGTTGTGGGTGAGATGAAACCGCTCTTCTTTCCCGGCGGCTTTTTCACATTTGAAGTGGCCTGGAGCCAGTTCGCCGCTGCTTTTTTCACTGGATTAATCGGACTGGCGCTGATGATTTACCAGGCAATACGCAAGGGCGACCCTGCTAATATTTTCGTGGTAACCTGGAGCCTGATCATGATGCTGGCAACTTTTGCCATGATCCGGTACGCTTCCTATTTTGCAGTCTGCATAGCTATACTTACAGGCTATCTTGGAGGCTGGATCATTGAGGCGCTGTCAAAACAAAAAGAGCAGATTGTGCAGGACAAAACAAGGAAAAAAACACACAGACTCGAGCGGAAGGGTAAAACTACAATACCGCGTGAAGCGCTAATAGCAACCATTGTGGTTGTTTTTGCCATTGTGGTTCTGTTACCTTGCAGCACCACCGCCATTAATGAAGCAAAGAGTCCCGGGCATGCGCCAAGCAATGTATGGATGGAAGCGCTCGGCTGGCTGAAAAAGAATACGCCCGAACCTTTCGGCAACGCAGATTATTACTATGAGCTTTATCAACCACCGGAACCCGGTAAGGCCTATACATATCCACAGTCGGCTTACGGCGTGCTGGTCTGGGGCGACTACGGTTACTGGGTGTTGCGCATCGGGCGAAGGATACCCACGGCTACTACCGGATCTATTGCACTCAGTGGAGAGGCCGTATATTTTTCTTCGGATAATCCTGCGGATGCCCAGAAGATAATGCGGGAAAAAGGCGCAAAATATGTAATCATCGATAGCCGTATTGCTTCGCCCAATGATAAATTTTATGCTATCCTAACGATTCAATATGATCCCATTCTCAGCAACAACGCCACCTTAAAAAAAGAATCCGACTATTACGAGCTGTGCTGGTACCAGAAGGATGGCAAATACGAGCCTCTGCTGGTTTTCTATCCAGAGTTCTACAGGACTATGGTGATAAGGCTTTATAATTTCGACGGCAAACAGGTTGTGCCGACGCAAACAAGGGTAATGGCATACGAAAACCGTCGTACTTCCCAGGGGGACTTCAAGGAAATTACGGATGTTAAGAATTTCAATAGCTATGAAACTGCGGCAGCATATATCGCCAGCCAGAAATCAGGCGCTTACAGCATCATCGGCACCGAACCCACAACCAGTCCCGTCCCCCTGGAAACGCTCACCGATTACAAGCTTGTCTACAGTTCCAGTCAGAAGACCAATACAGGTGGTGCTGCACTGCCCGAGATAAAGATCTATGAATACACAGGGACGGAAAAACCTGCGGGAAAAAACTGACCAAATAACTTGACAGCCTTTAAAATGTATCTTTATAATTAACTTAAGATTCATTCGATCTGTGCATAAACTGGCAGATTCAAATTTCTCCGCGATGTACTTTAACCCGGATTGATTTAATAGCAGCCTGCATAAGATATTGCAGCTGTATGTGTTTTTCAGTGGATCGAAATATTTTGTTGTGTATGCAAACTGTGGCGGAACAGGATAAATATCTCTCATTATTAGCAGCGCTTCATAATGGCTAAATATATTTTTGTTACCGGCGGCGTTGTGAGCTCTGTAGGCAAGGGCATCGCCGTAGCCTCCATCGGCCGTATACTTAAAAGCCGCGATGTCTCGGTCTCCGTACAGAAGCTTGACCCTTACCTCAACGTCGATCCCGGCACCATGTCGCCTTATCAGCACGGTGAGGTATTTGTTACCACGGATGGGGCGGAGACGGACCTTGACCTGGGACATTATGAACGATTCATCGATGTAAACCTGACTGCAGCCTCCAATGTTACCTCGGGACAGATTTACTCCTCGGTTATCTCCGGCGAGAGGCGCGGCGATTACCTGGGAGGGACAATACAGGTTATACCACATGTTACCAACGAGATTAAGCGGCGCATACGTGAAGTCGCGCAGATATCCAATGCCCAGGTAGTAATAGTAGAGGTGGGCGGCACTGTAGGCGATATCGAAAGCCAGCCCTTCCTGGAGGCGATCAGACAGATGCGCAACGAGGTGGGCAGGGATAATGTCCTGTATATACATGTAACTCACCTGCCGTTTATAGGAACCACCAAGGAATTGAAAACCAAACCCACGCAGCACAGCGTCAACGAACTGAGGCGCATCGGCATCCAGCCGGATATCATCCTGTGCCGCGCCGATTACCCGATTTCACAGGGACTCAGGGATAAAATCTCCCTTTTCTGCGACGTTGATAAGGAGGCCGTTATCCCGCTGGTGACGGCCGAGACCATCTACGAAGTACCCCTGATACTCGAAGAGTTCGGCATGAGCAACTTCATCATCAGCCGTCTCAGATTAAATGCAAGCAAAGCAGATCTTAACGAATGGAGGCAGATGGTCGAGCGCATGAAGCTGCCCAAGGAGAGTATAAATATCGCCCTCGTCGGTAAATACGTGGAACTCGAGGATGCCTACTTTTCCGTACGCGAGTCTCTGTGCCACGCAGGACTTTACCATGACCGTCACATCAATATAACCTGGGTACAGTCGGAAGACCTTGAAAAGGGTATCAACGAGACCCTGCTACGCTCGGTACACGGCATTATCGTGCCGGGCGGATTCGGCATCCGCGGCATCGAGGGTATGATTACCACGGCTTCCTATGCAAGGCACAATAACATCCCCTATCTGGGCCTCTGCCTTGGCATGCAGGTAATGGTCATTGAGTTCAGCAGGAACGCCCTGGGCAATAAGAGGGCCAATTCCACGGAATTCGACCATGATACACCGTACCCGGTAATCGACCTGCTGCCGGAGCAACGAAAGATAAACGATATGGGTGGCACGATGCGTTTAGGCTCCTACCCCTGCCATCTCGTTGCAGGGACCAAGGCAGCCAACGCCTACCATGAACAGGTAGTATACGAACGCCACCGCCATCGCTATGAATTTAACAATGATTACCGCGATATATTCGAGAAGAAAGGGGTTTCGTTCAGCGGCCTTTCACCGGACGGCAAACTGGTGGAGATAAGCGAAATCAAAGACCACCCCTGGATGGTAGCCTGCCAGTTCCACCCTGAATTCCGCTCGCGCCCGTACAGGCCTCACCCCCTTTTCATGAATTTCATCGGCGCCGCCAAAGAGACCCTCGTAGAGGGTAGCCAGGTCGGGCTCCCAATATCATGATGCAATCAGGCGAGCCGTCAAGAATGATAAATCCACAGGAAGGAGAAGGATATGCGTCTTTTTCTTGATACAGCCAATATAGAGCACATCAAACACGGCGTGCGCCTGGGCATTATAAGTGGCGTGACAACCAATCCCAGCCTCGTATCGAAGGAAGGCAAGGTCAACTATAAAAAGCTGGTGCAGGAGATATGCTCCATAGTACCGGGACCTGTTTCCACAGAGGTTATCAGCCAGGATACCCCCGGTATGATCAGCGAGGCCAGGGAGATCGCCACCTGGGCTAAAAACGTAGTGGTCAAAATACCGGCCGGCCTTGAAGGCATTGAGGCCACACACGTGCTGGCAAAGGAAAAAATCAAGGTCAATTTCACGCTGTGTTTCTCCGTAAACCAGGCTCTGATGGCAGCGCTGGCCGGCGCAGCCTATGTGAGCCCTTTCGTGGGCAGGCTGGATGACATTGGAGAGAACGGCATGCAGGTTATTGAGGATATCATACAGGTCTACAGGCATTATACTGAGATCAAGACCGAAGTGATCGCCGCCAGCATCAGGCATCCCCAGCATTGTCTGGCGGCAGCCAAACTGGGAGCGCATATAGCCACGGTGCCGTATCAGGTTTTACTCCAGATGGCCAGGCACCCGCTTACGGATATCGGCATTGCGCGTTTTAACGATGACTGGCGCAAGGTTATGGGGGACGTAAAAAACATATGACCGATTATTACAGATATAACGGGCGCGCCTGAAGGTATGCCCCTACTGATTAGAATAAGGTGACAATGATAGATTTTCAGAGGTGTTACTATGATGAACATAACAGAACTTGAAACCAAAACAATGGATGAGCTTATGGCGATTGCCAAACAGCAGGGTATAGAAAACTATACCGACCTGAGCAGAGAAGACCTTATCGCCAAACTCGCCGCCTACGTTCAGCCGCCTGAACCGCAGGTGGGATTCTATATGAGTCTGGGCGGCATACTGGAGATCATGGATGAGGGTTACGGCTTTTTGAGGCAGGAAAGCCTGTTGCCCGGGCCGAATGATGTATATATCTCCAACTCGCAGATCAGGCGCTTCGGCCTGCGCAACGGAGATACGGTTACAGGCCAGGCCCGACCACCCAAGGAGGGTGAGAAATATTGCAGCCTGCTGCGTGTGGAGACTGTCAACGGGCTTGATGCCGACCAATCCAAAGGACGACCCCATTTCGGTCAGCTCACACCCACTTTCCCCGATGAGATGTTTGATCTTGAGGGAAATCCCAAGAATATGTCGGCCAGGGTGATCAATCTGGTCGCGCCCATCGGGCGCGGGCAGCGCGGGTTGATCGTTTCACCGCCCAAAGCAGGCAAGACGATGCTGCTCAAGAATATCGCCAATGCCATCACCAATAAATACCCCGATGCCCATCTGATGGTATGCCTGATCGGTGAACGGCCCGAGGAAGTGACCGATATGAAGCGCTCGGTAAAGGGCGAGGTAATCTCAGCTACCTTCGACGAACCGGTGGAGAACCACACAAGGGTAGCTGAACTGGCCCTGGAAAGGGCCAAGCGGCTGGCTGAAATAGGTAAAGACGTCGTCATCCTGCTGGACGGCATCACGCGCCTGACCCGCTCGTATAACCTTGCCATGCCACCCAGCGGCCGTACGCTATCGGGAGGCATCGATTCGGTAGCACTCTACCCTCCCAAACGGTTTTTCGGCGCCGCCAGGAACATTGAGGAGGGCGGCAGCCTGACTATCCTTGCCACCTGCCTTGTAGATACCGGCAGCCGCATGGATGATCTGATTTACGAAGAATTCAAAGGCACAGGCAACATGGAGCTGCACCTTGACCGGCGCATGGCCGAAAAACGGGTCTTCCCCGCCATAGACATCATGCGCAGCGGTACCCGCCGGGAGGAGCTTCTCCTCGACGAAAACACGCTTGCCAAGGTCTGGCTGCTGCGCCGCATGGTCAGCATGCTGGCAGAGGATGCCAACAATGCTACAGAAGCATCAGAACGCGTTATTGACCGTCTTGCCCGAACACAAACGAACGCCGAGTTCCTGGCTACCCTTAATGCCAAGGACGTCTAATAACGAAGCTGAAATGACCTGCTTTCACTATATGCCTTTTAAATGAATTGTGTTATCATAAGCGCAAAATCAAGCTGGAGGTTTATCTGATGAAAGCGAAGGTTCTGCCGGCTGTATTGATTTTCAGTGTTCTCTGCACCCTGTTATTACCGGTTCCGGCTCACGCGGAATCGCTTACGATTGATCCAACACAGGGGACAGTCGGCTCAGATGTTAAAATACCCGCTTTCTGTCAGTATGGGCAGGGAGATTATTTTCTTTACTGGGGAGAAGGGAACCAGCTCATCTCCCAGGGCACTGTGAAATCGGGTACCTGCCAACCGATCACGTTCAAGGTACCCCAGTCACCCAGGGGAAAGCAGATGATCACGCTCAAAGTGGGCAGCAAGTCCTTCCAGAAAGAATATACGGTGCTGGCTTCAATCAGCATGGCGGCAAAGAAGGGAGCTGTAGGCTCAACGGTTTCCATCCAGGGCAGCGGGTTTGCCGCCAAAGAAAGCGGCATCAAGATAATGTTCAATGGTAATGAAGCAGCCACAGGGATAGAGGCAAATGAGACCGGCAGCTGGATATACACATTTAAAATTCCCACCAGCGCCAGGGGCAATCATCCTATAACAGCAGTCGGCACCACAACCCCTTCCAGTGAAATAAAGGACCAGCTCTTCGCTGTAACACCCGTTATCAGCATCAATCCGAATTCGGGCTGGGTGGGCAGGGTAGTCAATGTTTCAGGGGCAGGTTTCGCAGCTGCGGAAACAAATGTTGCCATCATGTATGATGATACGGTGGTTAAGACCGGCCTGACCGCCGACCTCAACGGTTCCTGGCAGTCCACATTCTCCGTCCCGGCTTCAGCTAAGGGCTCTCACAAGGTAGACGCAAAGGGGGCCACGACACCGATTGAAGATGTGCCGGATACGGCTTTTACAGTTTCACCGGGAATCAAGGTGGAGCAAGCCTCCGGACGTCTGGGTGATGTCATCGGTGTCGGCGATACTCTGTGGGCAAGCGGTGTAGGCTTTCAGGAAAATGAGGCCGGCATCAAGGTGACTTTTGATAGTATGCAGGTAGCAGATAATGTTGCAGCAGATGTACATGGTTCATGGTCGGCCCAGTTCGAAGTACCTGCCTGCACGAAAGGCGAACACAAAGTTGATTCGTTCGGCGATGCCACCAAGCTGGGAGATGTAACCCATTATATTGTTGTCGTTACGCCTGAATTAACCATCAATCCCAATAACGGGGCTATCGGTGAAAATACGATATTGAGCGGCAGTGCTTTTGGTGCGAATCAGCCGCTAACCATTATATATAATTCACAACAGGTAACTACCAGTGCTACGACAGATGCCAAAGGCAGCTTCAGTACGGGATTCAAGCCTCCTGCCAGCGGATCAGGCAGCCATATGGTGACAGTCAGCGATCCTTCACAGGCCATAGCATCCACGATGTTTACTGTGGAATCCGTAGCTCCGGGAATACCTCAACCCATTGCCCCGGAACCCGGAACCAAGCTGGATTTCCTTGATAGTAAGCCTATAGAGTTCAAGTGGTCTGTGATTGAAGATCCCAGCAGTGTGGTATATGCGCTTGAATTAAGCCAGAAGGCTGATTTTTCAGGTTCGGTGGTACGCAAAGAGAATTTGACAACCCCTTCGTACAGCATGTCGGGAACGGAAAAACCGGGTATAGGAGAATACTACTGGAGAGTCAAGGCCATAGACGGGGCCGGCAATAGCAGCGAATGGAGCCAATCCCAATTAATGAGCATCTCCGGCTTTGAATTCTGGTGGATAGGACTGGTAGTCATAGGCATTCTTGTCATAGCGGGCCTGGTGATATGGCGTATAAGAGTAATAAGCAAGAAGGGTGGCTGGACATCCGAAGAGTAACGCCTTGACAAAAAAATCAGATAGCTATAATATGGGTTTAATTTAAGCTAGCTACGTATGTCTAGAAAATAACAAAAGCGAGGTAATTAGAGAATGAAATTAATGGTTATCGGGCTGGGGCAGTGTGGCTCCCGCGTAGCCGATGAATTCGCCCGCCTCGGAAACAGAGCTCGCTCTGAGAGAGGGACGACCATCGTTACCGGTACCTTTGCTGTCAATACTGACCAGACTGACCTGACCGGATTATCCAATATAGGCTCCGATTATATGCACCGCATCCTGATCGGCGGCCGGAAAACCTGGGGACATGGAGTAGGCAAGGTAAATGAAATGGGCGCAGAACTGGCCCGCGAAGACGGTGACAAGGTAATTGATGCCGTTAGAACGGCCCAGCTTTTCTACCAGACGCATGCATTCCTGCTGGTCGCAGGCACCGCCGGCGGCACAGGATCGGGAGCAATCTCCATCATCGCCCAGATGCTTAAAGAACGCTATATCGGCAAGCCGGTATATGCCCTGTGCGTGCTGCCCTTCGAGCATGAAGAGGTTGCCGAGCTGCGAAGCGTATACAATACGGCCACCTGTTTGAAATCCATTCACTCCGTCGCCGATGGAGTATTCCTGGCTGATAACCAGCGCTACGTGCGTAAAGACGCCAGCCTTGCAATGAAGCTGGTGAGGATCAACCGCCAGATAGTGGAACCATTTTATGACCTGATGTGCGCGGGTGAGGTGACACATGCAAAAAGCGTTGGCGCCAAGACCATGGATGCAGGCGACATCATGCAATCCATCGACGGCTGGACCGCCATCGGTGTAGGCAAGACCGAGATACCGCGCGGCTTCCGCTTCCCCTGGGAGCTGGCCAAGGTCAATTTCCGCGAGAAAAGCGGTGAAACGCTGAGGGCCATGCAGGCCATGGATGCAGCTATAAGTGAATTGTCCATTGCCATCAACCCTGAAGATGCCGGGCGTGCCCTTTACCTTATGGCTGCCCCGGGCAAAGAAATGAGCATGGACATCGCCAAGGGACTGGGCGACTATCTGCGCGAGCTTGCGGAAAATGCCGTCATCCGCGCCGGTGACTTCCCCAGAGAACGCGGCTCGATTGACGTCACGGTCACATTCTCACAGCTTGCTTTCGTTCAGAAGATCAGGGACTATTACGACAGGGCATCGGCGTTCGCCATGACCCAGAAGGACCGCCTGAAGGAAACCACAGGCCGCCTGAGGGATATGGAAGACGCAGCCAAAGGCCTGCCCAGCCTAATTTAGTAAAAGCTGTAAATAATAAAAGGAGCGACGCATGGGTCGCTCCTTTTTTATTACATGAACAGCTTAACCGATTAATCTTAATAGCTCCGTAAAGCTGTTCACTACCTTATGATCAGTATTATCGCACTTACGCAGAGGATCAAAGAGAACCGTAATAAGACCGAGTTCCGCAGCGGCGTTCAGATTATTGATGTTGTCATCGACAAATAGTATTTCATCAGCTTTGCATTTCACCCTAGCCAATAACAGCTCGTAGATACGCCTGTCCGGCTTCCTCAGGCCGGTTTCGCCGCTTATAATAAAGCCGCGGAAATGTTTCTCCAGCCTGTGTATACGACGTAATTTCTGCGACCATTCAGCAACGTCGTTGGAGAGGCACCACAACTCCCTACCGCTGGAACCAAAATCATCAAAGAATTCTATCAGACCCGGGCTTAGCCTGTGACGGCCCAAGTATTCATCTTCCATCGATGGATCAATGCCCACTGATCTCCAGAAATCAGCGGCT
>JAQUQM010000048.1 GCA_028716085.1 Dehalococcoidia bacterium | reverse complement strand
GTGCCAGCCCAGTTGCTGGCCCTTATTAAGAGCGGATACCAGAAATGACAAGCCAAGGAAGCTCATGATGGCGCCTGCGACATCAAAGCCTTTCCCCCCTGAACTAATTGCGGGCGTATCCTTTGGTATGACTTTGAGTGCTACAAATATTGCTGCGATGCCAACCGGGACGTTGATCAGGAAAATCCAGTGCCAGCTAAAATACTGGGTGATCAGGCCTCCCAACGGTGCGCCGATCACCACGCCCAGTCCTGCCGTGGTAGCTGTGATTCCGAAAGCCCAGCCGCGCGATTTTTCTGGTATATATCGCGGTATCATGGCCATACCCACAGCATAGAGCATGGCAGCACCTACTCCCTGGATGCAGCGGGCGCCGACCAGGAGGTAAATCTGTGGCGCCAGCCCGCAGAGGAAAGACCCACTGGCAAAAAAGGCAAAGCCCAGTATAAAAACCTTTTTGAAACCCGTCCTGTCACCCACCTTGCCGAAGATGGGAAGGGTGCTTGTTATTACCAGGAGGTAAGCCAGTGTGACAAGCGCAACGTCGCTGGTGCCTACATTGAAATAATGCGCAATAGTGGGCAGGGCAACGTTGACTATATACGTGTCCACCGCCGCCATAAAGGAAGCGAAGGCCACGCTGATTACAATCCAGCGCTGCCGGTGCGGGTCCTCAATAATATGCCCGCTCATACATCACCTCTGCATTTACTGTATTTTCAGATTGCTACTTGGGAGCCTGCGGCGGAGCCGGGTTGACCACTCCTTTGGTCAACTTCTCCGGTACGATCTTGATCAATTCTTCCAGCGACCAGGAGCCCTCATCTTTGCTGATCTGTGCGATGATCTGCGGCTCCTGATAAAATCCGATCTGGTTCCCGTTGATGAAGAAACAGCGCCCGTTGATATTGGCAGACTCCTCCGTAGCCAGATAAACGACGATCGGCGGTATGTGCTCCGGCTTGGAAGAGAATGTCTGGTTGAAGAATTTCTCGAACTCGACCGGATCAGCAATGCCGGATTTCTTCTGGAATGCCGCCTTCATCTCAGGCGTGACGGTCATCCTGGTGGCCGCGTTGGGACGGATGGCGTTGCAGGTTACGCCGTATTTACCCAGGTCCAGGGCTACGGTGCGGGTAAAACCTACGATACCTTCCTTGGCCGCGCTGTAGTTCGCCTGGCCCATGTTGCCCAGGCCGGAGATGGATGAAGTATTGATGATGCGTCCCCACCTCTGCTGCCTCATATAAACGCTGGCTGGCCTGGTGCAATGGAATGTGCCGTAAAGGTGGACCTTGATTACCAGGTCCCACTCTTCCTCGGTCATATTGAAAAGCATGCGGTCGCGCAGTATGCCAGCATTATTGACCAGGATATCGATCTTGCCGAAGGCATCGACGGCGGTTTTGACGATATTTTCGCCGCCTTCGGGAGTGGCTACGGAATCATAGTTAGGTACTGCCTGCCCTCCCATCTTTTTAATCTCGTTGCATACCTCCATGGCCGGCGTCTGGTCTTTGCCCGATCCGTCGGAGGCGCCTCCGACATCATTGATAACGAGTTTGGCTCCTTCCGCTGCCAGGGCCAGCGCTTCAGCCCTGCCTATGCCCCGGCCTGCGCCGGTTACAATAGCTACCTTGTCCTTCAACCTGTCACCCATAATAAACACACTCCTTAAATAAATAATATGATATTGTTAATACAATAGATCGGCCATATTCTACACCACTGCCATCATAAGCGCACACATCTTTTGTGTGTGCTGCAATCACAATTGCATGCGCAAATCATTTAAGCTATTATAAACTGTAGAAAAAATTTAGTGTGTGGGAAAAGTATACTAAAGATTGACCGGTCAATCAATTGCAATGGCGGAGGAAAGTGAAATGGAACTCAAGAGTTTGCTCTTTGAAAAGTCAGGTAAAATCGGCGTAATCACGCTTAACCGACCTGACGTGAGAAACGCCATCAGCATGGAGATGTTCGTCGAACTCCATGAGTTGGTTAAAAACCTGAATTGGGAGGGAGAGGTAAGCGTATTGATCTTTAAAGGCGCCGGCAGGGGATTTTCCTCCGGTTATGACGTCGACGATATCGACAAGCGTGAGGACTTCAGTTTCTGGCAGGACCTGATGCGCAACAATGAAGGTTTACGCGCCTATGAATCCCTGCGCAAATGCAGTATGGTTACCATCGGCCAGCTGCACGGGTTTTGCCTTAACGGCGCCACCGACCTTTGCTGCCAGCTTGATTTCATCATTGCCGCCGACGATTGCCAGATAGGAATGCCCGTGGTGCGCATCCTGGGCACCGGCCTTGTAAATGCGTGGATTTACCATATCGGGCCGCAGTGGGCCAAGTATATGTCTATGACGGGTGATACCATCGACGGCTCACTGGCCGCGAAGATAGGTTTTGCCATCAAATCTGTCCCCGAGGATAAGCTGGAAAAAACGGTCATGTCCTTCGCTGAAAGGCTTACCAATGTAGATAGAGAGTTACTCGGCCTTCATAAAGGGATCGTAAATAAGGGGTTGGACCTGATGGGCTACAGAACCATGCAGGACTATGCTGCGGAGATAGACAGCGCCTCGCACCAATCGAATATAGTAAGGCGTAATTTCAACCGGACCAGCGGCATGGGGATAAAAGCGCTGTCCAAGATTATCAACCAGGGCTTCAAACCGCAGAAGGAACCTTTCGAACCGATAGAATAGTGTTTAAAACGGCTGCCGTTTAATTCTGCAACAGGAGAGCTATCTCCCGGGAGGACAGCTTCCTTATTCCGCCTTCCTCCAGGTTACCCAGTAACAGCCTGCCGATCCTGATGCGTTTCAACGCCCTGACCTCATACCCGAGGCCGGCAACCATGCGCTTCACCTGGCGGTGGCGGCCTTCGTGGATCGTGATGCTGTAGGTATATGCAGCGTCCGGGGCTTCTTTTACTATAGCCGGGTATGTCATGCCGTCCTCCAGCAGCATACCCTTCTCCAGCTTCGCAATGTCCGGTGCAGCCAGCTTGCCGTTGATCGTAACCACGTATTCCTTCTCATGCTCGAACCTGGGGTGGGTCAGCCGGTAGGTCAGGTTGCCGTCGTTGGTGAGGATAAGCAGTCCCGTGCTGTCATAGTCCAGCCTGCCTGCCGGGTAGAGGCCGAGCGAGCGGTAGCTTTCAGGCAGCATATCGATCACCGTCTTCCTGCCGCGGTCGTCCCTGGTGGTGGAAAGCACATTGATCGGTTTGTTGACCATGAGCACCAGCATTTCGGGCTGTTTGAACTTCACGGCTTTGCCGTCACAGGTGACTTCGTCCAGCCCTGGAAAGACCGGCATTGTATAACCTTCGGCGGTTTTGCCGTTGACGCTGACGCGACCCTGCTTGATGGCTGATACAACCTGGCGCCTGGCGCCTATGCCGGCCCCAACCAGGTATTTCAGCAGCGGCACGGATTCCATGGGCAAATGATAACAAATCCGCATTTAAACGTCATTGCGAGCGTAGCGTGGCAATCTTTTGAAATAAGGAATACTGCCTTCGCTTATAAGGATTGCCGCACCCCTACGGGGTTCGCAAAGACGGGTTACTCTTCGATTAAAAGGATTGCCACAGCCCTACGGGCTTCGCAATGACGGGTAATGTAAAAAGGGCGCACCTGAAGGCGCGCCCTTACGTAAAAAGTTATTTTGCTTATTTCTTCTTGCCTTGCAGGTAATCTATCATAGGGTTGGTAACAAGCGGGACCAGGTCGCCGATCATGTGCGGCATGAGCGAATCCATCACCTTGGGCATTATCTCCGGCATCTGCTCTGCCATATAGTCGGGCATGGGTATCATCTCCCCCACGAGCGCGAGCATCCTGGGCATCACCTTGGGCATCATCATGGGCAGAAGGAGCGGGAAGAGCACGGGGAACATCGGTTTCATCAGGTTGAGTGCGCCGGGGATTTTACCCATAAAGCGCATCATGGGCCCCATGCCGAAAGGCATGGCGTTGATCAGCTCCGGCCACATCTTACCCATCAGGTTGGCGAATCCCTGCGGCGTCATCAGGGCGATCATGGCTTCGAAGACAGCCCATTGCTTCTGCACTTCGGGGTTGGGATCGGGGAAGTCGAAGCCCATGCGAGAACAGCAGAACCGTGCCAGGTCAACGATTTCCATGTCCATTTTTTTCTTATCGGCGGAAACACGCAACTGGAATTCACAGCAGGGACAGAGCGCCAGGATTTTTTCCGCGCCCACCTCCAGCGCCTCATCGATGCGCGTTTTGCCCACGTCGGCGGCGACGGGCGGTTCCTTTATCAGCGTAAGCACACTGCCGCAACAATGCGCCGCCTCCCTGTTAAAAGGCATCTCCACCATCTTGACGCCGGGAAGTGCTTCGATCAGCTCCCGGGGTTCGTCGTAAACACCGGAAACGCGTCCGATGTGGCAGGAATCATGCCAGGTGACCGTGACCGGCTTATTCGCCTGTTCAGGAAATCTGAACTGACCGGACTTTATCTTTTCGGCCACCACCTCGCTGTAGTGCCTGACTGTAATACCAAAATCGATGCCCAGCTTTTCGGCCCACCTGGGATAAACGTGCCGCCACATCATATCGCAGGCGGGGCAGGAAGTGATCACGCTGTCCGCGCCGGAGGCCTTGACGGCGGCGATATTATGCTTCATGGTCTCGGCGAAGACATCCCACTTGCCCGCCACCAGCATCGGTGTGCCGCAGCAGTTCTCCTTCTCTCCAAGGTAGGTGAAGTCCACCCCGGCCTCGTCCAGCAGCACCACGCTGGCCATGCCGATATCGTTCTCCACATAGCTCACGGTGCATCCGCCGAAATAAACGTTCCTGGACTTGGTACCGATCCCGTGCCTGGCCTTCAGGTCTTCCGGGAACCACCTGGAGCGGTCGCGACGGTAGCCTGCCCAGATATCGCCTTCCTTACGGACGGCCTCGGCCATCATCTCGAACGGCGGGAAGGTCATCTTTTTATCCTCGTTGATCAGCTTGCCGCGCAGCTTCATCCATGAGGGCTCTATGGGCAGGGAAGCCGAGCAGCGCAGGTTGCATAATTCACATGTGGTACAGACCAGCATGGTATCAACCATAAACTGGTTCCATTTCTGCCTGCCCTCCATATATTCGCGCAGCCAGTACCACTTGCCGCGCGGCGACTGGCTCTCCCAGCCGCGCCCGTAGAACTGGTCGCATTCCTCGATGCAGTAGCCGCACTGCGAGCACGCATAGGCATACCAGGCGATGTCCGCGGGGATATCTTTCACGGGTGATTGCGGGTTCTCGCCCACCTGTGTAATAACATAGTTGCCGAAAGGCCGGATCAGCGGCTCGAAGGCCTCGGCTATGCCGATGAAACCTCCGATGGAGTTGCTTCCCACCACCTTGCCCGGATTCAAAATATTCTGCGGGTCGGCCTTCTTCTTCAGTTCGCGTATCTTCCTGGCCCGCGAATCCCCCAGCACCTCGCCGGCTTTTTTGGTGAAATAAAGGCCGGTGGCATAAGGCCGTCCGCCGTGCTTTTTCACGATCTTCATGATGGTCAGCGCCAGGCTGAAGACGAAGTTGTAGCTGAACTTGCGCTGGTCGCTGGGTATAAAGCCCAGGATGACCACCTCGGGCTTGCCGTTAAGGCTCTCCCTGATGATGACGCCCTCCTTCACGATGGGCTGGTCGACCTTCTTCTCGATCTCATCCATAACATCGCCCAGTGAAGACAGCGGCACCACGACCTCGGCAGGCACCAGGCTGGGGCCGAGCCGCTTGACCACCATCAGCATGAAGCGGTT
This sequence comes from Dehalococcoidia bacterium, assembly GCA_028716085.1. Lineage (GTDB taxonomy): Bacteria > Chloroflexota > Dehalococcoidia > GIF9 > UBA5629 > JAQUQM01. The sequence goes on along the minus strand of JAQUQM010000048.1, from coordinate 12,531 downwards.
CTTCCACTCGTGCTGCGCTATGCGGTCGCTGAGTATCTCGCCCTGGCAAGGCTTCAGCAGTTGCGGCAGCCTGTCCATGACCTCTGCGGCGTCGCGCTCGCGGAAGGTGAGTGTGGCTACATAGGAAGCGGGAAGCAGCACGCGCTCCTCCGCCGGATGGCCGTAGTGCTCACGCAGCGGGGATTTATTTTTCAGCTCCGCCATCTTGGGATTGATAAATATGAGGGACCAGATGGGTATTTTTTCATCGATGAGCGACTGCACGAACCTCTGCAGGTCATGCGCGCTGGAGCAGCCTATGGAGACGACCTTGAGCTCTTCTTTGGGCTGGACCCGCACAGTCACCTCGCTGATAAAGCCGGTGACGCCTTCGGCGTCGGATATCAGGTCCAAATCCGCGCCGCTGTATACCTTCACTTCTCCGGAGGGCAATACCACGTGTGCGCTTATGACATTATCGCGGAACCATCCGGCCTCGAAGGAGCCGATTCCCGCGCCGCCCTGGGCCAGCCAGCCGCCGGCGGTGGATGCAGGGTAGCTCGTGGGGTAGAGCCGCAACGTAAGCCCCTGCTTTTCCAGCTCCCGGTCCAGCTTCTCCCAGACCACCCCCGCCTGCACCACGGCGGTTTCGGCCGCCGGGTCGATCTTCAATACCCTGTTCATGCGGTAGAAGTCCACTACGATGCCTTTTTTCACCGGGATGACACCGCCGTAGCCCGATGAGGCCTTGCCGCGCGGCGTCAGCGGTATCCTTTTTTCGGCCGCCCAGCGCACCAGCTCGACGAGTTCATCCTCCGAAGCGGGCTGGACCACGGCGTCCGGGTTGGTATTGCCGATCAGCGGCTTGATGATGCCCGGCATGGCTGCGATATCGTGGCCGTAAAGGATGAGTTCCGTTTTATTGAAGTTGACCCTGTTGCCGAATTTCCCCTCCAGGTAGGCCTTTTCCCGTTTGCCCAGCTTGCTCATAGCTCCCTCCGATACAATGAATTATACGTACGCAAATTCATTATATTCTAATGACGCATGCCCTCCAATAAAGTGACATAAGTTACAATTTTGAGTTTAAATTTAGCTGTTGGCCCGATTTTTATTACAATTGGATGGATTTTTCGCTTTACATTAGCTTGCCTGTGATAAAATATAAAAAATGCGTTTTGGGTGGTGTTATGAATAGAAAGATGAAAGTTGTGCATGCGGCAGCGCTTTTTCTGTTGTTAATCCCGGGGCTGGTGCTGTTTCCCGGCTGCCAGGGCAGCGGCGGCGATCTCGGCGCTACTATTTTCAATGCCTGGACTTCCACGCGTGAATGGTTCATCATGTCCGGCGCAAAGGACAGGATCGAGAGCATCCGCAAGGGCGATGCCGTGATCAACGTGATGGATAAAGACGGCACGCCGGTACGGGGCGCCAGGATCTACTACGAGCAGACCAACCACGAGTTCCTCTTCGGGTCCAACCTGACCCCGCTGGCGGAGAAAGGGCCCAATAGTGTAAACGAGGACTGGGCCGACGCCTATGTTTCACTCTTCAACTACGGGAACCTGCCTTTCAACTGGGACACCTATGAGCCGCTGAGCGGGCAGACCCGTGAGGCCCTGCTGACCCTGATGGCCGACTGGGCCAGGAAGCGCGGCATAGCCACCAAGGGCAGCCCGCTGGTATCTGCGGAGTATGTGCCGGCGTGGGCGCCTATGTCCTTGGGGGATATGCAGGCGGCGCAGGAAAAGCGTGTCACTAATGTTACGGAAAAATTCTGCGGCCTGGTAAATTACTGGGACGTGGTGGACGGGGCCACCACCGGGGCCAGGGTAAACAGCAAGGTGGGCAACTGGATCAACGCTCAAATGCCCCAAAAGGTCGTCGTTGACTCCCTCGACTGGGCGCGCTCCGGCTGCGCCAGGGGGGTCATGGTTGTCAATGACTTCCGCACGGATACGGATTTCAGGGACCTGCTGCAGAATGTCGTCAGGCAGCGCGGCAGTTTCGACGCCATAGGCATACAGAGCCATATGCACCGGGGCAACTGGCCGCTCTTACAGGTATGGGATATCTGCGAGCGCTTCAAGGATTTCAACGTGCCCATCCATTTCACCGAGGTAACGGTGCTCAGCGGGGGGCCCAAGGTTGGCATAGGCGATAGCTCCCAGCCGTCGGACTGGCCGAGCACGCAGGAAGGTGAGATCGCTCAGGCGGACTACGTGGAAAAATTCTACACGTTGCTTTTCAGCCATCCGTCGGTGCAGGCCATTACATGGTGGGACTTCTCCGACCTCAATGCCTGGCAGGGCGCGCCGGCCGGGCTGCTCAGGAAGGACATGACCAAAAAGCCCGCTTATAACAGCCTGCTCAGGCTGGTACGCGACCAGTGGTGGTCGCGCGGCAATATTTATACCGACGATGCCGGCAATGCGTTGTTGCGCGGTTTTTACGGCTCTTATAAGCTGGTAATCGAGAAGGACCAGGTGAAGCTGGATTCCAGCCTCAGCCTCGTTAAGGGACTGGATAACAAGCTGAAGCTGCAACTGGAGCATTACACGCAGCTGCCGCCCACTCCGCTGTGGGAGCAGGTCTGGCCTTACCTGGTAGGGATTGCCGTCATAGTTATCATAGGGCTTATCATAAACTGGATTGAGAAAATGAGGCGCAGGATCTAGGCCTGCGGAAACATGGGGGGAACCATGGATGCAATTGAAGCTATCATGACGCGTAGAAGCATACGCAAATATACGGACAAGCCTGTTGATGACGATGTAGTAGAAAAGCTCCTGCGGGCGGCCATGGCGGCCCCGTCATCGGGGAATGAGCAGCCGTGGCACTTTGTCGTCATCCGGGAGCGCAAAATACTGGACCACATACCCACCTTTCATCCGCACTCGCACATGCTCAAAGAGGCCGCGCTGGCCATTTTGATCTGCGAGGACCCGAGCGTGGAGATATATAAGGGCAGGGGCGTGCTGGACTGCTCTGCGGCCACGGAGAATATGCTGCTGGCGGCGCACGCGCTGGGGCTGGGCGCGGTATGGCTGGGCATCTACCCGGTGGAGGAGCGCATGTGCGGGATGCGGAAGCTGCTCAACATGCCCGCGCAGGTGGTGCCCATCTCGCTGGTATCCATCGGTTATCCCAATCAAAAGTGCACCAGCGAGGACAGGTATAAGCCGGAGCGGGTGCACTACGACAGGTGGAGGTGCCCGGCGGGAAATAACAATAATAAAGCTGAAAAGAAGGAGAAATAATGGCAAAGCAAGAGATCAGGCGGGCCAGTCACCAGTATCCCATGCCGATAGTTCTGGTGGGGGCGCAGAGAGACGGCAGGGCCAACTTCATGCCGGCCGCCTTCTGCGGCATGCTGAATGTGAAGCCGCCCATTTTAGCTCTGGGGCTTGCCCTGGGGCACTTCACCACGGCCGGGATACGCGAGAACGGCGCCTTCAGTGTGAATATACCGTCGACGGATATGGTAAAGGTGACCGATTACTGCGGGCTGGTCTCCGGGCACAAGCAGGATAAGTCCGGCCTGTTCAAGGTCTTTTACGGCAAGCTGAAGACGGCGCCGATGATCGAGGAATGCCGCCTGACCATGGAGTGCAGGCTGATGCAGGAGATAGAGTTCGCTCCCGACGGGGCGTTCATCGGTGAGATAGTCGCCGCCTATTGCGACGAGGAGTACATGGACGGCAAGCTGCCGGACATGGCCAAACTCGACCCCATTATCTTCTCCATGGGCGATAACAGCTACTGGAACATAGGCAAAAAGATCGGCACCGCCTGGAGCATCGGCAAGGATTACATTTAAAGTTCTATGTCATTGCGAGGCACGAAGTGCCGTGGCAATCTCCTGGCCTCACTCCACCTACCAATGTCATTGCGAGGCACGAAGTGCCGTGGCAATCTCCTGGCCTCGTTTCGTCAATCCTCCTTGTGATGACCCCACACCTCTTTGTATAATATTATGTTTCGCGTAATGGGCCTGTAGCTCAATTGGGAGAGCGCCTGATTTGCATTCAGGAGGTCAGGAGTTCGAATCTCCTCAGGTCCACCAGACAATTGATAATCAAAATCCCGGGATTGAAGGATTAATGTTGGAGAGCGTCCCGATTACAATCGGGAAGGTCAGGAGTTCGAATCTCCTCAGGTCCACCACAATATTAATGTTCTTAATATATATCCTACAAAGCAAGCGTTAGAACTTAAAAATAGCTGCTATGGCATTTCAGTACTACCTATTTAGTATCCTTAGGTGGACATGGATCGTTTCCTGGTGCTATTGTGTCTGAGTCTCTGAATTGGCCTTTCTGGTTATGAATTATGGCTTCACCACCTCCGTTACGTAATAGGATCTCTTTTGCACGTTTTTCAGCTTCCATCTGAGTATCGTGATGCGAGCTAGCTCTGGATGCACCAGGTTTCCGAACATCCCATCCGCCACCAGGATTTGGTACAATATGTCGTTCATTTCTTGCCATCTTAAATTTCTCCTTAAACCATATTTATTAACGTGATGTGCACTCAGAGGCACGTTTTAAATTTATCCGTTACAAAAGCCGCTAAACTAATGGGAATGTCTATAAGCACTACCAATGGTCTGGTGTGGTGACACTCACTTTCACAGGACGCAATTACAGCGGCCAATGTTGTCTTCAAGCCCTAACTTCAACCAGATGTGTTGGTCCTCCATGCATAATGCAAGCCCGAGATCAGGTTTAATTTTTCTGACCGTTTTAATGATGAGTGAGTACATATTAACTCTTAAGGCTTCAGTATAACGGACTCTTCCATCACCTTGTTGTCGTGTCTTGCTTTCTACATTCACTGATATTGCATTATGCAATTCCATTTTGTGTTCCATTATCTTACGCGCTGCGCTGTAGATACAAATTCCACCAATAGTGAGTCGTTCCAGAGGCACTGCTGTTAACAAGTGTTCAATAAAGCGTGAGTAAATGTGCTCCCAGCCATCGATAGGAATTAGTGGCATCAACATACCACGAACACGATACCCTGCTGCAGCCACACGATACATTGCCTGTAAACGGTCTTCAGTGGAAGGCACATTTTCTTCGAAAATATCACATACCTCAGGTGGATTAACACTCCAGGAGAAGATTGTATGCCCGTTATGATTGATCCTAACAAGGTGGTCAATATTAGTGCTTTTAGTAAGCAATGTCATACGGGCTATGGGATGCATAGCGAAGAATGGGATTAACTTGCTGGAATAGGCTGTTAAAGGATCCAGCGCAAGTGCATCCTGTAGTTTGCCTAAGAAAAAGGCTGTAGGCTTATTGAATTGATTAGCAATATCATTGACTTGTGCAAGGATTTCAGGAAGATTTATGAAAATTTTAACTGTCGGAGAAAGTTTAACTCCTTGAGTTCCTGCCAGATAGCAATATTTACATCCGTAGGGACAAAATCCATAAGGTGAAAAATGCCAGTAGTTAGGGCAAGTGTTTCCCTTCTCCTCGCTAAACCGCACGGCATTGCCAAGCTCTCCGAATACCAGCGATTTTTTCCCTGCCTGGTGCAGATTTAATTCGCCTGTCACATTCAGATTGATACGATTGTGAGGAGTTTCGAGACATTCGGTGATAGTTACGTCGGGATACAGACTACATACACGCTCCACAAATCGCTTGCGTTCGGGAGTTGATATACTACCTTTGGCAAGATAGATATGATTAATATCCAAAAAATCCGGCCGTACAGGTTCATAATCAGAAGGAAGTGAATATCGATTTGAGCCATTATCAAACAGCTTAATCTGACTAAAATACTTACTCGAAGGCTTCATTGAAAATAATTGCTGGCACACAACTGATGCAACCTAATTCTAATAACTCAAACAAAGGTATAACTAACTTCATGAAAAAAAGAACATATGTACTAAAATTATAACTTTAATAAGGTTCACAATGCAAATAAATATTTAGCTGATTTTTCATTTGTTTTAGGATAGTAATAATGGGAAAGTTTGGGGATTGAATTTAAGCTGAATGTTAATTTACTTTATGTTTGCTTTATTTTCCCCGATAGGATTACTAATTGTTAATTTTTGTTTATCTACAGTTACCATTATTAAATGCATTGAGAACATCATATTTGAATTACGATTCTGGCAATGTTAGAATTTTTCTCAGAACACGTTTGGGCACTGAAATCAGGATTATCTAGGTAGATATTTTATGTTGTCAAGATTATTTATAAAATTACATACCCAAATGGCAAAATATATATTGGTCAGGACCTTACCGATAGCATAAATTATTTCGGTAGTGCTAACAGTAAAATTATTGAAAATGATTTTACAAGAGAACAGCGGGGTGACTTCACAATAAGGAAAGAAATTATATGGGAGTCAGAAACAGCTTCAAATGATGAAGTCAACAAGAAGGAATCAGAATTCATAATTAAGTTTAAATCAAACGATCCTTCTGTAGGTTATAATCAACGGCCAAAATTTAAAAAGGCAAAGTAGAAATTGAGAGCCTATGTCGCTGTAACGGATTTTGACTGGTTTGACCTTCTAAGCCGATTGCATCAATTGGATGAAGTCAATTTCTGGCAACCATCAGGCAATCGGCTTTTCAAAGCACTAGATCCAGGAGAGTTATTCTTATTCAAACTTCATAGCCCGAATGACTATATTGTGGGTGGTGGCGTTTTTGCCCATTCGACCATATTGCCTATCAGTTTGGCGTGGGAATCTTTCACTACATCCAATGGCTCAAGGAGTCTTCTTGAGATGCGATCACGAGTAGGCAAATATCGAACTCCTAATACTACTATTTATGATGATTACAAAATAGGTTGTATTCTTCTAGAGCAACCTTTTTTTCTCCCTCAAGCAAGATGGCTACCAATTCCGTCAGATTGGAAAATTAATATAGTGCAAGGAAAGACTTACAATTTGCTGGTTGAGCCTGGACTTTCTATCTGGAAAAACCTGCAATTTGCTATGATTCAAACTTCATTAGTACGAGAGATTAAACCACAATATGGTGAACCAACTGCTATTATACCTCGGCTTGGTCAGGGATCATTTCGAGTAATGGTGACCGACGCCTATGATAGGCGATGCTCAATAACAAATGAAAGGACATTGCCGGCGCTTGATGCTGCGCACATAAAACCATTTTCTGAGAGCGGAAAGCATGCTGTCGATAACGGGATTTTAATACGACGTGATATCCATGCACTATTTGACAAAGGGTATGTGACAATTACCCCATCAATGAAACTTGAAGTTAGCCGAAAGATTCGGGAAGAATTTGAGAATGGGAGAGATTATTACAAGTTTCATGGAAACTCAATACGTCCGCCTGTTAGTCCTAAGTATTATCCAGCAAAAGAGTATTTGGAATGGCACAATATTCATGTGTACCGTGGATAGTTAATTAGAATTAAATCGTGTTTTATCTTGGGTGATTCTATTCAATAATGTCGTTGAATATATCAAGAAACAATCATTATCTTCCCCTTTGCTTTAGTATATAATGTGCGCTGAGGAGGCTGTTGTTATGGATTATATCTACTCGTTCAAAGGGGATTGTGAAGATAAGGCTGCGCTGGGAAATAAAGGGGCCAACCTCGTTACCATGACCAGGCTCGGACTGCCGGTCCCACCGGGATTCGTAGTATCGGTGCAGGGCTATAATGAGTATAAAAAGACGGGACGCCTTTCCGAAAAGGAGATCACACAGGCGCTCGCCGACCTCGAAAAGCAGGTAAACGCCAAACTCGGCAAAGGCCTCCAGGTTTCCGTCCGCTCATCGGCGCCGGTCTCCATGCCGGGAATGATGGATACCGTGCTCAACATCAAGGGGCTGGCCGAGACGAGGGCGGCTATCAGGCGCATCTTCGATTCGTGGGACAATATCAGGGCCATCGAATACCGCCGGCTCAACCAGATCTCCTCCGACCTCGGCACGGCAGCCATCGTCCAGGCCATGGTGTTCGGCAACAAGGACAGCAAGTCGGGCACGGGTGTGGTCTTCAGCCGCAACCCCAGCACGGGTGAGAAAGGGCTGTTCGGCGAGTACATCGAGTGTGCGCAGGGCGAGGACATCGTATCCGGCAGCAAGACCCCCGTACCGGTCTCCCAGCTAAAATCCGCCATGCCGAAGGTATATGAAGAGCTACAGAAGCGGGTAGGCTTCCTCGAAGGACATTTCCGCGATATGCAGGATATCGAATTCACCGTTGAATCAGGCAAGCTCTATATTTTGCAGACAAGGTCGGCCAAGCGCAGCGGACAGGCGGCCGTCAAGGCGGCCGTGGACATGGTGAACGAAGGCCTCATCACCCGCGAGGAAGCCATGCTGCGGCTTAAAGTGGACGACCTGCGGGCGATCCTGCACAAGCATATCAAGTCCACCCTCTCGCACGAGCCGCTGACCAGAGGCCTGGCGGCGGCGCCGGGCGCTGTAAGCGGGCAGGCCGTCTTCACCGTGGAGGGTGCCATGAACCTGGCCAAGAAGAGCATCCCTTCCATCCTGATCAGGCCGGAGACCAGCCCGGACGACATCCAGGGTATCGCGGCCGCCGAGGGCGTGCTGACATCCAGGGGCGGGCTGACATCCCACGCGGCCATTGTCACCAGGGCCATGGGCAAGCCCTGTGTCTGCGGCGCCGAGGACATTGAGATCAATGTCAAGGAAAAGCTGTTTAAATGCAAGAACGAGACCGTGCGCCAGGGCGATACCATTACCATAGACGGCACAACGGGCACGGTATATATAGGTTCCCTTCCCCTGGAGGAAGGTACGATGATCAAGGAGTTCACGGAGCTGCTCACCTGGCTGGACGGCTCCAAGCGGCTGGGCGTGAGGGCCAACGCCGATACGCCGGAGATGGTGGCGCAGGCCATACGCATGGGCGCCGAAGGCATCGGCCTCCTCAGGACGGAACGTCAATTCAATGGACCGGAGCGCCTTTCGGCCATCAGGGAATATATCATGGCGGAGACCGCCGGCAAGAAAGCCAGGGCGCTGGAGCACCTGGGCAGGCTGCAAAAGGAGGACTTCATAGCGCTTTTCAAAGAGCTGAAAGGGCTTCCCATCATCATCAGGCTGCTCGACCTGCCGTTGCACGAGTTCCTGCCCTCCGATACGGAGACGACCGATACCAGGACGAAGCAGCGCATAGCCGAGCTCAAGGAGATCAACCCCATGCTGGGGCACAGGGGCGTGCGCGTGGCGGTAACCAACCCGGAAGTATACAGGATGCAGGTCGAGGCCATCGCGGCGGCCAAAGCGGAGGTGCCTGCGGACGTCTCGGTGATGATCCCCCAGGTCATCACATCGCAGGAGCTGATCATGATCAAGAAGAGCTGCACCGAGGGCTCGGGGCTAAAGGTGGGCACCATGATGGAGACGGTGCGCGCCTGCATGCGGGCGGGACGGCTGGCCGAGGTGGCTGACTTCCTTTCCTTCGGCACCAACGACCTCACCCAGGCCGTGTACTCCTTCAGCCGCGAGGATGCCGAGAAAAAGTTCCTCTCCACCTACCTCGAGATCGGCATACTGGAGGACAACCCCTTCGAGATCATCGATATCAAGGGCGTGGGCAGGCTCATGGAGACCGCCATCTTCTGGGCGCGCAGGTCGCGCAAGGATATCCCTATCGGCGTCTGCGGTGAGCAGGCGGGTGAACCGCACTCCATAACCTTTTTCCACGCCATCAACATCGACTATGTAAGCTGCAGCCCCTTCCGCGTGCCCATCGCCAAGCTCATCGCCGCGCAGGCCGCCATCAAACAGAAGGACCGGGCGGAAGCCGTAATATAGGGCATCAGCGGCGGATTATAATATTTGGACGGGCGAAATCCCGCATTTGCAGAAAGAAGGAGCCCTGAGATCGAGATCATCGACATCGCGCCCAACCTGAAGCTGTTGAACCCGCAGCCGCCCATACCCGGTTACGGCATGTTCATCTGCAGCTACCTGCTCCTCGGCGCAAATAAAGTTCTGGTCGATCCCGGCCCCTCGGCGGCCGTGCCCGGCCTTTTTACCGCGCTGGATGCAGCCGGAGTGGGGCCGGATGAGATCGACTATATCGTGCTCACGCACATCCACATGGACCATGCCGGGGGCACAGGCGCTGCAATTAAAAAGATGCCGCATGCCGCGGTCATCGCCCACAGCCGCGCCATACCGCACCTGGTTGACCCCGAAAGGCTATGGAACGCCAGCCTGAAAACGCTGGGCCAACTGGCGCTTAAGTACGGCCAGATCGAGCCGGTGCCTGAAAGCAGGATCACTGCCGCAGGGGACCGCATGAAAATCGACCCGGGCGGCCTCGACCTGGAGATATTGCTAACACCCGGCCACGCCATCCATCACCTGAGCATTTTCGAACGGGCCAATAGGATACTGATAGCAGGGGAAGCCGCGGGAGTCTGCATAGACGGCGCCGTCAGGCCGGCCACGCCGCCGCCGTTCAAACTGGAGGAGACCCTCGCCTCCGTGGACAGGCTCATCGAGCTTGCGCCCGCAAAGCTGTGTTACGGTCACTTCGGGTGCTGTGACGGGGGACTGGAAAGGCTTAAGCTCTATCGCGAAAAGCTGATAACCTGGCATGGGATCATCAACGCGGAGGCCGCCAAAGGGAAAAACGCCGCTGAGATTTTGGCCGTGCTCACGGAGAAAGACCGTGACCTGGGCTACCTGGAAAAAATGGACAGGGATGAATACGCACGCGAATATACCCTGCTGCTGAACACTATCAACGGCATGGCGGGAATTTCTCTGTAAAGTCCATAGCTGTCCGGCTACGCGCACTCCGCGCCCTTAAAGGCGTTTTTATTATCACATCGGTATTTTAATCTTGTTTCTCACTCAAACTGCTGCTATACTACAATACCGTATTATGAAGCTGTGGCGCGCACCATTCGATCAAGACCCCACCGCTGAACCGCTGGGTTACGTATTTATCGATAAGGACAGATGCAAGGGATGCGGCTACTGCGTGGAGTACTGCCCGCGGGACGTGCTGGAGATGGGGACGGAGCTGAGCTCCAAGGGGTATAAGCTGGCTAAGGTCAAGGACGGCGCCAGATGCCTGGCCTGCGGGTTCTGCGAGCTGATCTGCCCCGAGTTCGCCCTGAAGCTTACTCTGAATAATAAGAAGCCTGTGAATAATTAAGTGTAATCCGCTGCCGGCAAATTCAGCCCCGCAGCATAAGCGTTATTACGAAATATATTCGGGATATTAAGTTTTTTAAGTAGAAGCTGATGGCAGATAGCGGATGCCTGGTAGGCGAATATTTCATTAACGGTGATGTGGCCTGCGCCGAAGCAGCCATAAGCGCAGGCTGCAGGTTCTTCGCCGGTTACCCCATCACGCCTGCCACTGAAGTGGCGGAGAGGATGAGCCGCCGCCTGCCGCAGGTTGACGGCGTTTACATCCAGATGGAGGATGAGATCGCCTCCATGTGCGCCATCCTGGGCGCCTCGTGGGCGGGGGTAAAGTCCATGACCTCTACTTCCGGGCCCGGTTTCAGCCTGATGATGGAGAACATCGGCCTGGGCGTGATGCTGGAGACCCCCTGCGTGGTGGCCAATATTCAGCGCGCCGGGCCTTCAACGGGGCTGCCGACTTTGATCGGGCAGCAGGATATCATGCAGGCCAGGTGGGGGTCGCATGGCAGCTACGAGATCATCGCGCTGAGCCCCGATTCGCCCCAGCAGATGTTCGACCTGACCGTACAGGCTTTCAACCTCTCGGAAAAATACAGGGTGCCCGTGCTTATCATGTCGGACGAGGTGGTGGGGCACATGAGCGAGAAGGTCATCATCCCCGAGCTTCGTGAATCCGACCTCGTGTACAGGAAATTGCCCGAGGGCGACAAGCAGTCCTACTGGCCATATAAGACCAACAACGGCCTGGTGCCGCCCATGGCGATTGCCGGGCAGGGATACCATTTTCACGTCACGGGACTGACTCATGATGATAGGGGCTATCCCGTGATGACCGCCAGGGCGCAGGACAACCTGGTCACCAGGCTCGTCGACAAAATCAGGCTGAACGTCGATGATATTGTCATGTATCATGAGCATCTTACCGAGGATGCGGATATCGTGGTATGCGCCTACGGGATAACCGCTCGCATCGCCAGGTTCGCTGTGGACCGGGCGCGCCAGGAAGGCATCAAGGCCGGTTTCATACAGCTGGTCACACTGTGGCCTTTCGCCGAGAAGCGCATCAGGGAGCTGGCACTGAAGACAAAGACATTTATAGTGCCCGAGATAAACCGCGGGCAGATAGTATACGAGGTGGAGAGATGCGCCGGCGGAGTTCGCACCCTGCTGATACCGCATTCCGGCGGCGACGTCCACAAGCCCGAAGCCATCCTGGAAGCGATAAGGAAATGCCATGAATAATCATGTTGATAACGACCACGCCTCCATCGCCAAATACCTGAGGCAGGACAGGCTGCCGCACATCTGGTGCGCCGGCTGCGGTATCGGCCCGGCCCTGAACTGCTTCCTGCGCGCTATAGATAAATCCGGGTTGAACCCGGATAAG
>JAQUQM010000047.1:16728-18648 GCA_028716085.1 Dehalococcoidia bacterium | reverse complement strand
AGGTGTCAGGCATTTCAAGCATTAGTCCTGCGGGTGTAAAATAGCTCTACAAGGTGTAGCAATGTTAATAATAAGCATCGAGACCCTGGAGGAGGCCAGAAAAAAGCTTGCCGACCCCGCCACCAGGCAGGAAGGCATCGACATCCTCAGGAAGATACTGGAGATCAAACAGGCGCATCTGTGGAGGTCGGAGGCCATAGCGCCCTGCTGCGGCAACCTGGGCGGCTTTGCCTGCCAGCTCAACGAGGAGACGACATTGCTGGAGAAATCCCTGCCCATGCTGGAAAACGGCGACCTCGCGGGTGCTGCCCCGCTGCTGGACAGGCTATCGCAACTGGTCAGCTTCGGTATGGGACAGCGCGAGACCCCCGACCTGATACAAAGGTTGATTTCTCCACGGCAGGTATAGATTTCAGCCAGCCTGCAGCGGTTATTTTAAATGGGCCTTTCAATTACAGAACTGACAAATCATGTTGCCGCATTACCGCCGGATATCAGGCAGGTATTTGACCGTATTTTCTCGGTTGATGAGGTCAAAGGAGAACTGAAGCTGCCGCAATCGATGCTGCCGTGGGTGGAACATCAGTTCGGATCGGTCGATAATATCGTCCGGCAGCGGATAGTAAAGGTTACCAACCGTATAACTTTTGAAAGTTCCATTTTTAATCCGCTGCGTGCCTTGCGCCCGCACCGTTTTCAAAGGAAGAAGCGAATGCATCTGGAGGGGTCATTTGAAATTAAAGACGATCATTTTGCCGATCCGATCCATAATACACCTGAGGACCCTTTCGGCAGGATAAAGGGCAAGTACTGCATAACTGCCGGCAATGTCGCCAAATACGAAGGGTTGCATGGCGTAATTGTATTTGACGATCCCGACCCACTTAAATACGGTTGCAGCCAGGTTGCAGACTATCTTGAGACTGGATGGAGGTGGTCGCTGCAGGCGCATGCGTATGATCCGGAGGCGCGGTATTTTCTTTTTCTGTGGAACTGCAACTTCCGGGCGGGCGCCAGTATACCGCACGGCCATGCGCAGGTGGTGCTGGGACGGCACGCGCATTATGGAAAAGTCGAACAGCTGCACAGGGCTGCCTCTGCATACCGAGACCAATTTAAGGTGGATTATTTCGAGGATATCTTCCGGGTACACGAAGCGCTGGGACTGGGGTTGCAGCTGGACCATACAAGAATCATGGCGTACCTGACGCCGCTGAAATTAAACGAGATTATGGCGCTGGCACCGGCGCTTACGGACTCATTAAAGGAAGATGTCTATCACGTACTGGCCTGCTTTCGCAGCCTCATGCAGGTGACGGCGTTTAACGTCGGAATTGCTTTCCCGCCGCTCGGGCAGACGACGGGCTGGGAAGGATTCCCGGTTATAGCCAGGATGGTCGACCGCGGTAACAGTTATGACATATCCTCCGACATAGGGGCCATGGAGTTTTTCGGGGCTAATGTTGTGAACAGCGATCCTTTCCGCACGGCTGATGTATTGTTCGAATATATCCGGCGCGATAAAAAACCATGAAAAAAGTCCTCAATATAGCTCATCGCGGCTTTACCAGGGATTTTCCCGATAACACGCTGGAATCTTTTCAGGCAGCGCTCGACCTGGGTGTCGACGGCATCGAGCTCGATGTGCAGGAGACGGCGGACGGGGAATTCATCGTTTATCACGACGACGCCATCAAGGGAAGACCCATCAGTGAACTTAAATACGAAAACCTCCTCGGCGTACTTGTTCAGGGTAAATACAGGCTGCCCACGCTGTTGGAGACATTGAAGCTGCTGGACGGCAGGACAGGCCTTCTCATTGAGCTGAAGCAGGTGAGGTCGCTGGAAAAATTTCTGACCTTGTTGAGGGCTCATACCGCAACCGATGGGGTGGCGGTGATATCTTTTCACCATGCTTTT
>JAQUQM010000047.1:0-16718 GCA_028716085.1 Dehalococcoidia bacterium | reverse complement strand
GCTGAGCTTGCCCGCCTGGCGCCGGATATCATACGGGCAGTGATCACGGGTGAAGCGGTAACGGGACTGACGCAGATTACACAGGCCACGCATTCCAGCGCCATCGGTGTGAACTGCTCCCATCTAACCGCTGATCTTGTGGCGCAGGCACAGGCGGAAGATACCAAAATATTCGTCTGGGGATGTGCTGGTGAAGAAGATGTGCGCCGGGCTTTGCAGTATGATATCGACGGCATCATCTCGGATTTTCCGGATGTCGTGAAATCCATACCGATGCAAGGAAGCTGAGACGCTACCTCAGCAGGATTAGGTGCTATCCTGTTATAATGCTGTAAACATGAAGAGCAACATTTTCGATCAGCTGAAATCCTTCATACTGCCGGTTACGGTATTATTGGTAGTGCCGGTGTCGCTGCTCCTGCCGACCAATGGCTTCCGGCTGGGCTGGGGGATGGGGCTTCCCTGGGATGCCGTGTTCGTGATCGTGGGCGCGATTCTAATGGGCGGCGGCCTCTACCTGATGTCTTACACCATCCATCTTTTCATCAACATCGGCAAGGGTACGCTGGCGCCGTGGTCTCCGACTAAAAAGCTCGTTGTCATAGGGCCCTATAAATATGTGCGCAATCCCATGATCAGCGGCGTCCTGATGACTTTACTGGGCGAGGCTGCAGTTGTGGGATCGCCATTGATTTTTGTCTGGTTTATCTGTTTTTTCCTGATTAACTTTATCTACCTGATGTTTTCGGAGGAGCCCGGCCTGGCGGAGCGCTTCGGCGAGGAATACCTGCTGTACAAGAAAAACGTGCCGCGCTGGATACCAAGGCTAAAGCCGTGGCAGGGCTAAACCAAATATGTTGAAAGGACGATTCACCAAATGCCTGTTAATAAGTCTGACGCCTTCTCTTTCTATTCACACCTTGCAGGAGCAATCGCAGCTACGGCCGGTTACGGGATATTGTTGTACTGCTCGTGGGGCTCGTTGCCCGTCGTAATTGTATCCAGCATATATAGCCTGAGCACTATTTTCCTGTTTGTCAGCAGCACGGTTTATCACGGCTTGAAGACGGACGAAAATACGACCAGCAAGCTGCGTAAACTGGATCACATCGCCATATTTTTTATGATCGCCGGCACGTACACGCCGTTGTGTTACATTTACCTTGACGGCTATATGCGCTGGGGAATCATTGCCGCACAGTGGCTGCTGGTAATACTGGGCTTCTGGCTGAAAATCTTCTATGTACAGGCCCCGAGGGCTCTCACAGTTGCGATCTATGTTTTAATGGGCTGGATGGCGCTGATACCGCTTAAACAGCTCGTTGATATCATGTCGCCGCATTCGCTGGTTTTACTGGTTGCAGGCGGTGTTGCCTACACTGTCGGAGGAATAGTCTATACAGTTAAAAAGCCCGATCCCCGCCCGGGCGTCTTCGGCTTTCATGATATTTTCCACCTCTGGATTCTGCTCGGCGCAGTTTTACACTACCTGGTGGTGTACGGCGCTGTCCTCACCGCTACTGCAGTGTAGTAATATCGAACGGTATCATCTGGCCGTCGGACGTGTAGTCATAGAAGCCTTTGCCCACCTTGCGGCCAAGCCGTCCTGCTGCGACCATTTTTTCTATCAGGTCGTAGCTGACTGTAATATTCATTCCACCCAGTGTCTCGTACTGCTTGCGCGCGCGGAGGTAAGTATCCAGCCCCGAATTATCTGCAATCTGAAAAGGGCCGATATTCCAGTTGAAGCCATAATGCATTCCCTGATCGACATCCTCGACAGTGGCAATACCCTGCTCAACGAGTGATAATGCTTCGCGGAAAGCAGCTCCGCTGATGCGGTTCATGATGAATCCGGGGACCTCTTTCATAACTTTGACCGCGTACTTGTCCATGGATTTAATAAAATCAACTGACTTGTTGAACACGGCATCCGATGTCTTTTCGCCCTTGATCACCTCTACCAGTTGCATGATGGGAACCGGGCCGAAGAAATGCAGGCCGACTATCCTTTCGGGATGCCCGGTATTCTCTGCAAGTAACGTGATGGGGATGGTGGATGTATTGGAGGCGATGATGGTGTCTACAGGGCATCTGGCATCCAGGTCTTTGAAAAGGTCGTTCTTCAGTTGCCTGTCTTCGTATATCCCCTCTATGATCCACTGGCATTGAGGTGCGATGGAAAGGTCGTTGACCGCATGGATTCTTTCCTGCACGGCTTTCGCGCTGTCTTTTATCTTTCCCTTGGCAGCCAGCTTTTCGGTCGACCATTTGATCTGCTGCAACGTTGCTGCAACTGCCTCGGGATTGATGTCCTGCAGGTATACCTTATAGCCGCTCTGAGCCGCAACCTGGGCAATGCCGCCACCCATGAACCCTGCGCCGATGACTAGAACACTGTCCATAGTATATCTCCTTTTCCGTGCGTAATATGTTTAAAATGCGACCAATTATTGTACGTGTTATTCCGCTCCATGACAAGAACGGCTGACGGATATATAATTCATACAATTTAACGCATATCGTGAATTTAATTAAGGGAGTTGTTCGTGGGCAGCTTTGAAAAGAAGGAAAGGAACCTGCTTTATACATTTCTCGCATTCGCAGTGCTCTATATCCTTATCATACCGATCAATAAAGTCATACCGGGACTTTACGTGCTCAAGGATATCCCCGATGTGATCCTCGCCGTCCTGGCGCTGACGGCTGTCGCGGATCTCAGGGGCCAGCTTCTCTTCATCACCTACATTCTGTGTGCCATGGCAGGGCTGGCGCTGGACCTGCCTGTGCAGAACGCTTTTTTAATCGGCCTGGCGCTTTTTCTGCTCGCCCATGTGGGATATATTGTTGTTTTTTCCCGTGATTTCAAATGGCAGCGCAAAAGGGTGTGGCTGATAGTCCTGCTTGTGCTATATGCAGCCGGCATGGCTGTTATCATGCTACCCTTCCTGGGCGGCATGTTATTCCCGGTTTATGCCTACATGGCCATCTTGATTACGATGGTGGTTATGGCGGCCTTGCGGCAACCTTCCAGCCGCAGTGTCCTGTGCGGAGCGCTCCTTTTCCTGGTCTCGGATTCGGCGCTGGCCGTTAATAAATTCTTGATTCCCTTGCCGTATGCCGACTATATTGTTACGATTACATATTACGGGGCGCAGTTCCTCATCCTTTTCGGTTTTCTCAGGGAGAAGTATCGGCAAAGCGCCTGAACTGCCATTTGATATATAATATCCTGCTGTAAACTGTTTCGGAGGTTTCCCCATGGCTGCTATTGAATGGACCATTGATGAAAATATCGCTGTACTGATGATGAACAGCGGCGAAAACCGGTTTAATGTAAAGTTCTGCACAGAGATGATGTCCGCACTGGACGAAATAGAGCATAAAACCAGTGTTAATGCCCTGGTTGTATCCGCCAGCCATGAGAAGATCTGGTCCAATGGTATGGATCTGGACTGGCTGATACCCGCAATAACCGCCAAAGACCCGGACGTGGAGAGATTTTTCAACCTGCAGGATCAAATGATGAAGCGGATGCTGTTCTATCCCATGATTACAGTGGCGGCTCTCAGCGGCCATGCTTTTGCCTCGGGCGCGATATTTTCCTGTTGTTTCGATTTCCGCTTTATGCGCTCCGACCGCGGCTTCCTGTGTTTCCCCGAGGTTGATCTCAATATACCCTTCCTCCCCTATATGACCGCCCTGATCAAGAAGACCATGCCCATGCACCTGGTGGAGGAAGGCGAGTTTACGGGCAAGCGCTTCACTGCCGCCGAGTTGGAAAAATTCCACATTATCCGCAAGGCGTGCACCATGGAAGAACTGATGAAAGAAGCAACCGGCTTTGCTAAAAGCCTCAATAAAGGCAGATGGATTATTGCGGAGATGAAAAAAGTCCTGCGCAAGGATATCGGCTACCTCATGGACCATGCTGCCGATGACAGGCCCAAGCTGGATTCAAATAATGTGCCCATAAAATAGCCCTGATTCTTCAGAAAGGTGTGTAAAGCAAGTTGAGAAAAACAATCGTCGTTATAATTTTATTTGCGGTTATCCTTCCGGCATCGGCAATTGTTAATTTTTCCGGCTGCGGCGATCCCCAGCAGGCGGCGTTTGAGGGGGTGGGCAAAGCCGTGGTCAGGATTTACTGTAACAATGCCATGGGAAACGGAGTTGTCATCGATGAAAAAGGGCTCGTCTTAACCAATACCCACGTTATTGTAAATTGTAAAAACATTAAAGTTAAGCTGGGCACCGGACAGGAATATGACGGCAAAGTCGTATGCAGAAGCACGAATACAGATATAGCCGTAATCGAAATTGATGCCGACCCGGGCATTGCCAAAGCGGTACTGGGTGACTCGGACAATGCATTGCCCGGGAGCCCGGTTGCCATTGTCGGATACTCGCAGAAACTGATGGAAAAACCTGTTGTTTTGAAGGGCCTGGTTGCAGCAGCAGGCCTGATTAATGGTGTCAACTATGTGGAAACGGATATGGTAATCAATACGGAGAGCAGCGGCAGCCCTGTTGTTAATACTGCCGGCGAGGTGATAGGCATTATCGGGTGGGAGCACGGGGCAGCCGAGGGAGCAGGCGCCGCCGTGGCCACAAATCAGGCCAAGGCATTGCTGACTTCTATGAAAGAAGCGCAATCTAACATATTGTTGATTACTGAAACCACCCCGCCCATTATTTATTCCGATTATGCCATTTTCTCATGGAAAACCAACAGGCCCTCCACAAGCCAGGTCGAATACGGGTTAACGCAAACGTACGGAACGTTCACCACGCTCGATGTCAAGCTAATGGATAAGCACACGGTGGTGGTCAATAGCCTTAAACCATCGACAAAGTATTATTTCAAATTAAGGTCTCAGGATGTCTGCGGCGGTGAAATTATCTCGGCCGGAGATAGTGAATTTCTCACCAAGCCCCCTCAAGCAGCTCCGCTTCCTGCTCCGCAGATAGTGGATTTCAGCATCCTTGATTTAAGCAGCAGTGACGTCACGGTTAGATGCATCACCGACCAGCCCACTACCCTGCAAATCCAGTATGGAACGGATAAGGCGGACAAACCGTTCAATAAATCGGACACCAAGCTGGCTGTTGAACATTCTATGCGCCTTGAGAAGCTGCAGCTGGATACCACTTATTATATAGATTTTACGATGACGAACTCCCAGGGTAAAACCTCGCATCAGCTTAATCTGCCATTTATTACTCCGCCCCTGGCGCCGTCATGCAGCGGCATGGGCTGCGAAGCTCCCAGCTTCAACCTGAAGACCCTGGATAATTTGCCCTTCACCTCCAATGATATCATCGGGAAAAAGGCGGTGATCACCTTCACCAGCATTACATGTTCCATCTGCGCTGGGCAGGTTAAATATTTCAATGAAGTGTATAAAGATCCCAAGTACAAAGATGTCATAATGATGACGGTTGCGAGCGGTGATAAGAAAGAGGATATTCTGAGGTGGATGAAGCTATATGGTGTTCAGACTCCGGTGTATCAGGATGAGTCCAGCGATATGGTAAATGCGTTTAAACCTCCCATGAAGCCC
This sequence comes from Dehalococcoidia bacterium, assembly GCA_028716085.1. Classification (GTDB taxonomy): domain Bacteria; phylum Chloroflexota; class Dehalococcoidia; order GIF9; family UBA5629; genus JAQUQM01. The sequence goes on along the minus strand of JAQUQM010000047.1, from coordinate 11,154 downwards.
TCTGCCTATTTTATCGATCCCGGCGGGATTATCAAGTATGTGAAAAAAGGCCCGATTATCGGCACCGGGGAACTCAAGGATATACTCGATTCATATTGAGTTTGGGATTGTGCCGGAGAGGCTATTTAAACGCTTTCTTCAGAGTGATGCCGATTTCTGCGGGGTGCGGTGCGATAATTGCCCCTGCACCGGCTAGAGCCGCTATCTTGTCTTGAGCCCTTCCCGTGCTGCCGCTTATAATGGCGCCGGCATGCCCCATTCTCCTTCCCGGCGGTGCCGAGGCGCCGGCTACAAAAGCTACTACAGGTTTGGTAATTTTCTCTTTGATATACGTGGCAGCATCCTGTTCCATATTACCGCCGATCTCGCCGATTAACACGATTGCCCTGGTCTCTTCATCATCCTCGAAAAGCTTCAGGATATCGACGAAGGTAGTTCCCGGCAAAGGATCACCGCCGATCCCTACGCACGTGGACTGGCCGATTTCCAGGCCGGTCAACTGGGCTACCGTTTCATAAGTCAGGGTTCCGCTGCGGGAGACAACGCCCACATTCCCCTGCCTGTGGATATCACCGGCCATAATGCCCACCTTGCATTTGCCCGGCGAGATGAGGCCGGGGCAGTTGGGGCCTATCAGCCGTGAAGGTTTATCCATCAGGTAGCGGTGGACCGTGACCATATCGAGCACCGGTATTCCCTCCGTGATACAGACTATCAGCGGAATGCCGGCGTCGGCGGCTTCCAGGATGGCATCCGCGGCGGCTGCCGGCGGCACAAAAATCATGCTTACATTGGCGCCGGTCTGGCGGACGGCGCTTTCTACCGTATTGAAGACCTCGACACCTTCTACACGGGTGCCGCCCCTGCCCGGCGTCATGCCGGCGACAACATTGGTACCGTATTCAATGCAACGTTTTGCATGGAAGCTTCCCTCTCCGCCTGTTATACCCTGAATTAGCAGCCGTGTCTTTTCATCGATTAAGATACTCAATATTGGTCTCCTTTATTGTGCTGCTGCGCTCTTGAATACGTTACCCCGTGGGATTTCATTCAGGTGACTGCCGCCACGGCTTTACGGGCGGCATCCAGAAAATCGGCCGCCTCGATATATTTCAGTCCGGATTCAGCCATAATGCGTTTGCCTTCTGCGACATTGGTTCCCGCCAGCCTGACCACAACCGGAATTTTGATCGCCATTTGCCTGTGTGCTTCGATGATTCCATGCGCAATGACATCCGCCCTGGTCATCCCTCCGAAGATGTTGATCAGAATGGCTTTGACATCGGGATCGGTGGTAAATACTTTGAAGGCGCTGACAACGGCGCTGGTATTGTTTACCGTGCCGATATCGAGAAAGTTGGCCGGTTTGCCGCCAGTGTGATTGATTAAATCCAGTACAGCCATGGCCAGCCCGGCACCGTTGACCATGCATCCGATATTGCCGTCCAGTTTTATATAATTCCTGATGCCCAGCTCGTGCGCAATGGCCTCGAACGGATCATCCTGCTCGGCGTCGTGAAGCTGTCTGATGTCGTCATGGCGGAAAAGCGCACTGTCGTCGAAATTCAACTTGGCGTCCAGTGCCACCAGCCTGCCGTCGCCTGTCACGACGAGCGGATTTATCTCGGCCAGTGAGCAATCCTTTTCCCGGAATAGCCTGTACAGGTTTGACATCAGTTTGACGCCCTCTTTAACCTGTTCAGGGTTCAGGTTCATACCGAAGGCCAGCTTGCGTCCCTGGAAAGGCTGAAAGCCCGCAGCCGGATCGATATATATTTTATGAAGTTTCTCCGGGCTCTGGCGGGCAACCTCTTCTATATTCATACCGCCGGCTTCGCTTGCTATCATAACCGGCATACTCGCGGTGTTGTCAATGACGATACTCAGGTAGAGCTCACGTTCGATAGGAAGCACTTTCTCCACCAGCACTTTTCGCACCGGCGCCCCTCTGGATGACGTCTGGCTGGTAACCAGCCTGGTATCGATGATCCCGGCCGCAATTTTCTCCGCCTCATCACGGTCCTCGGCCATCCTGACGCCGCCGACTTTACCCCTGCCGCCTGCATAAATCTGGGCCTTAATAATGACCTTGCCGCCCAGGTCGGAGGCTATGCGCCTGGCTTCGCCGGGAGTCTCGGCTACCTTCCCGGCCGGTACGGGTATGCCGTACTGGGTGAGCAACGCCTTGGCCTGATACTCGTGTACTTTCATGCCGCTTTCCTGTACTTTGCCCTGCCCGTCTCGTAAAGATCGTTGCCGTAAATATCGTTGATGACCGTGGCGGGGAAATTTTCTACCTCGAGGCGCCTGATCGCTTCCGCGCCCAGTTCGTCATAGGCTATTACGTCCGCCTTCTTGATGCTTTTGGAAATCAGGGCTCCCGCCCCGCCGATGGCGGCAAAATATACTGCCCTGTATTTTTTCATGGCGTCCTTCACCGCTTGTGTGCGGTCTCCCTTGCCGATCATTCCTTTCAATCCTTCGGCCATAAGCCTCGGCGCATAGGCATCCATGCGTCCGCTGGTGGTTGGCCCGGCCGATCCGATGGGGTAACCCGGTTTGGCCGGGGCAGGTCCCATGTAGTAGACCACCTGGTTCTTAATCTCCAGGGGTAGTTTCTCGCCCTTATCCAGTGATTCCACCAGGCGTTTGTGGGCTGCGTCCCTGGCTGTGTAAATTACGCCCGTGATAAATACCTGGTCACCGGCCTTGAGCTTTGTCACCGTCTCTTCGTCAAGGGGAGCCTTGATTTTGATCGTTTCCATAGCTAATTCCTCGATAATAATATTTATTTTGGTTTAACGGTAAACTCAGGTACAGGAACCTTCGCCCTGGTTTCAGTCTGCGGGGCAACTACCCCTGCGGGAGTGTGCGCTTTGGCTGCACCGATCGCACTGCCGACCACCCTGCGTCTCAGCAGTTGAATGGCGAAGGCGGGATCCACTCCCTTGGGACAGGCTTCAGAGCAGGCGGCCGCAAAGTGGCAGTTCCACAGGCCGTGTTCGGCGTCCACGATGGCAAGACGCTGGTCCTGTCCTGCGTCCCGGCTGTCCGCGCAGTAACGGAATGCCTGGCCCAGAGCCTGCGGGCCCAGAAACTTTTTATCGCTGGCCGATGTGGGGCAGGCTGCTATGCAGAGCCCGCATTTGATACAGTAGGTAAACTGCAGGAACTCATCCAACTCTTTCTGCTTCTGCGTGAATTCGGCAGCCGGTTTCTCCATTTCTTCTTCGTCCGGCCTGATAATATACGGCTTGACGGACCTGTGTTTCTCGAATAGCGTGGTAAGGTCGGGCACCAGGTCCTTAATGATAGGCAGGTTGGGCAGCGGTTTAAGCGTCAGTTTGTTGGAGTGAAATTCTTCCACCTGGGTATGGCAGGCGAGATGCGGGTTGTTATTAACCAGCATGCCGCATGACCCGCAGATGCCCATGCGGCAGGACGTGCGGAACGCCAGGCTGCTATCAAGGTTCTCTTTGATGTACAGCAATCCTTCCAGCACAGTAGTGCCGTGCTTGACCGGAACTGTGAATTCCTCAAAATGCGGGCGCTCATCCTTTTCAGGATTGTACCGCTGTACCCGGAAGATAATATTTTTTACAGCATCGCCGCTCATAAATGCCTCCATATCTATGTGGTTAAAAGAACCAGGGGAACATAGGTGCCCAACGCAAAGAAAATAAGGCCGAAAATGATGATCAGCCATGTAAGTGTACGCATCTTGGCGGGGGATAAACCGGTTTCGAGGAGGATGTTGCGCAGGCCGTTAAGCGCGTGAAACAGGCCGAAGGCAAGCAGGCAGATATATATTCCCGCCCACAATCCCTGGCGCGCCCTTTCCATCATGGAGTTGAAGGCCAGTGGATCGCTGATCTTAAAGCCCAGGAAACTCAGTATGACACCCAGCTTTTGAACAGCGATATGAATAAAGAGCAAAACCGCCACCATGATGCCGGTGATCATCTGTGCGAAGTTTAAATATGCGTTTTTCATCCCGGTCCTCCTGCGGCGAAATCAATAAAAAAGAAGACGACCAGGACCATGACCGCCGCTAATGTTACCAGCGTCCACAGGCGTTTCCTGCGGATGGCGTCTTTAAAGGGATAGATGGGTGGCACCGGCTTGCCCAATGTAAATCCGAGCTCCTGTAGTATCAGGCGCAGGCCGTTAAGCGCATGGAAGGCAAAGGCTGTCACCACCAGGAATTCGCCGACCATGAATACGGGATTATTAAGAAATTCCATGGTCGCATTCCAAACGGCCTCCCCCTGCACGCGGAAAATGGTGGTCGCCGTCAGGTGGAATATGCCGAACAGGATCAGGCCGAGGCCTGTGACCCTGTGCAGCAGGTAAAGATAACGCTCCAGCGTATAATTGCCGGCCCAGACCCAGCCGGCTATGCCGAGACTATTTTCACGAGGCCTATTATCTGCCATCCATGACCTCCTAATATTTCCTTTCCACGGGATTCCACATGGTTATGGTAACCGGTATGTATTCAAGGCGTGGCCCATCGGCCGTGCGGTAGGCCAGTGTGTGTTTAAGCCAGTTGGCGTCGTCTCGCTCCTTATAGTCGCGCCTGGCATGAGCGCCGCGCGATTCCTTCCTGGCCAGCGCGCCGGCTACCACTACCTCTGATAATTCGATGAGGTTATCGGTCTCCAGCGCGTTGAGGAGATCGGTGTTATAAATTCGGCCGCGGTCCGTCACTCTTACCCCGGGCAGCCTTTGCTTGACCTCTTTAACTTTTTTAACGGCTTCCTCGAGCTCGGCCTCCGTGCGGAAAACGCCGACCTTGCTGTCCATGGTTTTATGCAATTCATTTCGTAAGGCATAGCAATTTTCCTCACCGGTTGGATTGAAACGGCTGAAGATGCCGGCTTCGGCGTCCTTTATTACAGTATCTCCGGGAAGATCGGGATATGCTTTGTGTTTCGTCACATACAAGGCGGCCGCCTCTCCCGCGATTTTGCCCCAGACAAGGCACTCCGCGGTGGAATTGGAACCGAGGCGGTTGGCCCCGTGCAATGACACGCAGGCGGCCTCTCCGGCAGCCCAGATGCCCTCCACGGGCGTGGCGCCGTTGATATCGGTGTGGATACCTCCCATAGTATAGTGGGATGCGGGGCGCACCGGGATGGGCGTGAATATGGGGTCTATGAAATCGAATCTCATTGCCACTTCACGGATGAGGGGCAGGCGTTCGTTGATCTTGTCGGCGCCCAGATGGCGCAGGTCGAGGTGGACGTAATCCAGGCCGTTCGGCTCGGCATATCCCCTTCCCGCCTCGATCTCGGTCATCTCTGCCCTGGAGATAATATCGCGGGGGGCCAGCTCCATCTTGGAAGCTGCGTACTTTTCCATGAAACGTTCACCCTTGCTGTTGAACAGGTAGCCGCCTTCGCCGCGCGCCGCCTCGGTGATGAGGATGCCCGAAGGCACCAGCCCGGTGGGATGGAACTGGATGAACTCCAGGTCCTTGATCGGAATCCCCGCGCGGTAGGCCATGGCCATGCCGTCGCCTGTTGCCGTAAGGGAATAGGTCGTGAAGCCGTACATGCGGCAGGCGCCGCCTGTGGCTATGATCAATGCCTTGCCCCGGATTACGAAAAACTCACCGCTTGTCAGGTCCCAGACGGTAACTCCGCGGAAAATATTATCCTTGACCAGTATCGAATGGACATAGCATTCGTCATATCTAACCACGTTGGTGTGTTTTTGCAGCGTATCATAAAGCGTCTGCATCTCGAAGAAGCCGGTTTTATCGGCAGCGAATGTGGCACGGTCGAATGAATGCCCGCCGAAAGGCCGCTGGTTGATGCGCCCGTCCGAGCGCCGCGACCACGGTATTCCCCAGTGGTCCAGCAGCATGATCTCGCCGGGTATTTCCACAGCGAAGCGCATGGCGACGTCCTGGTCGCAGAGGAAATCTGCGCCGCGCACGGTGTCCCAGGCATGAAGCTCGATGCTGTCGCCGTTCTCCGGCTGTATCACCGCCGCGGTGCCGCCCTCAGCGCATACTGAGTGTGCGCGCATAAGCTGTACCTTGGATACGATGGCCACGTCGGCCTGCGAGTTCTTCCTCGCGATCTCTACGGCTGCCCTCAAGCCGGCAAGGCCGGCGCCCAGCACAATTACATCATGTTGTTTAACTGTCATAGCACCGCCTCTTTGTGCCGCGCGGCGTGGCACTGTAAATTGACTGCCAGCGGCATACTGGCTATGTGTGCGGGAAAGACTTCGACGTTCACGCCTAACGCCGTCACATTGCCGCCGTATCCCTGCGGGCCTATCCCCAGGGAATTAACGCGTGCAAGAATTTCCTTTTCCAGTTCAGCGGTTTCAGCATCTGGATTGTGCTCTCCAACCTTGCGCAGTAGCGATTTCTTGGCCAGCTCCATTGCCCTCTCGGCGGTGCCACCTATGCCCACGCCGACGATGACCGGAGGGCACGGATTGCTGCCCGCTTCGTCGACGGCCTTGACCACCGAGTCTATGATGCCCTGCCGACCCTTTGACGGTGTCAGCATGAAAAGACGGCTCATGTTCTCGCTGCCGCCTCCCTTGGGCACGATGGTAATTTTAAGCTTATCGCCGGGCACGATGTCGGTATGTATGACGGCGGGAGTATTATCCTTGGTATTAACGCGTGCAGAGTAAGGCTGTTTTACCATGGATTTGCGCAGATACCCCGTATCATAGCCCCGGCGGACTCCCTCGTTGACGGCTTCGTAGAGGTCGCCGCCCGTAACGTGCAAGTCCTGCCCCACTTCAAGGTAGACGACCGTTGCCCCGCAATCCTGGCAGATGGCGATCTGCTCATTGCGGGCCAATCTGGCGTTATCCAGGATCTGCTGCAGTGTCTCCCTGCCTATGGGCGATTCCTCGGTTTTCTGCGCCTGTTCGAGGGCGCTGAAAACATCCTCCGGCAGGTAAAAATTGGCTTCGTGACACAGGCGTGTCACCGTTTCCCTGACTTTCTCCGCGCTGATTTCTCTCACTTTAATCATCCTTTGCCGGGAACGGCTGAATGTAGTTTAGTCTTCCGGTGGTGGAGCTATAAAGCCCTCCTTCATCATCAGTTCAGCCATTTCCCTGGCATTCTTAATCATAAATTCAGCCTGTTTGGTCAGCTCTTCCCTGGTGACCTTGATCCTGGCAACTCCCTGCTCCTGTGCCTTCATCCCCACTGCCACGGCTTCCCGTATGAAGACTTCCCACTCACCCATGGTCGGGGCAATATTTTCCTCGCTGATACCCCTGTCCTCGGCGCACTGGGCAAGTTCGTGCGCAGCCGCCAGGCACATCTCATCCGTAATGGTTTTTGCCCTGACATCCAGCGTGCCGCGGAATATGGCCGGAAATCCGGTGGAATTATTTACCTGGTTGGGGAAGTCGGACCTTCCCGTGGCAAAAATCTTAACTCCCGCCTCCTTAGCCTCCCACGGCCATATCTCGGGAATGGGATTGGCGCAGGCGAATACGATGGAATCCCTGGCCATGCCCCTGACCCATTCGGGCTGGATCACTCCCGGCCCTGATTTGGATAAAGAAATACAGACATCAGCTCCTTTCAGAGCTTCCTTCATATCTCCGGTTCTGTTTTCCGCATTGGTTTTATTGCATAGATCCCATTTATAAGGATTTTCCTTCTGTTTTTTCTCTAGGTCGCTTCTGCCCTTGTGCAGGATACCCTTGCTGTCGACGACGATGGTGTTCTCGGGCTTGATGCCGTCGGCGAACAGCAACCTGAGAATGGCGATATTGGCCGCGCCGCTGCCGATCACCGCCATCTTTACGCTGTCTTTTTTCTTGCCTACGATTTTCAGGGCGTTGATGAGCCCGGCAAGCGTAACCGCCGCCGTGCCCTGCTGGTCGTCATGCCATACCGGTATGCGGGCTTCGGCGCGCAGGCGGTCGAGGATGTAGAAGCACTTGGGATTTGAGATATCTTCCAGGTTAATGCCGCCGAATGACGGCTGAAGCCACTTCACCGCCTGTATGATCTCGTCGGGGTCCTTGGTGTCCAGGCAGATGGGGACTGCGTCAACGCCGCCCAGGTATTTAAATAATAAGGCTTTGCCTTCCATCACCGGCATGCCGGCTTCCGGCCCGATGTCGCCCAGGCCGAGGACGCGTGTGCCGTCGCTCACCACTGCAATGGTATTCCATTTGTTGGTATAGTCATAGGCCTTATCCTTATCGGCCTGTATTGCTTTGCAGGGCGAGGCTACGCCCGGTGTATACCAGATGGCGAAATCATTGAAATCGCGGATTACACACCTGGGGATGGTCTGCATTTTGCCCTTGTAGAATTTATGCAGCTTGTTGGCTACTTCGGCTGGTTTTCGCGCTCTGGCAAGAAGCTCTTCGACGGTTAGTTTTTCTGACATACTGTTCCCTCCGTTTGGAATATCACGAGTACGATACGGGAAAAGCGCGGCAAAATATTATGCGCCCATTATTGACTGAATTGCAATACCCCTGTCGGCCAGGCAGGTTAACGGTATTATGATGCCGCAGCATCGCCCGTGAGCAAGTTTTCGATCAATTTATCGGTCGCGTGACCTAAAACGGCATACAATTTACCACTTATGGGTAATTTTTGTCAAGAGATGTTCTGCTATTTCGCGGTTTTAAAAACCGTGTGCCGCTGCCAGTCAGGGGATGTATCGGGGAAATCGGTGCGGTAATGCGCGCCGCGGCTTTCCTCCCTGAGCAGGGCAGCTTCGGCCACCAGACGTGCGTTTAAAACAAGGGCGCTCAGTTCGTGAGATGTGCGGTCGGTGGGCTGGGGCAAAATATTTTGCCAGGCGGCCAGTACGCCGGCCGCACGCCGCAGGTTGTCACCTGTACGTACTATGCCGACTTCATCCCAGAGCAGGGATTGGAGGTTGGGCAGGTTCAACACGGGAGTATTGTCTGAAATCACCTTTGTATTGAGATAGTGGCAGTTTGCTTCAGGCGTTTTGGGGCTTGCTGTAGGGTTCTCAGCCATCCGTGTTTTCTCAATGATTCTTTTGCTGAATACGACCACTTCAAGCAGGGAGTTGGATGCCAGCCTGTTGGCGCCGTGCACGCCCGTGCAGGCAGTCTCGCCGGCTGCGAAAAGGCCGCGGATATTGGTTTCACCCCAGGTATTGACCTTGACTCCGCCCATGAGGTAATGTGCGGCAGGGGCCACCGGTATAAGTCCCTTCGTGATATCCAGACCGTGGTCCATGCAGAAGCGATAGATATGCGGGAACCTTGTGGTGATTTGCAGCGACGGCAGATGCGTGACATCCAGGAAAACCCTGTCGCTTCCCGTTTTTCTCATCTCGGTAACTATGCTTCTGGCTACAATATCCCGGGGCGCCAGCTCGCCTTCGGCCGCATAGTCCGGCATAAAACGGTATCCCTCTACATTGCGCAGTATGCCGCCCTCACCCCTGACGGCCTCTGTAATCAGGAAAGGCCACACGCCCGGCAGCCGGAGTGCGGTGGGATGGAACTGGATAAACTCCATATCTGTTATCTCCGCGCCGGAACGGTAAGCCAGGGCTATGCCGTCTCCGGTGGCAGTGTCTGAATTGGTGGTGTACTTATACAGCCTGCCGGCGCCGCCCGTTGCCAGTATAACGAAGCGGCATTCGTATTCTTCACTTATGCCGCTGCGGAAATCCGTGGCTTTTACGCCCTTTACCTCTCCCTTATCAATCACGATCTCCGTAGCCAGGCAGTACTCAAGAACTGTGACCGCGGACATGCGGACCTGCCTGCTCAGGGAATCCTCGATGTACTCGCCGGTGGCGTCGCCTCCTGCATGCAGGATGCGCGGGACGCAGTGTGCAGCTTCCCGGGCCAGGGCGATCTCCCCTTCCAGCGTATCGAAGGGGACGCCGTATTTGATGAGGTCGATTATGCGGTCGGGCGCTTCGTTGACCAGTATGGTGACTGCTTCAGGATTGCACAGCCCCGCCCCGGCTTTTATGGTGTCGTTATAATGCAGCTCGGGGGAATCGTTTTTCCCTATGGCTGCGGCGATCCCTCCCTGCGCATGCCGCGTATTGCAGTCCTCGATTCCGCCCTTGGTAATGATTAGCACGCTGCCATATTCTTTAGCCAATAGCGCGCTGTAAAGCCCGGCGATGCCGCTGCCGACGATGACATAGTCGTAATATTTCATCTGGTCTCCAGTTACAGAGATTTGCAGGTCGGGTGATTAGCTTTTGGGATAAGGGTTTATTTTGAAGCTATTCTAACATGCCGGATTATATATGACCAATTTGATGCAGAAAATATGAAATAAAAAATTGCTGTCACGGATGCATTATTCTCCGTGACAGCAATAATCAACCAAGGTGAATAAAGCTTATTACGCTTTCTCGAAGATGGCGCAGACGCCCATGCCGCCGCCGCCGCAGATAGCTATCATGCCGTTTTTAGCGTTGCTCCTCTGCATCTCGTAAGCCAGCGTGGTGAAGATACGGGTGCCGGTTGCCCCCAGCGGATGACCCAGCGCCACGCATGAGCCGTTAACGTTGATGCGTTCCCTGTCCTTCTCGGTCAGGCCGAGCTCCTTCATATTGGCCAGCGTCTGCGCGGCGAAGGCCTCATGAATCTCGATAAGGTCGATCTTATCCAGGGTCAACCCCGTTTTTTTCAAGGCCAGGTTGACCGCCTCCGTGACCGATTTCCAGGCAAAGCGAGGGTCTGCGCCGCTGTAGGCGAAGCCTTTTACTGAAGCAATGGGTTTAAGGCCCAGGCTTTTGGCCTTCTCCTCGGACATCAGCACGCAGGCTGCTGCGCCGTCATTTTCACCGGATGAATTAGCCGCGGTGCATACACCGCCCTGCACGGGCCTCAGCTTTGCCAGCGATTCCAGGGTGCTGTCCTTGCGCGGCCTCTCGTCCACACTGAACATCACGGGTTCGCCCTTACCCTGAGGCACGGGTACGGGGACTATCTCCTCCTTGAATTTACCGGTCTCGATGGCACTGCAGGCGCGCTGGTTGCTTAGCAGCGCCCATTTATCCACTTCCTCCCGGGTCAGGCCGTGCTCTTTAGCGGCTGTCTCCGCCCAGGTCATCATTGACTGCAGAACTCCAAACCTTTCTTCTGGCTGCGACATCACCCTGCCCCGCATCATCCTGTCGTAAAGCGGTATGGACC
>JAQUQM010000046.1 GCA_028716085.1 Dehalococcoidia bacterium | reverse complement strand
CCGAATACAGAGCAGGAGATGTTGCCCGGCATAAGTTGTGCCAGCCTCTCTGCCAGTAAGGCCCTTTGTTCGCTGATAAGATGATGATTGCCAATATCAAGTTCCTTGAGACTTTTCTCTAGCGCCCTGACTATCTTCTTGTTGCGATGACCCAGATTGAAGACACCCCCGTTGCAATGGCAATTTATTAATCGCTTATGGGTTACTGCATCCCAAACATAAGGGCCTTCACGACGGCCGAAGATAAATTCCATGCCGTACGATTTGAAGGTATTAGTCTTGCCCTCGGAAACATGCTCCGCGAACCGACTTATAATAGTTTCTTTATTATCTCGTCCAATGAATTTCATGTCTTCCTACCGTGAGCTTTTATTTAAGATTGGTTACAAATGTCATTGATTCTTATTCTGAGCTAAATTAGTTAATGTGTTCAGCAGATCTCTGACTACCTTTCTGGTACTCTCGTCTATAAGCTTGCCCTTATCGTCGAATTTCTGGGCAGCGAATGTAACAAAGACTTCAGGTTTGGTGACTGCAAGTACGTCCAGAAATATAAATGATTGCCTGAGATGATACTGCGCTCTCGATCCTCCGAGCATCCCTGTCGAGGCACTCATTAAAGCCACAGGCTTACCCGGCCACACGCTGTCCCCATAAGGCCTGGAAGCCCAGTCGATAGCATTTTTCAGGACGCCCGGTACGGAGTAATTGTATTCCGGCGTTACAATCAGTACTGCATCCGCCGCCCGGATTTTTGACTTGAATTCCCTGACTTTCTCCGGCATTGCATTTTCCAGGTCCTGGTTGAAGGGAGGGATGCGTTCCAGGTCGAAAATTTCCAGTGATGCTTTCTCGGGAATAAGTTCAGCAGCGGCGCGTAAAAGCGCCCTGTTATACGAACCTGATCTGAGGCTGCCTGCAAAACCCAGGATGCGTATCTGTCCTTCCATATCAACCTCCCATAGCTTAAAGTCCAGGTGATATTATATCAAAGTATAAAAACTGCTCTTCAAATAGGCCAAGAAAGAGAATATAATCTACCCAATAAGTTCATTGCTTATCACTGTCTATTTCGTCCTAACGATTGAACAGGAGGAAGATAAACATGGTTGATGCCGTCAAGTCGAATTTAAATTTAAAATCAGTCGATCAGATCAGCTATGCAGTTAAAGACATCGATAAAACAATCGAAGCGTGGTCTTCAATTTATGGTATGGGTCCATGGACATTCCGGGAAAACGGCGGACTGGATGTTAAAGGGCGTCCCTGGAAAATCAGGATGGCATTTACATATATCGGGCCGATGCAAATGGAACTGGTGCAGTGCATCGAGGGCAGGATATTCCAGTCACGTTTTCTGGATACGTGGGGAGAAGGTTTGCATCATATAGGCTTTTACGTTGATGACGTTGATGCAACGGTGTCAACCCTGGTGGGCAAGGGCGCCAAATTGATAATACATGACCCGGGAAATTTTGCCTACTTGGATGCCGGCGGTCCGGGTGGAGCTATCTTTGAGTTCATGAGGAAGAGTTGATTACGCACCATCATTTAGCGAGAAATATTATTGTCTGGATACAATTACATCAATAAAATTTGGCTACTTTTTCCAGTGGTTCCCTCTCAGTGCGGAATTGATTGACGGGATTGCTCTGGTCTACGAAACCTACAGGAATGCCGATAACAAACAGCCTGGAATCCGGTATTCCTAAAATCTTGCGCAGGATATCAGGGTAGAGAACCGGTTGTATAGCAGGGATGCTGCCGAGCCCGTATTCCGTAGCCAGCAGTAGAATATTTTGCGTTATCAATCCGCAATCAAATATGTTCCAGACATTTGAAGTAGTTTCAGCAAGGTGGAAAGCCTTGTCGATCATGATATAAATACAACTGGGCGCACCCCAGAGCCTGAAACCATGTAACCCCCATTCCATGCGCCTTTTTTTATCTTCACGGTCTATACCCAATTTCTCCAGAACACCTGCCATTACAGCACGCCGCCTGGAAACCCAGGGTTCCGGATACTGGAGCGATATAGGTAGGTCGAGGTTGGGCATGGTTGTGGAATTTTCGATAAAAGCCTGCTTGATTTCCTCAAGCTTAGCGCCGCTCACCGCAGCAAATTCCCATGGCTGGCTGTTGGAGGCTGAGGGAGAGCGCAGTGATCCTTCGATGATCTTCCTCAACATGTCCTGAGGCACCGGATCGGGTTTAAAATATCTAATTGATTGTCTTTTATTGATAGCTTCTAATATATCCATACTATCTTTTATCTTCTCCTTAATAAAGATTCGTGGATATTAAATCTTACAATATTTGGCCTCAATTAAAAAAAGCCGCTTGTTGCAACAGGCGGCTTTTTTAATAAAAGGACAGGATTTTACTGGCTGGCAGCTTTGCGGAGCTCGGCAGGGCTCTTATATTTCTCAGGCTCGGCATAGTTTCCCTTGTAACGAGGTGGGAATACGGGGCTCTCGGTCCCCGTTGCCAGGAGGACAACATTGTGAGGACCCTGGAACTGGCCGATAGGATTTGCCCACATCTTAAGGTCTTTACCCCATGCCGGGGATGGTTCGCGTGGATTTTGCGGATTGGCGTCTATGCGTGAATGGAAAAAAGGCGCTATCTTAGTACCTTCAAAGCCATGAAGATATAGAATCCCAACGTTGTTAATGTAGAGACCCTCAAGTGCCGGAATGATAGTATTAACGTCGGCTTTGCCGCCCACCTTGTCAAAAAGTTTTTTATACAGGTACATATCTCCATATCCGATGGCTACGTTGATCTGCACGGGGATTTGATTCTTATCACACAGTTCCAGGAAGGGCAACATCTGTGGTGTCCCTGCTATCTCCTTCTCATAGAAAGAGCCCATACAGCCCAGGGCCTTGCCGCCGGTAAGGTCCCAGAAATCATAGGTCTGGGAAGTGCCTCCGTAAAAGCAGATGGGTATGTCTTTAGCTGAGGATCCTGCCCACTGCTTGGCGAAGACCTCGGTATCGGTAAACCAGCTGCTTACAAAGAAAATGACCTGGGCGCCGCTGGCAGCCAATGATTCCAATATCGGCAGGTACATGCCAGTCCTGGCCTTGACGGGTTTACTGTAGACCGTTTCTAAACCGTATAGCTCCTTGGCATAGTCCTCCCACTTGGGCAGGCCGGGGATTCCGTTCCTCCACACCGTTGTCCATGCCAGGTCTTCCCAGAGAAAGGCTATCTTACTTGCACCGATAACCTCCTTAAAAAGGGCGAAGTTAGTCGGGATGCTGGCATAGTGCGCGTCTTCAGGGTCCCAGTCACGGAAAATGAACTTGAGTCTGTCATAATCTTTGACTATGTCGCTGGTGAGTTCCCTTCCCATAGGCCCCTGGAAAACCAGGATGTGAGGGAATTGAGGGGAAAGCTCAACGGACTTTGGTTGCACCGCCAGGCAGATTTCAGTTCTGCCCTCCACATGGTAAATCAGGGCTTTATTACCCATTACCATCCTCTGAGCCGCCGCCACCGCCAGTGATGTTTCGCCCTTGCTGTCCTCGATGACGAATTTGACCTGTCTGCCACCCATACCGCCGGCGAGATTAATCTCATCAGTGGCAATCCTCATGATATCCATAACGGGTTTTGTACCGGGAGAACTTGCGGCGCCGACATAGCCTATCACAATCGGCCCTTCGCTCATACCTGGTTCAGGTTTTCCCCCGTTACAGCCAAGCAATACCAGTACTGTGATAATGGTAACGATGAATAATAATGAATGAACCTTGCCTCTCATGCATTAACCTCCACACTTTAAATTGTTCAGGCGGCATTATAGCATATCAGTCAAGCGACCGATAGACAGGTTTACATCATGAGTAATAAGAATAAATAATAGTATGATCATTTAAACGGAAGGCTATTAAGGGCTGAGTAGAAATGCCTGCGAATCAGCGATTATGTCTAAAGAAGGAACCGTATTTGCTTAATGCAGCATAGGCGTTTATCGCTTGCGCAGGTGACAGATAACATGCAACGCCGGTATCAAACGCCAGTTTACGGGCATTGTCCATGATAGTCCCGAGGTATACGGGCATGAACATGGACATTAATATGGGCTTTCTGTATTGATCTTTGAGACGAACAATGTCCAGGAACGAGGTGCCAAGGAAATCCATGGCACCCTGCGTATATTTTGAAGTTATATCATCCTTATTGGTAGCGCCTCCCAGGGTTTTCCACATGGACGCAGCGCCTGCAATCGCACCCAGCACTATTACGCCATCGATTTTAGGACTATCCAGTAGAGTTTCCAGAAGTTCAACGACAGTCCCCTTTACACCGGCTATAGTATCGACAGGATTATTGTGCGACCATGTATCCGGCAGTATGTTATTCAGCCTTGATAATGTGGCATCGTCCAGTGAAACCACCTCCAGGCCGGCATGAGTACAAGCATCCGCTGCCATGACACCCCATCCACCTCCGGCTGAGATAATGCCAACGCGGTTGCTGCGCGGGAGAGGCTGGTTTATGAAGACCAGTCCCGCATCAACCATGTCATCCAGGTTTTCAACGCGAATAATGCCCGCTTGCCTCAGGGCGGCATCTACAACGGAGTCGGCACCAGCCAGCGCGCCGGTATGCGATTGGCCCGCTCTGGCTCCAACTTCCGTGCTGCCAGTCTTCAAAAGGATAATGGGTTTCTTTCTGGTTGCTTTGCGGGCAATTTCATGAAACTTGCGTCCGTCCCTGAATCCTTCGACATATGCAAGAATAACAGACGTATCATTGTCATCTGCTAAATACTCTAAATAGTCCGCAACCTGGAGGACTGCTTCGTTGCCTACGCTGACAAAACGGCTTACTCCCATGCCGCGGCCGCTAATTCTGCTGGCAAGCATATCGAGAAGACTACCACTCTGCCCGACTAAAGCAACCGAACCTTTGCGCGGAAAAACCGGCATCATGTGGCAAAAAAGGTTATGATGCGGATTAAGAACGCCAACGCAATTGGGCCCGACCAGGGCCATACCCGCATCCTTTGCCAGCCTGCTGAATTCATCTTCCAGTCTCTTCCCGACCGGCCCTATTTCGGAAAATCCCGAGGTGATAACTACAGTGCATTTAACATTTTTAAGAATACAATCATGGATTGCCTGTTTCATGCCTGAAGGAGGAATTGTTATCACTGCCAGGTCGGGATTTTCGGGTATTTCAGTAACCCGAGGAAAAGACGGTAGGCCCAGAACCTCGGACTCACGAGGATTTACAGGATAAATTCGCCCTTTGAAACCACCCGTAATGAGGTTAAAAAGTATTCTATGTCCCCATTTTTCCCGACTGCCGGATGCGCCAATTAGGGCAACGGAAGTGGGGCAGAACAGGTATTTCAAGCTATCCCCCGGTGTTTCTATCATATTAATTTACTTGTTATTTGCATTTTAACTAATTTTATCAGAAAGTCTTTATTCATCCGTTGATTCATATTGTATTTGCGGCTTACGTTGCACGCATAATAATTAGATAAATAAAAAATGTAATGAAAATTGCCGGCATGGATAAACTTTTATTTATATTTAGCGTTTCTTTCTATTGGGACTTGTTGATTTTATGAATCCGCAGCTAGAGGAATTTATTATCTTCTGTTTAAAAAGAAATGGTAGGGAGTGGCCGTCTATTTATGATGAGATGGCCAATGTCGCGGGGCGGCGCTTGTTCAAGGGGATGGGGCACTCGGAACTGAAGCAACTGGGGCTTTCACTTTCGCTTTCCAACATAGATAAACTCAAACGGCAGGTGGAGCAGATTATTTCGGAGCGCGACGAATTGTAGACCGCTTAATCCACATGAAATAGAACCGCATCGGATTTCTTGCCAGTATGGAACTGACTGATGTATGCTTTGCGGTAATATTTTCCATTATTAAGAAATTTTCAATATGGGATACAATCGCTATTTAACTATTTTATCAGGATTGATTGTTCTTACAATTGCTGCTTGCAGTGGATGCGAAAAGCAGGAAGCCTGGAGAACTTATCTGAACAACAACTTTAACTATTCTATTGACTGCCCTTCCAAGTGGTCCTTGAGCGTACCTTTTGAGAACCAGCAACTGGCAATTTTTAAGAGCCCCGATGAAAATGAAGTAATTTCTATTCTGGTCAGCAATACTAACGGTCTCAACCTGGATCAAACTGTAAACTATTACACAGGTATAACCAAACAGGGAAGCTATTATTACGAGTTGATCTCAGATCTGCCTGTGAAGCAGCAGGGAATGGATACCAGGGAGCTTGAGATTGTTTTCCAGAGTCAGGAAGACTCTCCAAAGCTAAAAGTTAAAGAGCTATATATCGTACATAAAGACAATCTTTATCTCATACGTTTTGCTACCACGACTCAAGATCTGAAATCGCTGGCCGGAGTTTACCAGCGAGCATTTTCCAGCTTCAAATTAACCAGATAATCGACAACCGGGAATGTCACTATCGAGGCCTGTTTATAAGAAGGGGTATTTTACCCGGACGTCACGGCTGCTAAAAACGTAATCAAATATGTCTCTGCAATATAGTTTATTGGTTTGAATTCTGCCATAGAAGTCGTATTGTATTAAAATACTATCTTGTGGATTCCTCAAATTATCCATCAAACCAACAAACATCCGGGGATCCTGGTGTTTTTTCACGCGTTTTTAGGGCGTTACGCGGCAGGAATTATCGCCTGTTTTTTATAGGGCAAGGTATATCGCTGATTGGCACCTGGATGCAGCAGGTTGCCATGAGTTGGCTTGTCTACAGCCTGACCAATTCGGCCCTTTGGTTAGGTGTATTGGCCTTTTCCACAACTATTTGCAGCTTTATACTGGCGCCGTTTGCGGGAGTGCTGGTGGACAGGTTGAACCGCCATCGTATCCTGGTAGTAACCCAATCTCTAGCTATGGTTCAGGCTTTAACTTTGGCGGCGGTTACGCTCACAGGCACTGCGGCTATATGGAACCTGATACTTCTCAGCATGGCACTAGGTGCCATAAATGCTTTTGATATGCCTACGCGCCAGGCATTTGTCATCGAGATGGTAGATGCGAAAGAGGATCTGGCCAACGCTATTGCCCTGAATTCGTCACTATTTAATAGCGCCAGGTTGATCGGTCCTTCGGTAGCCGGTTTGCTCGTTGCAACTATTGGAGAGGGTTTATGTTTTCTGATAAACGGCTTGAGTTTCATAGCAGTTATTGCCTGCTTGCTGGCAATGGCCATAACGCCCAGAGTTTCTACAACCGGACACCCCGATTTTTTCAGAGGAATGAGAGACGGATTTCGCTATTCTTTCGGATTCAGGCCTATACGGTACATTATCATATTGCTCAGCTATACTAGCCTGGTTGCAATGCCATATACGGTCCTCTTACCGGTATATGCAAAAGAAATACTTCAGGGTGGAGCTGGCACATTTGGTTTTCTGACAGCTGCTGCTGGGGTAGGCGCCTTGATCGGGGCTGTTTATCTGGCCTCTCGCAAGAACGTTCTCGGACTGATTAGAATAATTGTGGCAGCCTCCCTGTCTTTCGGGATAGGGCTGATATTACTTTCTCTTTTCAAGATTACGTGGTTGGCCCTGCTGGCCATGTCGCTTGCTGGCTTTGGAATGGTGGTAATGATGGCGGGCAGCAATACTTTTTTGCAGTCCATATCCGACGATGATAAACGTGGTCGGGTAATGAGCATATTTGTCATGGCATTCATGGGGCTTACGCCTTTCGGTAGCCTGCTGTTCGGCGGAATGGCAAGTGTTGTCGGTGCTTCCATAACACTAATGGCGGGTGGCTTATTGTGTCTGGCGGGCGCCTTTATATTTGCATGGAAGTTTTCTGGGGTGAGGAAAATAGTGAACGATGCTTACGTTAAAAAAGGTATCATTTTTGAATAGTGCCAGGCAGCCGGATTAAATCGTTTTAATATTATTACGCAGGCCACATGTGCGGTAAAAAAGAAATAAAGCAAAGGCAGTATATGCTGCCTTTGCTTTTAGAAAATGTTAGCTTATACTGATGAGTTTAGGCTTTGCCGATGCGGAACATTTTAGTGCCGCATTTTGCGCAGACACCCTGAGTTGCCGGTTTGCCATTCTTCATTTTAATGGCCCTGGCATTTTTCATTTCTCTCTTGGCCCTGCATTTCATGCAATAAGCTTCCATCAATGTACCTCCTTTGTATTTGAGATTAGAATAGTCTATTGTTTGAAGCTTGTCAAGTATATCCCCGTATCTGGGCTAAATATGATTTTGAAAAATTTGCAATTTTAAACGTAAATACGCTTAAAATATGTGTAAAATTTTTTACAAGCGACGGTCGTAGCAAATGTTGAGCCGTAATTAGATTCAATGAATAGGAGCAATAAATGTTCAGGGGATTTTACTAAGGGGAGCTTTACCGATATAACAGCTTTTACTTATAATTGTTGGACATCAGCAATCCGGATGTGACTGTGAGCTCAGAAGGAAACAATATAATTGTGGCGCTCGTCGGTATGCCGGGAGCGGGTAAGTCAGAGGTCTCTCGAATATTCGAGCAGAGCCAATTTACTAAAATTAGATTCGGCGATATAACCGACGAAGAGGTTAAGAAGCGCGGGCTGCCACTGAACGAAGAAAATGAGCGTATAGCAAGGGAACTGCTGCGCCGTGAACACGGAATGGCGGCGTATGCTATGCTGAATCTGGCCAGGATAGAGACCTCCCTCAAATCAACAGATGTTGTCATCGACGGACTTTATTCATGGGAGGAATTCAAATTTCTCAAAGATAAGTTCAGGAGCGCTCTCCACACTGTCGCTGTTTGGGCACCACCTTCTCAGCGCTATAAAAGGCTGACGGGCAGGTCCGTGCGCCCGTTGACACAGGAGCAGGCACAGGCCAGGGATTTTGCTGAGATCGAGAATGTTAACAAGGGTGGCCCGATTGCCATGGCTGACTACGTGATTAAAAATGATACGTACCTGGAATCACTCATTGAGCAAACGAAGTGTATAATCAGGTCACTAAGATGACACGATTCCATCGGCCTGGGATTGATGAATATTTTTTAAAAATCGCTTCGGTCGTGGCGGAGAGGTCAACCTGTATGCGCCACCACGTGGGAGCTGTTGCTGTTAAAAACAAGCACATTCTTTCTACTGGCTATAATGGAGCCGCTGCGGGTGTCAAAGACTGCCTTGAGCTTGGATGCCTGCGGGACGAGCTGAAAATACCCTCGGGAACAAGGCACGAAATCTGCCGGGGTATTCATGCTGAGCAAAACGCTATCATTCAGGCATCGCTGCACGGAGTCAGCATTGAAGGCGCCACTTTATACTGCACCCATTCTCCCTGCATCCTGTGCGCCAAGATGCTGGCAAACGCGCGGATTAAACGGTTCGTAACGTCGGGCAAATATGCTGATGACGCTTTCCTTGACCTTTTTAAGGAAGCCGGCATCGAGTTTGAACTAAAAACAAAGCCTTCTTTATCGATAGTGCCTCTCGACTGAATAGTAAAAGCGAAATCCGGGAGTTGTATTATGAGAGAATGCAAGATTGATAAAAATAAAGCCAGGTGTAATTGCACCTACGAACCGTGCTCACGCAAAGGTATTTGCTGTGAGTGCCTACAATATCATCAGGAATTCGGGGAAATGCCTGCCTGCTTCTTTCCACCGGAAATTGAACGTACCTACGATAGATCGATAGAGCGGTTCATAGCAGTATGCCAGAAAAAACAACGCTGAAAGGACAATAACTACCAGCGAATGTCTATATTGGTCACGGCACCCATAGGTTTCCAGAGAACACCTCAGCGCAAACTCTTCACGCTTTAAGCTTATTAGCAAGTAAATATATTACTATCGGGCCAAGTATGATCAATGCTACTCCGCTGATTGCGCCTGCCGCGAAATCAAAGTACCTTCCGGTTATAAGAGTTAGGGTAATATGGCCTGCGCCATTCAAGGTCATGAAAGCCGCATAAAAAATGCCTAGATAGTATGCCCATCTCCTTTCATGTAATATGAAATAGAAAAATATCACAGGGATCTAGAGTAAAAACCAGTTTGCAGCTAAAAACCATCCGATTCCGAGGACCTGTGAAATCCAGAATCTGCCCCAGACCTCCTCGAACATATGCGCTACCGTGAACATGAGGAGCAATAGATAAGAAAGAACGATATTGTTTTGTGAGGTTTGCAAACTCAAGTCGCGTTTCCCCTTACGCTATAAACGCAGCCACAGTAATTCTGACGGTAAAGCTGCCACTGATTGGAGCGGGCAATAGCCCTTTTGAATCCGTCTTTCTTTTTAAAATCCCTGGGAAGAAATTTATCGCCGCCGATGGTCTGGCCGATTTCATTGATTCTAGCCGCAGATTTACTGGGGCCGATGGTCAGGGTGGTAGTAAAGGCATCAGCGTTTTGGGACAGCATGAAATTGTATGTGTTTTGCAACCTGATGCGGTAGCAGAGCAAACATCGCTGTCCTCCCTCGGGCTCGTTTTTAAACGGTTCCGCATCAACCATCCAATTATCCGAATCATACTGCCCTGCCTCAATGGGGAAATCCAACTGTGCTGCCACTTTTACGGCTGTGTCCAGCCTCCGCTGATATTCGGCATATGGATATATATTGGGATTGTAAAAATATCCTGTTACACGGTGGTTTTCCGACAGGAGTACCTCTGCCGCTCCTGCTGCACACACACCGCAGCAAATATGTAAAATAACCTTCATTAACTAGGTACCGGAGACCATCAGGGCTTCTTGCCCTTAACCTTTTCCAGGAACCTCTGTTCGATTCTCTTCAGGAAGCTGGGGTCGGAAAAGGCAACACTCTGCGCTAATCCGGCGCATTCCAGAGCATCCGATATCGCCATATTGTAAGTCATATCTACATTACGCTTGGCAAGACCCACGCTGACCATGCCGTTGCGCATGATCTCGTTCGCCCAGGCAATACCTGTCTTTTCAAGGTCTTCCAGATTTACTATTTCATTTACAAGGCCCCATTTGTCAGCAGTCTGTGCATTAATTGTTTTGCCGGTGAGGATGAGTTCCTTGGCTCTGCCAACACCAATAATGCGTGGCAATCTCTGGCTACCTCCGCCATCCGGCACCATGCCCATATTTACCTCGGGTATATTGAATGTGGCATCGGGAGTGCAGATCCTCAAATCGCAGGCCGCTGCCAGTTCAAGTGCGGCTCCATAGCAGAAATTATGTATTAATGCTATTACAGGCTTTTCGAGGAGTTCTATCTCGTTAAACATGCTTTGAAAACGGCGTACGAACCTGCGGAGATCCTGGTTGTCACCGCCTGCCTGGAAGGAAGTGAGATCGGTACCGGCAGAGAATCCCTTACCTTCACCTGAGAGGAGGACTACTTGAACGCCGGGTTGGGTGGCCACCTCGGCGAAGCACTGCTGGACATCCGAGATGAGCTGTTGATTGACTGCATTCCTCTTCTCGGGCCTGTTCAATTTGATATGCAGAATGCCATCCTTTTCGGTATAGGCGACTGTTTGAAATTGCATGATTAAGCTCCTTAATTGTTATTTGAGGATTATCCGGTGAATTTGGAAAACGCGAACGCTTATTAAAATAACGTTCAACCCTTGTGTCTGTCAAGCATTACATTGCACGCCGCTTTCCAAGAGTCAAGAAAAGGACAAAAAAAGCGGTGCTTAAGCCAATAATTCCCGCAGCAGTAAGGTACATGGTTGTAAAGCCGTTGTACTGCACTATTACTCCCATTACAGTGGCGCCCAGTGCTAGGCCCACCTGAAAGGCTGCCGCGCCCATTCCCATCGACAACCCTCTTTTGTGCGGAGGTGACAGATGGGCCAACCAGGAAAGCGCAGCCGGCATGGAAAATCCCATACCCAGACCGAAAACAACAGCTATAATTGCCAGTAGAGGAAGTACTGTAAATGCAGGGAAGAGTGCGATTGCAATGGCGCTCAGGGCCACACCTATAATTATCATCCGTCCGTTGCCGTACTTATCCGCCATGTTTCCTGAAGGTATTCGCAGAGCTGCGGAACTGGCATAGCAGGCAGTGATTATCATGCCCGCACCCGCCTCGCTGATGCCGAATCCTTGCACATAGAGTGGCATGAATGTGCTGACCGCACTCGATCCAATGGCTGTTACTACAAGCGCTGCAAGGCTGATTACTGCTCCCCGCTGCATGAGCCATTTCAGCGGATGCAAGTTGTCTATCGGTTGGTGAACTGGTTTTTGCGGTATGGCATGCATTCTCGTAGAAATAAAAATAAGCCCGAGCAAAGGCAGCAGGCTGCAGCTGTAAAAAGCAATTTCAAAACCGAAGTGTTCCAGAATATACCCACCGCTAATGGGGCCTGCCATCAATCCCAGTTGCGACGCTGCAGTATACCATCCCATTACACGGCCGTGTTCACCCTGTCTGGCCACGTCTGTTACGGTTGCCAGTGCAGTCGGTATAAAAAGGGCGGATCCCAGGCCGTGCAGAATACGTATTATGTAGAGTGACCAGATGTCCCTTGCAAGAGGGTAAAGGAACGGCGCGATTGTGGCTATTATTAAGCCCATTATGAGGAATTTTCGACGGCCCCAGCGATCTGACAAAATACCGCTTGGCAATATAAAGATGGCATTGACGTACGAGTATAGAGAAACAACAAAACCGATATCAGAAATGCTGATATTCAGACTTGATGCATAGTAAGGTATTACCGGGAACAGCCAGCTGAAACTGGTAAATCCAGCGAAGGCGATCAGGTACATTGTACTAAGCGTAAATTTGTTGTTCATCTTAGCATTCAGACAGCAAGGTTATTAATAGTCCGTGTATCGTGCGTGCAGGGTAGTTGAATAAGTGCCTTAGATGGCTGCGGTGTCAGGCCTTTTAGGGGGTCGGCAGAAGAGTATCACCAGCGATCCAATGAGCGCCACGCTGCAGGCGATAATAAGGGCTACATTGTAATTACCATTCAAATCATAAAGCTTCCCCGCCAGGAATGGAGCCGTAAATTGGATCACAGAACCAATAGGATTTGCTATCCCGCTGATATTATGGAATGATTCGGTGCCGAAATAATTGCCCAGTATCAAGGGGAAGGATACATAGGTAGCGCCAAAACCGAAACCCACTAAAAGTGGGTAACTGTAGGCAGCCCAGAGGTTGTCTCTAGAGGCGATCCAGAAAAGAAGCCCGCCTGTAATCAAACAGGCCCCCGATATTGCCATAAAAAATCGTGTTTCAATTAACTCACCCAGGAACGAGACGCTCAAACGGCCCACAATACTGAATGCCAGTATCAGCCCGTAGACGAATGCCGGTTGCAAGAACAGTACCGGATCGGATGGTGAGAATCCCCGGTCGCTGAGATGGGCAGGTGTTTGCGTTAAGACTGTCTGCCACAGGAAAAAAATAAATGATGTCCCGAAAATTATAGACCATAAAGAGCGGGTTTTCAGAGCCTCTCGGAGTTTCCAGTTTATGGGTGAACGGTAGGTTCTGACGGTTTTTTGTTTAGCCTGACGGGCAGTTTCTTTCAGAGCCTCCGGTGATATACCGTCAGGATACTGGCCGAGTTCCTCCGGCCGGTTTTTAACCGCCAGGACGGCAATAATAGCCCCTATAAAGCAGGCCAGTGCAATAACGTACCAGCCTACTCGCCAGTCTCCCCCGAAATAAATAATGCAGTTACTAACTATCTGAGGGTAAATGAAGCCGCCGATTGCACCACCGCCCAGTACAAGTCCCATCGCAAGAGCTCTGCGAACGTTAAACCACAATAATACAAGCGTTTGTACTGGAACAACTGTGCCGAAAGATATGCCGAGTCCGGTGAAGACACATAGCAGAAGGTATACAGGGTAGATTTGACCGCAGATTGCCATCATAATAGTGGAAATCGTTGTTATGATCGCGCCTATAATCAGTGTATTTCTCGGTCCAAACCGGTTGATGAGCCAGGGAATAATCAGCGCGCCAAGACCCAGCAACATACCGATGATGGTATAACCAAGATTGATCTCACCACGCTGCCAATGCAACTCCTTCTGCATAAATTGATAAATGACAGGTGGCCCGTAGAAAGCAAAACCGATTGGTAGCGAGTAAACAAGGCAAAGGATGGGCAGTAAAGTCCAACCATAGAAGCCCGTCTTTTTAGCGGGTGAAGTCACTTGTTTGGTTCTCCTTTTATGGGCAGGGTTAGAAGAGATTTAGCTTGCTATTATATCACCGCTTCAAATAAATAGAATAATTTACCTGCGTGATATTGCCATTAACAGTTGCGCAAAAGCGCAAGTGCAGAATAAGCATTATGGCGGATGGCGATGGTTGAATCAAATGGTAAATTTAAGTCAACCTGGACAAGAAGAAGGTGACAGGAGGTAAATAAAATGGCGAATACAATAGAAAAGATGGGGACTGCTACAGAAATCAAAGAGGAAAAAGGATTTCAGTTCTGGACAGGAAAGAATCCTTGCTGGGAGCTGTCACATTGCACAAATATGGTTAAATCAGAATGCCCGGCTTTCAAATATCAGTTCCTTCCCTGCTGGGAAATAGAGGGAACTTATTGCAAGCTGGATGACTATGGCGCGAATGGCAAAGATACCAGCATCTGCGAGATCTGCAGGGTATACAAGACCTATGGTGAAGGCAAACCAATACAGCTGAAGCTGCTCGGCAGAGGAATTAATGCCTCACTCAAACAACTTGAGCAGGTAGCCACCCGTTAAACATAGGTTAACAGGCGCAGAATGGGATTTCCCCTCCAGCCCGGAGGGGAAATTTTTTTTGACTACCGATTTTGGCTGACCGGCATATGCGCTTTTGCGCAAAAGTAAAATAAGCGTTAAAGCGGATGGCGCTGAATATTGCCTATGATAAATTTTGTATGAAAAGAAAATAATCCGAAAAAACCTAGGAGGAACATAAAATGGCTGAGACAAAAGTTAGAGTTAAGAAGGAAACAGGAGTAAAAGAAGACCGTGGTGTTAATTTCTGGACGGATAAAGCCCCTTGCTGGGAGCTTGCTAATTGTCCTGAGATGATCAAGACCGAATGCCCCGTTTCCAAATACCAATTCCTGCCCTGCTGGGAAATTGAGGGAACTTACTGCAAGCTGGATGATAAGGGTGCCACAGGCAAAGACACTAGCATCTGCGAGACCTGCAGGACATATAAGAAATATGGCAACGGTCAACCAATAGTGCTCAAGCTCTTCGGAAAAGGGATCGATACCCACCTGAGAGAACTTGATAAAGTAACGAAGTAAAAATATCGATTATTATAAAGGGGGCTGACCTTCAAGGTCAGCCCCCTTTTTTGTTACTGCAGCGGACTGATAGACTTCAGATTTACCAGATGATTTCTCAGCTCTTTCAGGTTAACTATATCATCCCGGTTGTAACGCAATAACAGGTCCAGTGCTTCCAGGTTGTTGTTGTATTTGTATTGATCCCAGAGCAGGACGGCGTCTATACCTGTTAAACCTTCGGTTTCCCTTGCTATGCCCAACCGCCTGAGCACTACTTTAAGCCCTCCGCGAAGGTTGTTCTTCCAGCAATCGAACATGAGGTCGACATGTTCATGCATCAGACTCAAGTCCGGTCCCAGATGAGTCCGTATAAAGGGAAGATCGAAGCGCTCGCCGTTGTATGTATATAGTCTTTCTGTTCCCTCGAGTGCCTTCAGCAGGTTTTTAGTAGTCAGATTTTCGTCAAAGAGTTGAATTACCTGGCCATCGCATTCATTGCAGCAATAAATGCCGATGACTGTAATCCTGTCCTGGTAGGCGTACAGGCCGGTGGTTTCAATATCAAGGTAAGCTTCAGGGAATCCTTTCATGTAATTCCTACGATTAATAAATTCAGGCTATTTGAAGCTGTTATGCATACAGATTTCTTATATAAACAACTATCATGCCAAGCCCCAATAATATACCACCAAAGACCGTGAGCAGACCGACAAAAGGTATGAGGTCTATTACGAAAACTACCAGCAGCCCGAGGGCAAGTGCTCCGATAAGATGCCCTGTGGACGCGCTTTCCGCAGGCTTCCTGAGCATCCATACACCCAGGAAAAGGGCTACCAGAATGGTACTCAGGTAGATTGCCGTCAAATACAAGGCCAGTGCTGCCAGACCGAGAGGTATACCCACGATCAAAAAACATAGAATAGCCACTCCAACAGGCACTAAAAAGAATGTGAAGGCTCCCCAGCCGAGGCATTGCCAGGGCTTATCTTTAAGCGCCTGCAACAGGCCGGGCATGTGTTTTCTGGCAAGCAGTATGAATATGATTCCTGTCATCAGGATCATTGCATACTTAATCAGGATGCAGACAATGACAAAAATGATAAGGAAACTAATGAACGCCGAGAGGAGACCGCCAACAAGCGCCCCCGTGGATATAGGGCATGTATTTCCTGGGGCGGCGGTGGTCGTAGCAGGCTGACAGCAAAATCCACCGCTCTCCTTCTTTTCGGGTATGTTATGTGTGATCTCTCCTGTTATCCGTGCGCCAGGACGTATCTCTGCCTCCTTTTCCGACTTATAAATCAGGTTGCCCGCGATATCAGCTGACTGTTCCAGTTTCAGCTCTCTTGCTTCCGCGTCCACAAAACCACCCACGCTTGAATCGATGATAATTCTATCGGCTGCAGCCTTAATATTTCTGGCCACCGGGCCTTTTACATGTAGAGAGCCGCCGAATAGGAGCAGATCGCGTCCAATCGCTGCATCCGGGGAAACACTGATCATCGCACCGAAAGCTACCAGGTCTTCATGAATACTCCCGCCGATTTTAATATCAGAACCGACAACGCGAACCGAGCCACCCGCCTTACCTCTTATATCCACCACGTTGCCAGCCCCGATTATGTCGCCGCTTATAGTGCCGTTAATATTGATTTTATCGGCAAAAGCTATGACATCACCGTTTACAGTACCGTCGATTGTTATCTCGGAACCGCTGATATAGAGGTCATCATTTATGGTTTCATCGGATTTAATGGTTATATTTGTTCCCGTGCGTGTATCAGCGGCACTTACAGGAGCGGCAAAGAAGGTTATCAGCAGTAATACTGCTGAGAGAAGGGTGAGAAACCTGGCCGTCTTTGTTAGCATGGCAAACCTCCTCGGAACAAATTAGCCTCTATTGCCAATTGTTGCACATTACTAAGAGGCTGTTCAAATGAATTTCGGGTTATCCCGGTGCCGGTAAAGTAACTCCGGATGTATTTGTTTTCGGACGCAGCCGGACAGCAGTGAATTTCGCTATAAATAGCAGCATCCAGGTTGAAAAGTAGATGAAAACCAGCAGTGCGATCACCGTACCTATGGGTCCATAGACCAGGTTATATGTACTGAAATTCTTAACGTACCATAAAAAGCCGAACCGGATAAGCTGAAAGCCAAATGCCGCTGCCAGCGCACCTGGCCAGATATCCCGCCACCTCGGTCTACGGCTGGGTACAAATTTATATAGAAGCAGGATTACAAGAAAAGCCAGCACCACGCTTAAAACTGCGAAGATCAGCCTTGAGAACAGTCCGCTATAGAGGAACCTGACCGCACTGTATTGCATATTAGTTTCATGAATGAAGCTGACAAAGGTTGTAATCCAGGCGAATGCCATAAATGCAATGAACGCGCATATCATCATTACGAGATTAGTTAGCTGGCCTCTAAAAAAGCCCTGCGGTTGCTCAATGCCCCAGACTGTGTTCAATGACCTCCTCAGGGCATCAAAAACGGAGGTTGCGCCCCAGATCAGTCCAATCAAAGCGAGGGCTCCGACGGCGGCGCGCGCGCTGACCAGCCCGTCCAACGTACTGACTATCATATTTCTGGCCACAGGTATCAGGTTGGCAATGGCATTGATCACCTCGGTTTGAAAAGCGGAGGACTCCATGAAAAAACCCAAGATCGATATGATGGCAAGTGCAAATGGGAATAGTGAGAAAAGCAGATTATAGGACACCGCTGCCGATAAGAGGTTCCCGTTATCGGTGCCGAACTCGCTTGCAGAAGTAAACAAAACGGCGATAAATTTATTGCGTTTTAATGCTTCCAATATTTTCATTTTATAATACTCCTCAGGTATGTTTGTGCAGCATGAAATCCGCACATACCGTGTACTCCTGCGCCGGGTGGTGTTGATGATGAACATAGGTAAATGCCGTCCAGAGGTACGGAATAGGGAACGAGTTTACAGGTCGGCCTGCAAAACAGCTGTTTCAAAGTCTGCGCGCCGCCTACAATGTCTCCCCCCACAAGGTTGGGATTTTCCTGCTGTAAACTGAGTGGAGTTGATATTGAACGCGCCATTACCAATTCATGAAAACCGGGTGCAAACCGTTCAACCTGTGGTTCGATGCGGTCGGTCATATCTATGTTACATCCGTTGGGTACATGGCAATAAGCCCAGGCAGTGTGTTTGCCGTCAGGCACCCGCGTCTGATCGAACAAGCTTGGTTGTGCCAGTATCACGAATGGCCTTTCTGCTATCCTGCCCTGCCAGGCGTTCAACTCTGCACCGGCGATTTCCCCATACTGGCCGCCGAGGTGTACTGTTCCTGCTCTGAAGCATTCCTTCGCTTTCCATGGGATCGGTCCGGATAACGCCCAATCGATTTTAAAGATACCAGG
>JAQUQM010000045.1 GCA_028716085.1 Dehalococcoidia bacterium | reverse complement strand
TAGGACTGGCTGGAGCTGCTAGCCACCGGTGGAGATACAGCGATTCCCTGGCCGACAAGTGGCGCATAAGCCTGAGACGAGGAGGCTGCACAGGAAGCAGATACTTCGACAGTTATAGATGGAGCGAAAGCCTGAGATGAGGATGCGGCGCAAGGAGCATCAATATTAACGTTTGATGAAGGAGTAAAATCTACTTCTACATAAAACTGGTAATCATAGGAATATGTATAAACGGTAACTACGTTATTCTTTTCATCATAATACTGGTAATAGCCGGAAGCCTCTAAATTATCCCCAGGAATAAGCGCATCGATTTCAGCCCATGTCCATGCATTTCCTGTAGCAGGATTAACCGGCCAGTCGTGAGAATACTCAACCTGAGATGCAGATAATGAATGACCGGAATCATCATAATCGGTACTATTTACACGGACACTGAGGGTTAAAGTGCCCGAACCACTGCCAGAACCGGGCGGCGTATAAGCCGCGGTAGCCTTGACTGTGACCTTATTGATAATCCCTGATTCTGATGAATGATTGGGGAGATCGTAATGATCGCGTCGAGGGCTAATTGTTGTGGATACACAGTTGTAATCAGTGTTATCGTAAACCGCTTCATCTACACAGGCATAGTTGTATGATCCAGAAGAACGTTGTTGATTGCAGCCCGCCGAATTATCGCCATTAGGCCTAAGAATCAATATGGCCATTAAAATTCCATGTTGCGGAAAAAGGCAATGGATTAACTACCTTCAATAAAAAACCGTGCCCTGGGGGGCATATGCTTATATTTATGGAATCGCCAAGCTTATACTGCTTTTGCACCGGCTTGAGCTTCCGATCCAGCCTTTCATCAGATGAAATATCCACCAGAGCGTGATCTTGAATTACAGAATGCCTATGAATATGCATAAGGAATTTCCAGAATGCAGCGTAATCAGCTACGCTACCGGTCCAAGTATGATAATAAGAATCGGCACCGCAGGTTGATAAACAGGGTGGCGTACCCTCATAACCTTTGCATTTATCGCAAACACTGACAAATTCAAGGCAATATTGAAGCGCTGCCATGCACATTGCATTATTGAACTGGCGGAACTCCTCAAGACTGGTAATTCCGAGCTTTACTAATCCAACATTACGCTTATTAATGGCCTGAGTTAATTTCTCCTGCAACTTACCGCTATGCTTTTCCTGGACATGGGCATCTTCTTTAGCCTGGCGGCAATCATCATAAAGCTGACGGCCTTTCAATAACTTATTGATGTTTTTCTGTATCAGAACTGAAGACATATTTCACCTTCTAAGCAACCGTATGTGTAAAGATGCCTTCGGATGCCCAGGTGATCTTGAAAGTCACGCCACTGGAACTCTTATCAACACCAAAATCAACATAAGCCAGCACCTTTTGATCTGCGGCTGCCGCGGGGGTAGCGTCCCGGATAACAGCATACCTGGCAGTGATAGTGGCATTCGCCCACTCAATATCATCAGCATCAAACCTGGTGGTCATGCCGGACTGGGTGAAGGTCTTGTTGGCCAGGGCGGCGCCGCCAGTGGTATAGCCGTTGCCATTGGCCACTTCATTGGTTAGGTCGCCATAGTTATCCATGCTGTCCTGATTGGGGGTGAAGCTGGACATGTGCAGGGATACTTTGATGGTAGAGACGGCTGCGGAAAGATCGGAGATTAACTTCTTGCCGGCGTTGAGGTGGTACTTTGAGAATAATTTAGCTGATTCTGCCATAGTATTACTCCTTCGGAATTAAATTCCAAACATGAGATTGCCACGCTTCGCTCGCAATGACATTTTATTTAAAGCCATCCGGGTGATTCTCCATGATGATGCAAGTGCCATTTTCACATTTGATATATTTGGTGGGGGCGCTGGCGTAGCCCATCTTATAGCTTGCTACACAGGCGAAGATGAGAACCAGGGTTGCGACGATGATGATGAAATAGTCTTTCATTCAATTAACTCCTTTATACAATAGATTGCCACGACCGCTGCGCGGTCTCGCAATGACGTGATGGGTCATTTCGGGAACCTCAACCAGTATGTAGGGCTGTCAGAAGCCTGGGGGTAGACGATATAGCCGGTGAGTCCAACAAAGAAGATAACATCGGGGACGTAGGATAAGAGATTGCGCAGGACCGCAGCGCCGTTTTGGCCGGGATGGATGGTGAGGCGAGGATAGATGGACATGATATAAGAACTGCGAGACTTATAGCTAAGCGATCCGCCGACGGCCTGCAGGATCAGGCCAATCAAATCATATACCGCGTAGGTATCCGCGCCTGAATTCCACTCTACAGGCCTGTTAAAGGAGAACTTTTCCAGCAAACCCCAGGCGTCTATGCAATGAATGGTAAACAGGTTTTCCCCAGGCTTGCGGCGATACCCCAGACTCTCAATGTAATACCTGCCTGCCTCACTGAGAAGATTGGAACTGGTGCGGTACCCGATTGATAAAGTAACCTGGCTGCCACGCTTGAGTGAAGCAGCAAGGCTTCCGGACCCGCTGCCGATGCTGTCATAAGAGCCTTTGGAATTATCCAGGACAACATCAAGCGAACTAATAGATAAAGCTTCGACTTTTTCCTTAACCCCCAAAACGTGCGCCGCAGGAATTGAATAATTTGTGCCAGCACCACCACCTGCACTGGGGGGCGTCCAGCTCCCAGGCAATACAGTACGCCACACCTGATTGGGAGCGGCAGCATACAAATAAGTGCTATCACAGGCGAGAGCAAGGCCATAAGTAGCAGTGACATCGAGAGGAATTGCTTTGTACCAATCCGAATCCTTAAAATCCGTACCGGCGCGCAACCGATAAAACCAAGGCTTATTATCCTTGGCAAAGGACATGAGCGCCCCCATGCCCGAATCATAGACCAGGAAAGGGTCATCCACACCCAGATTATCGACGGCGCGCATTTCATTGACAGCAGACACCCTCTCATAATAAGTGGGGATATACCTTCCCGCGCGACCGGTGCGGAACTGACGCAAGTGCATCTGAGCACTGAAGGTGATCCTGGCACGATAAGAATTGATGATCTCCCACCCTGAGAAAACGCCAGCCGTGTAA
Source organism: Dehalococcoidia bacterium (assembly GCA_028716085.1). Taxonomy (GTDB): domain Bacteria; phylum Chloroflexota; class Dehalococcoidia; order GIF9; family UBA5629; genus JAQUQM01. Next base: position 15,872 of record JAQUQM010000045.1, on the reverse strand, counting down.
CTATGGCCATCACCATAAACGCCGCGAGCCAGGCGGATATAATCGCCATCGAGGAGCAAGGCCATGATATTCCAATCGCCATTGTGATAAAGAGCCAGGGCGGAGATCTCATATTCTCCGGAAATCTGGCCAATGCCTGAGCTCCATGTCCCGCCGGACCGGATATCTATATACAGAGACTTGGGATCATTAACGTCTGAGGCATGCACGACGGCAAGGTCGCCATTTGACTTATAGGCTGCCGCGAGACCTCTTTCACACGGCCTGGTGTTAGCCATAGAGGTCCAACTGCCCCAGGAAGCGCCGCTGTCTGAGCTTTCCTTGCGGTAAAGGTTAGTGCCGTCATCAGCAAAAGCGATAACCTGCGCACTACGGGCTACAATAGCTATAGGATGCCCTGCAATACCAGTGCCGAAAGATGACCAGATAGACCAATCAGATGAGGCAGTGGTGGACGTGACACGCTGATATTTGATATGAGCGCCATCCATCCGGACACGGCAGACAGAACCATCGGCGGGGACAGCAAGGGAATGAAAGGCTGGGGTGGTGGCATCCGACGAGCTGGTGAGCCTCTCCCAGGCAAAATCTGAGAACTGCAAGGCTGTGGATGAGACTGCCGCAGGATGCCCATAAGTGGCGACCTCAAGCTTTACCAGGGGCTTACGGGTAGCCTTTTTTTGCTCCAGAGCGAGAGCAGATGATAATGTTCTCATTTCTTTAACAAAGCTAATGAGCGGTAAACAGTGCGCACAGACACATTAAAGCGTACAGCTATTACATCAAGTGACTTGCCTTTTTTGTGCAATTTATCTATAGCAATAGCCCTGCGCAACGAACGAACACGCTGCTTGCCATTAGGCAACTCTTCAATGCAGCGAGGCAACGGACACTCAAGACACTCGGAATAAACAGCACAACCGGTATCGCGATAATCAGGCAACACGCGATCTTTAACTTCAGCCAAAATACACCTCTCCTTGCGTGGCGCCGCGCAGATCCACGCGACGCCACGATAAACTGATGCCTTAAGCGACGGCGGACAAGCCCATGTCCGCAAGGGTATAGATATACTTGATGCGCGGGGACTTGCCATTCGGCTCATACCAGCGGATAGGCTTTTCTTCCAGCATGGTTAGATTGGAACGGAAGCGATACAGGTCTTCCATATCACGGAAGAGCACGTAAGCACCTTCCGGCATATACTGGCAGCCGGGGATGGCGTCACGCACAGCCTTATCGTAGACCTGCTTGGAAGCATAATTTTTATAGTCAGTGGCTTCGGGCGCACGGTAATGAGGAGCACCTGAAGAATTAACGCCGACGAGATTGGGCCAGACCTGCTGCGCTAGGGAAATAGCCTTGTCCAGAACCTGCTCAGCTACGGCGACCCTGACGGACGGATGGATTTTCAGCAAATTATAGCCAGAGATAACCCGCTGAACGGAATCATACTGATCCTGCACACTGCCACCCTGGTTCTTGACATAGTCATCGATGACAAGGGGCAGCTCATACTGATTGGGAAGCGGAGCAGGCTCTTTCGGCTCCGGGATAGATGCTGTGGTGACGGATGTATCTGCAACGGCCTGGGGAGTTTCATATTTCTTACCGATAGTTTTGACCCAGTCGAAATTGACACCCAGAAGGCCGCCAACTATGGAAACGATCTGAGCCTGCACATCGGTGAGGCCGCTGAATTTCCAAGCCCAGATGAGCACGGCCACCATAATTAAAAAGGTCAAAAAGCGGGTACTCTTGAGCATATTCAGCCAGGTAGGGATTAAGGATATTGCGGACGAAAGAAGATCGTCTAAAGCTTGTTGTGTTTTTTGCAATTTCAACACTCCTTAATTTCATTTGTTATATAAGCACGCAAAGGACATCGGGAATCTGGCGGCCAGCTTTGCGATAATGAGCTGCCAGATGGCGGGCGGCATCGATAATGAGCCTGGGGTCTGCGATTACACGCCTGCCATCAATGCCCTGGCGCGATAGAGATAAGACAGATTTTTCGAGAAGAGGCCAATCAACGGTGTGCTCATAGCCTATCTTGCCGATCACAGCGCGCTTCACTAATTTAGTATGATGGGGAAGCTGCCAGGTACCGGGTAAATCAGGATCTTCGACAATGGCATAAGCCTGCCTGGGAAGGCCATCTTGCAAAAGAGGCATACTATTTTCCTGCTCCTGATCAAGACGAGGCTCGCCATCGATTTTCTGGATGGCCAAAAGATTGCCACGCTTCACTCGCACTGACGTTTTTATGGGCATATGATTACTCCTCGGGTAATAGCTGGATTACCTTCAATTTATTCGGGTTATAGTTTTTCACGCGCTGCAGGGAATCATAGAACTGCTTGAACTTTTCCTTGGCCCAGAAGTTATAGTCCTTATCGACATTGGGGCCGCCGGTATTAGCCATGTCGGACTTATATTGAGCCTGGGAGCTGATGGCATAAGCCGAAGCACCGAGAGCGATAATACCCTCATGGGCAGATGGAATAGTGGACGACTGGGCGGTAATGCTATGCTTCTGAAGCCAGTAAACATAGCAATTTTCGCCATCTCCCTCATAGCCACCCTGGAAAGTCAGGATGTCTGCCCAAACTCTAAACGGGTGGAACTGTCTGAGGGACTCGTCGACCGGATGCTCAACCTGCAGGACATCGATGCGGTCGGTGAGGCCGGATATATCAATATCCTGGCTGCCGTCGACAGTGGCCAACACTGACCTGACTTGCATGGGACAGTACTCGGAATAGTCGAGAACGGCCTTTTCAACAGCGCGGTCAATCTCATCGTCCGTCCAGCGATAATTGACGCTGTCTTCATCCTTGAGGTCCCTGCGGACCAGGGTGCGTATGCTACTTAATGTTGTCATTTCTTTTCATTCGGGTGGGCGGGGGCGTGAATCCCGCCCGACCCATTACCTAAAAGGAGGCGCACTTAACGGGCAGTCACTCCGCTAAGACAAATTTAGTCCTGCACTCCTATCAATGCAGCCGCTTTGACATTGCTGAACAAAGCCAGCGAACAATACCACTTGATGCGGGTACGGGAAGCATCCTTAGTTTCCATATCGCCGATCTTCACGACCTGGAGTCCGCCGGGCCCGGTGAGGCCGCAGACGCCATCTTCGCCAAACTGAACGGCATAGATAGTAGAATTTGATCCCCCCGTAAAAGCTGTTTCGACCGAAGCAGCGAGGGTGTGAGTATCCTTGATAAAATCCGAGATGGAAATCGGGATTCCGTTGTAATACTCAACGAACTCACCCAGCATGCCTTTGCCGACTTCAAGGTTATTGCCGGCCGCGCGGGCAAGCGCGGCGATCTTACGCCTGCTTCGCCTGCTCATAAGAAGCATATCGGGCTTTCCGCCCTTTACGGCATCGATAAGCTCATCGATCTTGGTAAGGGTGAGCGTAGCGCCGGTTGCTCCCATAGCGACAAGCTGGTCACTGGCAGCGGCAGTATTGATAAGCTTGATAAGTCCATCGAACTGGTTGGGGACACCGGAATTGTCGCCATAAACAAGCTTGTCCTCAAGCTCATGCCTGATTGCCTTGGCAGTAAGCTCGATGATGGCTGATTCTACGTCCATGACATTGGAACGGGTCTGCTTCACGTAATTATCGACATCGGCATTCTGGCCGAGGATGGCAAGAGTGGCAGTCTTCTGGGCAAAAGTAACGGCCGGGCTAGTAGTCCAGTCATCATTGACCGCATGCCATTCCGCGGACGGCAAAGTCAGCTCACGATTATACGTGAGAGCATTGCCCACGATCTCAATCCACGGAAGGAATTGAAGCAACGGGCAATCCTTGATAATAGTCTCGATGACGCCCTGGTACATCACATCATTCGAGAGCTTGGAATATTCTGAGAGTGTAGTTCCCATAAATTATTTCTTCTCCAATCCTTGTTTTATTTTTTCCCTGGGGGAAAGGCCGGAAATATCCGGGCCTGACCTTTCGGGCGCGCCGGCCGGAACGCTGACGGATTTGATATCAGCCTCAATCTTTGAGCGAACAAGACCGGCTAGATCAGTGATCTTCTGCATAGAAACATCCACTTCGGCGACAGTATTGCCGGATATCAGCTCCGCAGAGAAAAGAGGGTTTGAACTGATAGCCAACTTCTTATAAGCCGTGATGGCCGCCTCATGCGTGGTTTTCAGAACGGCGAAATCGGAAGCCTGGATTTCCAGCGCCTTTTTAGCTTCGGTTAAGGCGGTATCCTTTTCCGTGAGCTGAGCTTCGAGGGCGGAGATGCGTTTATCTGCCTCTGATGGCGCAAGGCCATGAGATTGCCGCGCCCCTTCGGGGATCGCAATGACGGGTTCTATAGGTTCTGCCTTATATTCGGGTTTATCCTCTGACATATTTTCTCCTTCGATCGTGAGATTGCCACGTCACTGCGTTCCTCGCAATGACAGGCTATTCAAAGCGGTGCCTGCATATCGGCGGCAACATTTCTCTCTCTCGCTCCGCCCTGTGTAGACTGCGCTTTAAAATCGTTATTCTGCTGCAAGATGCGCTTGCGCTCATCCATCCACTTTTCAAACTCCAATTCAGGGTCACGCACGCCCAGGTTATCCATAGCAGTGCGACGGGAATGGACACCGGACTGGACAAGCAGCTGCTCGTTCTGGGACTCACGCGCCCTATCCTGGGGCAACACATGTCCCCAGCACACCCTCTGGCTGGTCTGGGTTAAATCTTCACGCATAAACTTTGCCCACAGCTTCAAAATCATCTCATTGCGGCGCTTGTAGACATTGGTACGGACCAGACGCTTGCGATTCACCTTCTGTAAAAGCGACTGAAGCTCCACCTCAAGGGCAACGCCCGACAGCTCCTTCTGAATGCCGCCGTAGGCCGCCCTGGGGGACTCTGAAAGGTCGTGGATGGTTCGGTAAACCAAATCTATATAGTCGATGTGCAGGCGGATACCGCCGCCCTGTAAGAGGTCGAGAAGATAGGCCTTGGTATCCGGGGGAATATTCCAGACAGCGCCGGGCCTGACCTGTATATCTTCCGATGACTCCACACCCTCAAGAACAGCGATAGGGTTTCCGGACACTTCCAGGATGCGTGAGAGTTGCGACAGAGCACGATTAAGCTCTTTCTGCGGCTCCTGCAGGGTGGGGATATCCGACACCCCCCAGAACTGCTTGGGCTGGCGCAAATTGGGATAGATAATAAACGGAATGAAGCTGTAGGGATTAGGCTTGCGGTCAACAATATCGTTATCCATGAAGAGAATGAAATCTTTTGCGGTCCATAGCTCGGTCATCTGAACAGTTTTCTTCTGGACGGTCTTTTTATAGAGCATCAAAACCTCAGACTGGGAGAGCTGATAGCGGCTGGCTACTTGATACAGCCGGGTCAGGTCATCACCAGCCCACCAGGCATAAATGCCATTGACATCGGGAGCGGTGATACGGACGCGCTTCTCTACGGCATCCCACGTGACCTTGTAGCAGCCATCGCCCAGAATGGCCGAATCTATTTCAGTAGTATAATCAAGCTCGCCGCAATTATTCTGATCGAGGATCTGGTAGATAAGATCTTCGGCACGTTTGGCTATATCGGCATTAACTCGGCCAGGAGATTGCCACGCCCCTGCGGGGCTCGCAATGACAGGTGTGCCTAACGGCTCGAAGGCGAAGTTGAGGCCGGACATCAAATAGGACGTGATCTTATCAATGGCAATCTTGGCGTAGTTAAAGACAAGCTGGCGGTTTTTCGATTTGACTGCCCACTGGCTGCCATTATAAAAATCGAGATTAGCTTTATACCCACTGAAGCGGGAGCGCTCAAGCTGCGCGAGGTCGGAAGGCTTGAAATCAGTCATTGCGCTGGCCTCCGGTAGCGACCCTGGGGGTGCTGTCCTGAGCGGCTTTGACGCACAGAGCCAGGGACATTAAATAATCGTCGTGGCCTTCCGATGGATCAACAAAGAAATTAATGGTCTGATTGGGACGATACTGGGACTTCGCTTTCTCCAATTCCAAAAGGAACTCGGCAAACTCACGGCTGCCATCTCCGGCATAGCATTTGAGGCGATTGGAATTGACAGCGGCAATAAGATCAAAACCAAGCTGAGATTTGGACAATTGGGTGAACTTGAAGTGCTGTACACGCGCACCGCAGGATTTCTGCAGGAACGAGGCAACCGGCTCACCGATACCGGTAGCATCGCATAGCACGCGGCTGCAATTCCACGTATTTTTGATGATAGCGACGAGCTGAGGGTAAAGCTCATGATGCAATTTGCCTATCCAAGCATAATGCTCAACAACCTTCAGCGATGGCTCTTTATTCTCATTGCGGACGACTTCGGAGATGGTGACAACGGTGGCATCACGCTGGGGACGAGTCAAAATAATCTCATCGAGCTGCTCATCCTGTCCGGCAATATCTATACCGGCCACGTAAATAGCACCTGGCTGCCGGGAGCGAAGGCGTGAATGACTGCCGATGACCTGCGTAACCTGAGCGCGGGAAAAGAGGCGTCCGCTGGCTGGCAGTGGTAAAAGGCGATACTGGGTACGAAAGAGGGGGTGGTCATCACCCAGGCGCTGGCGCTCGGATTCAACAAAAGTGGCATAGCCGGGATTATATTTAGCTACTTCTTCCCAGGGATAACGGAAATGGCGCTTGATGCCGTCCTGCTTTTCAAGCTCAAGATTAAGCTGTTTGGTCTGCTCAAGAAGAGTGCCATCATCCCAGGTGGTCCCATAATGAACACTAGTAGCGTTGGTGGATGACGCCATGGGGCGGAACTCTTTGGAATACTTGTCCTGATTGATATCCTGCGACTCGTCCACTTCCAGCAAAAGGTCGGCGGTGTGGCCGACGACGTTGGAGCTTTCATCAGCGGACAAGAAAACCTGGCGGGCGGCTCCCAGCCTCAAAATATAACCGAACTCGGCCTGCCAGATGCCATCGTAGCCAAAATCATCCAGGCGATCCTTGAGCCGGTTCATGGAAATGAGAGTCTGCGGCTTGAAGGTAGGAGAACATTTGATGGAAGTACCGCCCTTCGCTATAAACATCGTCAACAAAAGCACCTCAATATGAGCTGAAAGCTCGTTTTTACCGCCCTGGCGTGCGATCTCAACCGAAAACGTAAGGCCTTTCTTTTGCAGAATACTATCGAAAATGGCCCTGGCAACTTCCTGCTGGTACGGCCTCAATTCCATCTACTGAATAAATGCCTTTATTCCCAGGGGAACTGCGATCTCCGTAAGCGCCTTGGTGATGGCATCCTTGAGCGACTTCTTCTGGCCGGCGCTGATATTAAACTTGGTGCGGACCAGCCGGGCTATGGTGCTTGCAGCAACCATTTGAAGATCGATGCGATCGGGGTGCTCATTGATGAGCGTGAGCAGCTTGACGCGCAGGATGGCGATTTCTTCGTCTATGCCCTCAACGGCACGTGCTTCGTCAAGCTGAAGCTTTTCAGCCTCATCAAGAACCTGGCTGTAGAAGCCGTGTGTCCGGGCATTCTGGTTGCCCTTGGGCGCACCGCGCTTTTTCTTTTCTGTCATGAATTACTTTGAGCATGCCATAGACGATGGCCAGAGCTGCCAGCTCGTAATTTTGCTCCTGGAGGGCCTTTTCAAGTAAAGGTACCTGCATAGTATTGACATATAGGATAGAACATGTGTTCTATGGTTGTAAAGGGGATTTTGTCACGGAATGAATCACATATAAATATTTTAATTTCAGATAGAATATAAAAAGAGGAAAAATGACCTTTAATGATAATTTAATAAGATAAACGAATAATAATCAAGATAGTATAATGTTGGTTGATGAGACATTCGAAACGTAAGAAATCTAAGAAGAAATGGGCTAAAAAGCTTCATAAGCGAATGGCTATAAAAAAGCCAGATGAAATTATTCAAGTAGGCCCAGTAACTATTGCTCGATTTGGTAGAGCTGTACAGATGAAATCAAATCTTGACAATGAGACTCACAAACAATATATAGAACAAATAAAAAAAGGACGTCCTCAATTTAAGAATGCTATCGATAACATGATCAATCAATTAGCAGATTTAATTGAGACACATGACTCCTTAATGATACTAAATTCTTTTGCTATTTCAAATCTTTTTGGTGACCCCGAAACCGATAAGGAAATCACACATGAAGGCCTTGAGTCAAAAGTAGAATATCTGCTGAGCATCGCAACAGCTTATGAATACTCCGATAATCCAAAAGAGCTGAATTCAGAATTATTTGGGGAAATTGATATATTACTCAGTAAAATATTATTTCAAGTTTTCTGGTACTTTGGAACTGAGATTGCGGAAAAAGGTGATCAAGGAATAACTTCTGAACTGAGGCAAAAATTAATTAGTAGTGCTTTATTTGTCCGAGGAGAAGCCTTCTGGATACATATAAGAAAGACTTTCTTAGAGCTCTTTCCAAAACACAATGAGTTTATATTGAGAGAATTTAGCTTTACCGCCGAGCAATTCCTTGCTACTCTAGAGTATGCTGAAAGCATCACTAACAAAGCCCTTCAAGACTTATTTAATCAAATTGAAGAACCCTGCAGGAAGGCAAAAAAATCTTACGAAATATTCGTGCAATGGTCACAAGACAAAGTTAATAAATATCCTAGCTTTGAACAAATGATAGAAGCATACAAAATTGAGAATCCTGAAGCTGTCCAAGATGTCAATGAGCTCTTTGAAATATTTGAAACAACAGCAAATCAAAATATCTTTAAAATAGTGCCGAGAGATAAGACTGACGAAATGGTATTAACGTCGATTTCTTGTAGCTTTGGTGATAATCGTGATTTCTTTGAAAAATTACCAGATTGGAAGGGTTGGCCACTGAACCCGTCTATTATTTATGAAAGGCCAGTCATATACCACAGTGGCGATTTCTATCTATTCCATATACCATTGGTACTTCGTGCTCTTGGGTATCTCTTGGAACGCCTAATTGAGAGTAAAGATCATACGTATTACGAAACTCATTTCTTACCAGATAGAGATGTATACGTGGAAAAAAAGGGTATAGAACTACTCCAGAAGATACTTCCTGACTCTCGTGCGTATCCTAATCTCTATTATCCTGTCATTATAAATGGAACCGAATCATGGGTTGAAACTGACGGTTTGCTGCTTTTTGGAGATACTTTATTCATCTTAGAAACAAAAGCTGGCAAACTAACAGCGAGTGCTCGGCGTGGTTCTATACTTAGATTGAAAGATAATTTGGACGAGATTATTGGAAAAGCGTATGAACAATCACTTCGTACTTTAAATTATATTAAGTCTACGAATGAAGCACCATTTTTCGATGAAAAACACAACCCAGTTATTTCTATAAAAGTTTCGGAAGTTAATGATTTCTTCTTAATAAACATATCATTTGCTCAATTAACCTTCTTGGCTTCACATCTTGCATCAATAAAAAAGCTTGGTATTATCAATGGGTATGAATGGCCTTGGACTATTAGCCTTAATGATTTGCGCGCCATCGCTGAAATAATAGAACATCCGGTAGAATTTATCCATTATTTAAAATCTAGGATAAAAGCGAATGATATTGAGCAGTTACAATTTTATGACGAGTTGGATTATTTAATGGTTTATTTAAAAGAGGGGCTTTATATAGATAGTAAAAAGATTATAGAATTTACGCAGGTAACTCCTATAGGTTATACAGAAGAGCTCGATTCTTACTTTATGTACAAGGAAGGATTGCGCTCTAAAGTTCCAAAACCAAAACAGCATATACCTCCAAACCTTGAAAAACTTATTACCATGCTCGAAAAAAACAAACCACTAGGATTTATTAGAGCTGCACTTATATTGCTTGACTGCGATGATGAATCCCGAAAGAAGATAGATTATCACCTTGAACGTATAGAAAAAGAATATTTAGTGGATAAAAAACCCCATTCGGTTAGGTGGGAATTAAAAGATTGTGCGCTTTTAGTAGCATGTGTTCCGGCACATATGGATAATATGATAGATGAATGGATGAATAGATACATACAGAAGAATCATATACATAATGTAGTAGCTATATCATACACACCGAATTTAATTGACAAAGATATTAGAGTTAAAATTTTATCAGCGGAAAAAGACTAGAAACTTAATAATATTTCGTACACCAAAAACATTGTCACCATTGTCACCAACGTCACCAGCAAATACGAAAAACGGGTGACAATGTTGGTGACAATCCTTTGCCCGGCAGAGAAACGACAGCAAAATATGAAGCTACGGTGACAATGGTGACGTTGGTGACGTTTTTTCCGTGGACTTGGATGGAGATAAAGAAATGCCATACTGCGAAGCAAGCCGGAAGGCGAGCTCATCATCCCAAACAACTATATGACGGCCATCATGCCCGAGACGGCGCTTGAGAAACCCGAGGCGCTTGACGACCCAGCCAACCTTGCGGGCCGTAAGGCCGACATCTTCATCCATATCATTAGCGCAATAAGAGATGGCCTCAGAAGTTAAAAGTACATCATTTGAGCGCAATTGCAGCATAGCAGAAACAACAAGCCCTTCCAGGGTATCACGACGGCGGGAATACATTGACTCCTGCTGGCTTTTAATAAAGGCTGAAAGGGTATCTGACAGATACTGATCTGAGCCAGCCAGGGCTTTAAGAGGCATGAGGATCTCTTGAAGGCGAGGTTGAAGCCCCGGCTCCAGCAAATCATTGGTAAACTCACTGCCTTTGAGCTTGGAAAGATTATACAGACGGAAGGTAAGCAATTTAGAGCGCAGATCATGGACCTCATCGTTAAAAGAGGCTGGGAACATACGCGGAATATCAGAACGGGTAAGAACGGGCATCATGGCAGTGAGGCAGCGGGATTCAAGGGCCTCATCCTCAAAGCGGAAACGGGTGGCAATAAGCTTGGGACCGAAAACCTGATAACCACGGGGACGCCAGCGTCCACTAACCTTATCAGCACGCAGGACAGGAAACCCCGGACGGTAGCCATTATTGAGTATCTTGATCATATCGACCCAGGCTGAAGATTCCTTGAAATCAGCTTCATCGAGGACAAGAGTGCCACGATACTGATCGAGAATACGGAAGATAGGCGAGGGCGTAGCAGCGCCGGAAGCAAAAATGGGGCGGAAGCAGACAGAGCCGACGACCTGCAGGAAGCGGGTCTTGCCGGTGCCCCAGTCACCGATCACGCGCAGATAAGGAACAGAAGGGGCGAACTCATAAACCCAGGATAAAAGCACATAAAGGGCGGAAATTGCCTCATATGACGAGGGAAGCTCCAGATATTTGTGGATATAAGCCTGGATTTGCTGCAGTAAATCGTGGGGCTGACAATAGCGAGCGGATTCACGAGCGAAATGCACTACGCTACCAGCCAAGGTATCATCAGGCGGGACATGATAGAAATGAGGGGCGCGATGCTTTGAGGTATGGGAGAGCGCACCCTTGCGATTCATGACAAAAGTGCGGATGCCTTCCTTGCTGATGACAAGCTCGGCAACGGTTGTGCCAAGGACAAAACCGGGCACGGGAACCTCCGGCACATTTTTAGATTTATCTTTTTCAATGGACTGGTGATCAATATTATTTCTGGGCATAGAAGTATTATCATATATGATTATGATCTGATTTCAGCGGGCTTAACTTCAAGCATGGCCTCAAAGGCTTTTCGGGAAACAAGAAGGCGGCGGCCACAGCGAATAACCGGAAGCTGGCCAGAATTAGCCATCTGATAAGCGAGGGCACGGCTAACGCCCAATAATGCACCGGCTTCTTCTACTGTAATGGTAAGTTTTTCCACGTTCAATTTTTCCTCCTGTAGTATTGATTTCAGATACACTGTATATTATAATAGTACATATGTGCTATTGCGTCTATAGGGATTTGTCAGCTTTGGGGGTGTCGTAATACGAGGCTATTATTTGGAGTTAGCTTGAATTCAGGAAGGCACTAATAACTGGGGGCAAGAAATAATATAAGGGGTGCGAAATGAGAGGGCATATAGTTAAGAGATACAAAGACAGTTACACCATAGTGCTTGAGATGGGCAAGGATCCGGCGACCGGCAAACGAAAACAGCAGTGGATAAGCGTCAAGGGGACAAAGAAAGAAGCTGAGAAAAAGCTGTCGGAAGCACTGCACGAAATGGACAACGGCCTGTATATGAAGCCGCACAAGACTACGGTGGCTGAATACCTTGAACGCTGGTTAGCAGACTACGTCAAACCCAATTTGTCACCCCGGACGACAGAGGGCTATGAACATATTGTGCGAAAACATCTGATTCCGGCATTTGGCAATATCACGCTCTTACAGCTAAAGGCTGAGCACATTCAAAGATACTACGCCGAAAAGATAGCGGCAGGATTGAGCGCCCTAACGATACGGCATCATCACACCGCATTGCATAAAGCGCTTCATTCGGCTGTTGAATGGGGCGTACTTTCCAGGAACGTAGCTGATGCCGTTAGCACACCCAGAGTGCAGCGAACAGAAATGAAAACCTGGTGCGAGGATGATGTGATGCAATTCCTGAATACCGCTAAATCGACTCAATACTATGCGCTTTTCTACACAGCCCTTTTCACCGGTATGAGGCGATCGGAACTACTTGCGCTACGCTGGCAAGATATAGATTTCATCCTGGGCCAGATTTACGTTAGCCGGAGCCTGCACTGCTTAAAAGGCGGCACTGTGGTTTTCAGGCCGACGAAAACGGCGAAGGGACGGCGCGCTATTGCATTGTCACCCAAGGGCTTTATAGTACTAAAAGAGCACCGCGAAAAATGCGAGGCTGAGCGAATAATATTAATGACACCTCTCGAAGATGATGACCTGGTATTTTGTCATACTGACGGAAGACCGCTACTACCGAACACGGTAACACATGCTTGGATTAAGATCAGCAAACGAAGCGGACTTAAACATATAAGGCTGCATGACGCCAGGCACACGCATGCATCGATCATGTTGAAACAGGAAATTCACCCAAAGATAGTGCAGGAAAGACTGGGGCACGCTAACATAGCGGTCACGCTGGACACGTACAGCCACATAGCACCCGGTCTGCAAAAGGCGGCGGCTGAACGCTTTGACGAGGCGTTCACTAACAAGTATACTTCGATTGAAAATGAAGCTACTGATAAAAAGCGTTAGCTATCCGTTAGCTTTTTCGATTTTTGTATATCGAGGGAAAGTACCCAGGAGGCAATTTTAGCTTCATTTTTCGTCATGCGCCTGTAGCTCAGCGGACCAGAGCATCGGTCTTCGGAACCGGGGGTCGTGGGTTCGAATCCCTCCAGGCGCGTATCTTATTTACCGATTAATTCATATCCTAGGGCTACAGCATCAACTTCAAATGCTTGCCAATATCCTCGAAGCCATGGCGAAGGTATACAGGGTAGCCCATCTGGCTTGGATTATTGACCTGTATCTCAAAACATCCCTTTAACCTGGCCTCTTCAAGGGCAGCCTCCAACAGCTTACCACCAACCCCCTTGCCGCGCGCCTTCTCGCTCACCATGAACTCCTCTATACAGGAATAGATACCGCCGCAACGCGCTGCCATGGGGTATGACAGAGTGATCACCCCGAGAAGAACGCCCTCTTCATCGGCTACAATAATTGCACCAAGGTCGGGATTATTTACCATTTTCTGAAAGGCTTTGCCCATTAAATCCCACCCGGCCATTGGCGGCGCATCCGTCGGGAAAAGCTTGATCAGTTCGATAAATTGGGATTCATCACCGGCGACGGCTTTACGTATTATCATCGTCTGCGCCTCCTGCCTAGAAATATATCCGGATTATATCACAGCCGTAGCCACAAAAATGTCTAACTATGCGGAAGCATCATTCAAACATCAACAACAAGTAATCTTCATTGACATATCGAGTTGCGCCCAGTATTATGATGCCAGGGTTGGGAGTAAGGGTTATGAAATGCAGACCTCTGTCTGTAACGGGTTTATTAGTTCTCATATTCCTCTTCGTATTTACCATCGCCTGCAAGCCTGCCTCCACGAAGATACCTGTCAATATCAAAGGCGCCAACGACGTCGGCTGCCTGCATTTTGAAATCATCTACGATCCGGTTTCCTATCGCGCTGTGGACGTCGCCAGGGGTGACTCGTTCAAAGATATAATGCTTGAATACGATGCCGATAGCCCGGGGCACATTGTAGTCGGCGTAATCAGCAGCAGCGTCATAACCGGTGATGGAGCCATAGCTACGGTAGCGCTGCAAACCATTAAAGGCAGCGAGGACCGCGCAATATTTATCGAGAATGTCTTTGCCCACAGCGCAACCGACCTGGTAGAACTTCCGGTCAGCGTTTCTATTGTGAAAGGCAAGGGAAAATCGCCCGATACACCCGTCATCGAATTTCTCTCCAACAGCGAATAGCGGGATGGCGATATGCACTGTATAACGGTTAGATCGGCTTTATATGCCCTGGCAGCCTTCATGCTGCTTAGCGTGGCAGTGCCCGACAGCATATTTGCCTACAAACCTGTAATCCCGTTGCAGGTCGACGTATGGTGCAGTAAGGGCGGACAAGGGCCTGGTTCGTCGGGCGGCACTTATATCCTGGGAGAGATACCCGTTATCTACTTCACTGTCAATCGCTCCTGTCAGACAAAGCTTATGCTCAGCGGCCCGGGGGGAAGTAATTCCTGGGCTCAGTCGGCTGACTACGGTAAAACATATCAGAAACAGCTCGGGGTAGCGGAAGAATCCGACGCCGGAACCTGGCAGGTTATGCTTCAGGCTACCAGCGGGAACGAAGTCGCCCAGGATATAACGTCCTTCATCATTGCCACACCTGCTATTCCAACTACTATCCCCTCAACCACACCTTCCTCTCCCTCCCCCTCATCACCCCAGACCGCCGGGCCGGAAGTCACTGATATTCAGACCCCTTCCACATCAACCACATCCACTCCCACCATTTCCATCACTGACACCGCAGTCAATTCATTCACGGCTACCGAGCTCGATGCCTTCAAAGCGCTAAAAATGGCCAGGAACACTATGCCGGTTGACCTCAAACTGGATACAAATGGTGATCATAAAATCACCATCGAAGACGCCAGGACGATACTGAAATGGTCAGTGACCGGATACGGAGGCTCCGTATCACCTGCGCAGAAGGAGATCATTAACGCCTTCGGCTACCCCGAGCAGTTCAGTATTTCATACCTGTTGGACAGCGTGATCGAATACAACGCCCTCGTCAGGTCTGAGGTCTGGTCATACCCCGAGCATCAGAAGAAAATTACCTTCGTCGGCGGTGAAATTTACGCTACCGACGACCTGACGCCTTCGCCGATTGCTGCATCTTCTTGCTCAGCGCTCAAGCCGGAAGATTTTGATTACTTTATGGGCTACGAGGAGATTGCTGACAAAATCGGCGGAAAGGTTGCTAAGACAGATTTCCTGCCTGAGACCTTCCAGGAAAACAACGTTGAAAGCTATCTGGGTAAAAATGTCATGTTCATAATTGCCGACGGCCACCTGATGCACCTGCAGACATTCTGCACCGAACTGGAGCAAGTCTCAATAAATTCGGGGTGGACATCAGGCCTCGTCACGCAGCTCAACCCGTTCACACCAGCTCCTGTCTCAGCCCGCGGTCTCTGGTCCGCTATCAAAAAGGGCGCCCGGTTTCTGGTGAATCTACCACAAAAGGTTACAGGGGCTCTTCTTCCCCGCCAGCTGGCTCCCTTCGCCGCTGCCTATCTTGAGCTGCAGATGGGTAACTTTGGTGCCTGGCGGACAGCCAGCCGACTGAACGACCTGGGACAACTGGATGACAGCGCCAGGAAAGCCCGAGATGCATTAAGGAGCGAGGCAA
>JAQUQM010000044.1 GCA_028716085.1 Dehalococcoidia bacterium | reverse complement strand
TATGGGCTCCAGGTCGGCCTGCGCGCCGATGAAGTTGATGGGGTATTTAAAACCTATTTTGGCGAGCCTTTTCATTCCTGAAATAGCGCGCTCTACGTATTCGGGCGGCAGGGCCAGCGAAATCTCATCGTCGGCAACCTGTCCCATGGACCTTTCACCGTAGCAGGGAAGGGAAAGCTGGGGCTTATTCGTGCGGTAGCATTCCCCCAGCGAATCGGCGCAGGCGCCTTCACCGATGAAGAAGAACTCAAACCGTTCATACCTTTCTTTTTGCAGCCCGCAGAGCAGCATCATGATCTGCGCGGGATTGCCGAAAATAAGCACCACTTCAGGCTCGAATTTTTCCTTGGAAAGGGGCGCCAGCGCTATAGCTTCCGCCACCGGTACACGCGGCGTATCAAGCTGTTGCCTCATGGCTTCATTGTGTGAGCCGAACCAGGTGGTGGAGAGCATCTCCGCCTCTGCTTTCATGCTGCTTTCCGAGGCGTGCCGCAAGCCGTGTATCCGCGTGCAGCGGATATTCATTTTATCCTGCTTGGTAATGCCCACGGTCAGCTTCTGTACCCGGGCCAGGAAAACGGCCTGGCAGAATGTGAAGAGGGTTGGGACCTTGTAGACATTTTTTACCAGTTCCATATCAGCTACTGTTGTAAAGCGTCTGAACGCCACAGGATCTGTTTTCAATCGCAGCATAACCACCAGTTCCGTCCACGCTTCTGACCACTTCATAATCGGACCTCCCTGTAAAAAATTAAGGTTAATGATAAATTATTGGAATCAGGGCAATTTTAGCACAAATCCTTGCCCGGTAAATTATAATGGGGGTATACTTTTAGTCACGCCAGCGTAGCTCAGTGGTAGAGCAGCTGTTTCGTAAACAGCTGGTCGTCAGTTCGACTCTGACCGCTGGCTCCACAGCCCTGTAAATGATCAGATGCCGTATCATGCTCATTGATACTAACAGGTCTCTGTTATCGGCCTGGTGGTGCACTTATCTTGCAACAGCTCTGCAACGGTATCCTGAATTAATTTGTAATGGTGGGCTGCCGGTCTGTTCTTCGAATTGTTCATAATGCTTCCTTTCCTTTGCCCCGGGTTTCCCCAGGGGCGGCCGTTTACAGTGTAATATTCATCCAAGTCGCCAAGCATATGCCCGAATTCATGGCGTACATTTATTGTGTCTTTCGACAGCCAGTGCCTCATATCCGTGGTGTCTTGATAATCGACATGAACACCGTAGTGTGATTCCCTGTCGACGAACTGCAGATCAGTTACAATCTGAAAATCTCCCGAATTACAGCAGAGTTTAAAAATGTTGCTCCAGGCATTTTCTATGGCCTTTTCCCAGGCGTCCCGGCAGCTGTTGGAGACCTCACCGATCAACCTGACATATACAGTTACTGTCACAAGCTTATTTGTTTTATCAATTTTTAGATGAAATCTAGCAACCCACTCAGAGACGCGGTCGTATTCACCCGCATTGGACGTGATCTGCCGTAGCCACTTATCCACTTCACATTCTAATACTGCCCCGCCTTCACGGATTACCGGTAATGAGGCTATCAAATCTGCTGATCTAACTGCAGCGGCTTGCCCAGTTTCACCTATTGAGAAGTTGAGCCATTCACTCTGCAGAACTTTGTCCTTGAAACCCCCCAATGCGGGATGTACTGAAGCGTAACGGACCCGGTAGTTTCCTGCTGCCAGGCTTCTGTCCAGGAAACCGGTATAGCTGATCTGCACTGATTTTCCCGGCGCAATAGTTTTTCTCCGCCTCAGGTCTTTATAACTGGGAATCGGTGGTGGAGCCATAAACACTCGGCTCCCCCCGCTGTCCTCAACCTCCAACACAAGGGTTGGATAGCTTACCCGAGCAGGAGCTATGATAATAGGCTGGGAGCTTTGGTTTGCGAATGTCGCCTCAAGACAAAATTCCTCAGGAATTACTTCCACGGTCACCGGCGCACTTAGAGTAATTTCCAAGCTTGCCATATCAATTTCCCACCGGCATCCCCGAAAGAGTTAATCCGCTTTTTTATGCTTTGCCTTTTCTTTGAATTGTTTGATGATGCTGGAAAAGCGTTCCGCTTCTTCGTTGCGGCCCAGCTCTTTAAGTGCAATGACTGTCAGCGTCAATACCCAGGTATCGTCCGGGTATTCCCGCAGCAGGTCGTTAAACAGGATCAATGCCTGTTCGTACTGTCCGTATTCCATAAATGCTTCGGCTTTTTTCAGGTCTAATGCAGAGCCCAGGGGGACTTTGCCTTTAATTTCTTCCAGGATACCGGAAGCAAGTTCACTGCAGATCAGGTATTTATGTACCAGTGCCGGAACCTCGTAACCTTCAAGTGAACGGTTCTGAAGGCATTCATCAAGGACATGGTTGAAGGCCTCCATGGCCTCTTCCGGGTGACCCAGCCGCCTCAGCAGTATCGCCCTTCTGTACCAGTGAAGGTCCCTCGCCTGGTGCTGTCTGGATATGTGATCCCAGGCTGCCAGGGCGGCATCGTATTTGTGCATCTTTTCCAGGATCTGCGCCCTTCTGATCAGGGCTGCTTCTTCATAAGGTTTTAGATCCAGGGCTTTCTCGTAGGCATCGAGAGCTTCATCCAGCCTGTTCAATTCATCCAGAACATCGCCTTTTTTTACCCATACGTCGCAGTTTTGCGGGCTGCAGGCGGCGGCCCGGTCAATACTGGCAAGGCTTTCTTCCTTCTGCCCCGCCGCTTCGAGCGCCCTTGCCCTGCCCAGGTGGGCGTCAATGGATGCGGCATCGTATTTTATGGCTGTGTCGAACTGTTTGATGGCTTCCTGGTATTCACCCCGGTTTTCATACTCGCAGCCCCGCTGATACCAGAAATCGGCAAACGAAGGATCGCAGACAAGGGCATTTTCTATGGCCGAGCCCGCTTCTTCGTCCTTGCCGATAAGATCGCTGACCATGTGTTTATAGTGCCAGACCAGTGCCAGGTAGGTCCTGTAGGGTAGTTCGCTGCTCGAGGAGGAAAACAGGGACTGGAAAGCATCAATTTCCGCTATCCTGGCTTTATCATGATCAGCAAGCAAGAGCTGGTCTCTGATCTTCAGGGCATCTTCAAAAGCCTGATAAGCTTTCTGGGAAATGTCAACGTTAAACAATGTCTCCCCACGTTTCATCGTCTTTTCAACTGCTTCGGGCCCATCAGGGATATGCTTATTCTTGGACATCGCTTCTCCTCTGCACATTCACTCCGGTCTTCCGCTTAAAATTCATATTGATTATATACCATAATGTCAATTTGATGCTCTCACATTGATATCCATGGATATCAATGCCGGCGGCCGCTGTTTTGAAATTTCGGGATATATCAGGCAAAATGACGCTGAAAAGGGGGTGTGTTAATGGCTGAATATGTGCAGAGAGAATTACTACCGGCGCCAGACAGCCTGGTAACCAGCGGCAAGTTTAATTTTGGCACTTTCAAAAGCCAGTTCCGTAGAGTGAATCCATTGGATGCCCATAATCCTCTCGGTTTTCCTCTGCCCGGGCCGCTGCTGAGCGCAAGGCTGAAAGAGTGGCAGGCGTTTCAGCTGGGCAACAACCGGTGGTTCATGCTGGCAGTGCTTTACAATGCCAAGGTTTCGGCGCTGGCCCAGTTCATAGTCTATGATAAGGAAAACAGGAAAAAATATACCTTTGAAAAGGTGTTGCCGTCCTGGCAGGTCAAGGTGCCGGATTCCATCTGGAACTCGAGCCAGTCCTACAGGGACAGGGAATGCATGATTGAGATAGTCAGCCTGCTGGAAAAAGGGCGCTTTTATATTAATATTAAGCTTCACGATCAGAAAAACCTGCCGGATATGGAAGCAAACTTCGAAATGTTTCATGATGAAGGCTCCGTCGAGCCCATCGTTGTCTCCATACCCTTCGGCAAGAACAGGGGAATGTACTCCCATAAATGCCTCATGCCCATGCAGGGCACCCTGGCCCTGGGAGATGAGAAGATCGATTTTGTCCGCCGGGAAAGCTTTGCCTTTATCGACGACCACAAAGGTTTTTATCCCTACGTGATGAAATACGACTGGGCTACGGCTGCCAGATTCGATGACAGAGGACAGCTGACCGGGTTCAACCTTACGGATAACCAGTCGCTGGACGCCGAGAAATACAATGAAAACTGTCTTTGGATTAATGGAAGGCTGCACCTGCTGCCGCCGGTGAAATTTTCACGCCCGGATGGAGTGGAAAGTGAATGGCTGATACGTGATAGTTACGGCATGGTGGACCTGACATTTAAGCCTGTATCCATGGGGATCATCAATATGAACCTGCTGTTTTTAAGGGTGGATTATAAAGGGCCTTTCGGCTATTGCAACGGATTCATCAGGGATAGTGCAGGAAATAAAGTGCTTGTGAATCAGTATTTCGGTATGGGCGAAGATAAATATATCCGCGGGTAATCAATCCCGCAGGAGGGGGGTGCGATGGTGACCGATTATCAAGCAATTATTCAGGACCTGGTTGACAGCTACGGCGGATGGTTTCTGGATGAAGAGCGGCTGCAGGACGGCATGATGACCAACCATCTCTATCCTTATAACCACCTGTTCTCTCCCATTCAGGTCAACAGCGTCAAGATAAAAAACCGCATCGTTATGGGGCCTATGGGCAACATCTGCATGTGCGACGAGACCGGCCGGCCGAACAACAAGATGATCCAGTATTTCACCGAGCGCGCCAGGGGCGGCACCGGCCTGATAACATCCGGATTGGTACCCGTTGATTTCAATGTTGAAGCTGCTTTGACCGAGCCGGGCGACCTTACCATCCTGCCGCGCATCGACCGCTCGCGCACGGTCTACCCGGGCTGGAGGATACTGGCGGAGAATATACATGCTTACGGCGCCAGGTTTTTCATACAGCTCACACCGGGATTGGGTCGGGTGAGCTCGCCGGAGTGCCTGATAAAAAAATTCCGGCTTCCCGTCTCGGCGTCATGGAATCCAAATTTTTATATACCGCAGATACCATGCCGGCCTCTGCGCGACGGCGAGTGCCTGAAGATCATTAAAAATGCAGGGCAGGCCGCTGCCGATGCCAGGGCTCTGCTCATCGACGGTGTATACCTGCACGGGCATGAGGGCTACCTGCTTGAGCAGATGACCAACCGTGCCTTCAACAGGCGTAAGCTGGGCCGGTTTGCAGATTGGCAGGCGTTCGGAATTGAGCTGGTTAAACATATCAGGCAGCGTTGCGGTGACGATTACCCCATAATGTACCGCATCGACCTCTCCCTGGCCTTGAATGAAACATACGGCAAGCGCATGGCGGAGGTCAGCTCACTGAAGAAGTTTTCCAGGGAGAGGACAGTGGAAATGACCCTGGACTACATGGTTAACCTGGTACGGGCGGGAGTAGATATCTTCGATGTGGACCTGGGTTGCTATGATAACTGGTGGCTGCCACATCCGCCCACGCCGATGCCGCCGGGATGTTACCTTCCTGTAGCTAAAATAGTCAAGGATTATTTTAATAACCGGAATATTAGATCGAATGCGGGATTATCTGTGCCCGTAGTAGGTGTAGGCAAGCTGGGATACCCCGACCTGGCGGAGCGCGCTCTGCATGAAGGTTACTGCGATATGATCATGCTGGCGCGGCCGCTGCTGGCAGATCCTGAATGGCCGGATAAGGCGTACGCCGGGCGCATAACTGAGATCAGGCCGTGTATCGGTGACCAGGAGGCCTGCCTCAATGAGTTTATCCAAGGCGGGCACCCTCAATGCGCGGTCAATCCGCGCACGGGATTCGAAGACGTGTTGTGCCGTGCACCCGTCCCTGCCGGTAAACCAAAAAAAATTGCCGTGGTCGGCGCCGGCCCGGCAGGAATACTGTGCGCCTGCACTGCGGCCCGCAGAGGGCACTATGTAAGCCTGTTTGAAAAACTGGATGAGGTGGGTGGTGAGCTGGTACCCGGATCCGTGCCTGAATTTAAATACGATGTGGCCAACTACCTGCGCTATTTGAAAAACACCCTCAGTGAGGCTTCTCGCAGCTGTGAACTGGCGGTGCATCTGGAGGTGACTGCTACCATTGACCTGCTCAAGGGCGGAGGATTTGACGCTATTGTAACCTGTACCGGCGGCAGACCTGTATCGCCCGCTGTGGAAGGCATCGAGCAGCCCTATGTGGTGCAGGCGGTGGACCTGCTGCGTGATACTGCCCTGGCGGATGGGGCGCAGAAGGTAGTTGTGATCGGAGGTGGATCGGTGGGCTGTGAAGTAGCGTTTATGCTTTCCTGTGAGCTGGGCAAGCAGGTAACGGTAGTGGAGATGCTGCCCTACCTGATGAAAGAAGTCTGTACTGCCAGCCGCGGTCACTTGATACATTATCTGGAGAAAGCCGGAGTACAGATACTTAATTGCACGAGGCTGAAAAGTGTGGGAAAAAATAGCGTCACGCTGGTAAGGAATATCTCTACCACGGTACCTGATCCTTATAATACATGGTCACCCATACTGCCCGAAAATATTCCCAATCCGCTGGCAAAGAAAATCAAAGTTAAGGATAAAGAGCTCGAAGAAGGGGCTGATCTCATAGTGCTGGCTGTGGGACTTAAACCGGATGACAGCCTGTACGAAGCCTGCCTGAGGGAACACGTGGCGCCGGAGATACGCAACATCGGCGATTCTTTCAGCGTGGGGCGCGTTTTTGAGGCAACCAAGGCCGGTTATGCCACAGGTATATCAATATAGCTCCTCAGAATATATTGAAAGACCGGCATTATGTCAGCGCTCGCTGAGGACCTGATCCACCTGGTGCCTGAGTTTTGAAATATCGAAGGGCTTATTGATAAAGGGGGCTCCGGTTGTTTCCAGAAATTCCTTGGTATCGATACCCATTACGTCACCTGTCATAAAGACCACCCTGTTGGCCAGGGAACGGGCGATCTTCTCAAGCTGCCTGTAAAACTCAATGCCGCTGATACCCGGCATTTTTATATCCAGCAGTATGAGGCTGTAGCGCTTTTTCTGTATCATCTCCAGCGCCGCGGCGGCACTATCCACTGTCTCCACGTCGTGTCCTTCAGCCCTTAGTACACGGTTGAGGAACTGCAGGATAACCTGCTCGTCATCAACAACCAGTATCCTGGCCCTGCCCATGTCCTTTTTATCACCGTCTTCCTCGGCCAATTCATCGCTGACCGGTGCCTTGGAGATTATCGGGAGCTCTACAACAAATGTGGAACCCTTACCCGGCTTGCTCTGTGCGTAGATATGCCCGTTATGCTCCGAAATAATGCCGTGGCAGATGCTGAGGCCGAGTCCGGTGCCCTGGCCGACATCCCTGGTGGTGAAAAAAGGATCGAATATTTTTTCAATGTTCTCCGGCTCTATGCCCGGGCCGTCATCTTTAAAATAGACGCTGACGTAGTTATTGACCAGCCGGGTCGTGATCTCCAGAGTGCCCTTATTGTGCGCCAGCTTCATCTCGGTTTCAGCATTGGCAATCAGGTTGAGGAATACCTGCTGTATCTGACCCCTGTCCGCCAGCGTGGCCGGCAACGCCGGGTCCAACCTCGTGCTTACTTCGATATTGCTTGTTTTTAAATGGTAGTTACGCAAAAGGAGCGTATTTTGTATGATGTCGTTGACGTCTACGATAGTGCGCTCAGGCTTCTGTTGTCGCGCGAAGGCCAGTAGCCTGTTGACGATATCAGCTACGCGCTGAGCTCCGTCATCGATGATTTTCAGGTCCTTTTTGATCTTTTCCGGCAGGTCTTCGCGCAGCAGGAGCTGGGCGTAGCCGATGACGCCGGTAAGAGGATTATTGATCTCATGGGCGATGCCCGACGCCATTTCACCGACGGATGCCAGCCTGCTGGCCGTCTGAGCCTTCTGCTCCAGAGACCTCCTTTCCTCCTCCGCGCGTTTTTTGTCGGTAATATCGGTGGCGAAATTGAGCGCGGCGGGATGGCCTCCCCAGTTGATTTTGACAAGATGTACCTCAGCCCAGCGGATTTCTCCATTTTTATGGATGAATCTCAGTGAAAAATTCCAGCTATCTTCAGGGCCGCTCCAGCCGACGGTGAAAATATTTCTTATGCGGGTTAAATCGTCCGGGTGCACCAGCTGGGTGAAATCCATATCAAGGAGTTCTTGCGAAGTATATCCCGACATCGTAAGGAGCACCGGGTTAAAGAATGTGAGCCGGCCTTTTTGGGTTATTTGGTCCTTTTCAATGATATAAATGGCTTCATAGGCATTCTCCACCAGGGCACGGTATTTCTCTTCCGAGTCAAGCAGCGCCTGCTCGGCCTGCTTTCTTTCGGTTATCTCGGTAAAGAAATTCAACGTAGCGGGCTGTCCCTCCCAGTTGATCATTATTGCATTGGATTGCGTCCATTTCTCAACGTTGCCTTTACCTATAACTCTGAAAAGATAAGTGCTGGGGAGGCTTTCCCCCGTAATCCTTCTTTTGTAACGATCAATAACCATCTCCCTGTCCTCGGGATGGATTAAATCAGCAAAAGAAGGCATAGCTAACAGCTCTTCAGATGAGTAACCCATCATCTCACAGAGTGTAAAATTGACAAACTTGAATTTGCCGTCCTGCGCTACCATGATGGCTTCACTGGCATTATCCACGAGCAAGCGATAGCGCTCCTCCGACAGGCGTAACTCTTCCAGAGCCTGCTTACGGGCTGTAATATCCTGGACGCCGATAATAATTCCCGGAGGGTTTCCTTTACTGTCCGGGATGGAGCCGGCCGCCAGCTCGGCCCACATACTTGTACCGTCCTTGCGCATGAATTTAATTTCGCTGGATGCCTTGATGCCGCTTTTGCCCTTCTGAATAAGCCGGGCGCCATCCTTCCTGCACTGCTCCTCCATAAAAGATGTGAAGGGCTTACCGGCCATCTCCTCAGCGGCATAACCCAGCATGGCTGCTATATTGATGTTGGAGTAAGTAATGAGTCCGTCTGTATCAGTGAACCAGATTCCCTCGTTGAGACTATCGAAGATAGGCTGGTAAGGGGAGAATGATGACGGTAACCTCTGTGAAGGACCTTGGCTCAGGTCTTTCCCTGCGGATTTGCCTTTCACGTTGGTTTCCATGTTTAACTGTATATTAAATAATCGAATGAAAAGAGCCGTGCTGTCAGGCAGTTAATATATGTAGTAGAGGCCATCTTTATTAAAAATATCGGGTATAAAGATGTTTTCCTAAATCGTGCTCAGCTAATTATGTTCATATCTGAGGAGAATGTCAATGGGTCGACGCAATATTTTGCACAAATTTATAAGAGGAGGGCCGGCTGATACGGCATCATATATGTTCCTTTCGCTTGCTGAGATTAATCCGTGACATCTTTTTACGGCACCTGTCGCCGCAGGTCTTCCTGGTGCTTCTCCTGGGATTGAACCAGATACGGCAGCCCGGGCACTGGCGCGGGCGGACTTCGCCGATAACTTCCCAGAGAAACATCAGCCACATGGCAGACAGTAAATCTGTAGGAAAGAAATACACCTTTTTCTTGTAACCGGGGAGAATTCTGGGATAAACATGTGCTCCCACCTTCCTGCTTATATATTCATTTATATAATAGGTGACAGGTTCATAGTACTGGCCTTCCTGCCCCCTCCATTTTTGAGCCATTGGCAGATCTGCGCTTAGCACAAGTTCCTTTTTCCTGTTGACTATGATGTAAAGGCCGTCCTTTTCCCACTCCAGCAAAGCGCTCAGCAGTGATGACCTTTTATTCAGCACCAGTTCCCACAAATGCACCAGGGATCTCATTTCAGCTATCTCACGCCGCCAGCGCTGCAGTGACTCAATCAACATCAGGCCGTCGGAGCGCCTTCCCCGGTTATTCTTGACGGGCGCACTGGAGAAACCCAGCAAACCGTAAGCGGAGGCGAATTTGACGATGCCTGCGTTATCGCTCAAGCCGCAGAAGGCACGGTGGAGGACGGGATTTCTCCTCAACGGCGCGTAGTAGCGTTTTTTATTGATGCGGAAGACGAGATAGGGAGGCTTAGAGTCAACCTCTTCCTGATAAAAGCGCCTGTATGGCGAAAGACGCCTGGGCGCAGCTTTTTTGACAGTGCACGTACCAGTGTAAGCCTCCCAGAAAAAAGCGTACTGATCGCTGACGTTTTCCTTGAGGAATGTCGAAATATTTGAATGTCTCATAGCTAAAAGTCACAATAATTTTATTTTTATTGTGACTTTTATATTTTAGCATGTTAAAATATTGGAAATCAATGACTTGGCTGGCTGCGGGGTATCCTCTGTTTTGCTGCCGCAGAAAGGCCGGTCAGGTCCGCGGGAAGCAGAAAAATTTTAAAAATTTTGCTGCAAGCTATTGACGTTTGATATATATTCGTGCATTATAGGTAGAAAGGAGGTATCATCAATATGAAGTATGTCTGGCTTTTCGCTGCCGTGGCTTCAGTCTATGGCGCTATTGCGGGCGCGTTTTTAGATAAGACGCCATATACGGCAATAGCTTTCGGCCTTCTCGGTGTGGTCTTTGCGCTGGCGGCGTGGCGGGATCTCTCCCAGAAAGCCTGAATCGTACTTTCAAGGTAATCACCGCTGGAATTTCTCCAGCTGTACAAAAAGCCGGCATTAACCTTCCGGCTTATGTCATATGTTATATTGATAATACCTGCTAAAACTAATTTGCAAGTCATCTCCGTCTTAGAATGTTGATCAACCTCTTGAGCTTTTTAATTTTTTTCATCTTCGGGCTTATTGTCGGCGGCCTGTTGAACCTGGCAGCCAAGGCGGTCTCTTTCACGGAACCGCGCACCGCGTTTTTTTCTCAATGCCATGCATGCGACCGAAAATGGCAGTGGAAATACCTGCTTCCTGCAGCCGGCTATATTCTTTGCAAGCGACACTGCCCGTACTGCCAGGCTGTGTTACCGGCCAGAATAATAGTCATTGAAATTTTCACAGCACTGCTCTTTACCTTTATATACTGGCGTTACGGATTGAGCTGGGAAACGGCTTTACTTCTTTTTTATTCGGCGGTTTTTATCGTCCTTTTGATCACCGATATCGAGCAGATGCTACTGCCCAATATCATTACGTACCCCGCCGTGATCATAGCACTGGCTATAGCGCTGTTGCTTACGCTTTTTAACTACGTTCCCGGCTGGGCCTTTACATTTTCCGCCACGGGCTTCTGGGGCCTTCTAAACAACTACCTGCTTAACTCAGTGCTGGGAGGGGCGACCGGCTTTATACTTTTATTAATAGTCGCCATGATCTTCCGGGGTGGTATGGGTGGAGGCGACATCAAGCTGGCCGGCCTTATGGGGTTGGTCATGGGTTTCCCCCTCATCCTGGTAGCCCTTTTCCTCGGCATTATGGGAGGCGGACTGATTGCAGCCTTTCTGCTGATTGCCAGGTTAAAAAGCCGTAAAGAGACCATGCCTTTCGGGCCTTTCCTGTGCCTGGCAAGCATCGCCACGCTTCTGTGGGGCAAGGAACTGCTGCTCTGGTACCTCAGGCTAATCTAAGCCAAGCTGCCGTCCTCATACATAACTTTCCACATAGAGCCTCGTTTGCGTTTAATGTGACCCAACAGGCTCACTATGGAACACAGATAGGCAATTCCAGACGCAACATGCGGAAAAAATACGGCAATTTGAGCTTTCAAGACTAATTTTCGTGCAACCTCACGGCTCGCTTAAGTTAGCCCTCGGAGCCTTGTTGAAACATTGTTCCTCCCACAGAATAATATCGCATATTTTTTTCTTTTACAGGTATTATGCGGAAAGTCTAATTAACGGAGGTATTTATTTTATGAGAGGATTTAAAAAAGCAAAATCTGCGTCGGAGAAAACGCAGCGGGCTTCCGGTGAGAAAAGAATGCCCGGACTGAACGTGCAGTGGAAAATTACGCTGCTGATAATGGCGGTAGTGGCTATCTTCATCGGTTTCATCCTGGGTTATATACTGCCCCAGATGGAGCAGTCCCTGATAACAGCGAAGCAGACCGAAGTCAAGGACGAGGTATTAACTGCATGGTACATGGTCAATCATTATTATGAAATGGAGAAGTCGGGCGCACTGACCAGGGATGAGGCGCAGGGACAGGCCAAGGAGGCCGTTAAAGCTTTACGCTACGGCCCTGAACAGACGGACTATTTCTTTGTCATCGACTATCGCCCCTACATGGTTGTTCATCCCAATAATGCAAAACTTGTCGATACGGATGTCAAAGAATACAAGGATGCCCACGGCACCTATATGTTCCAGAACATGTGCCAGATCGCCAAAGACCAGAAAGAGGGCTTTACCTCCTACATGTGGCAGTACAAGACCGATGCCAACCGCATAGTACCCAAGACCTCCTATGTAAAAAGCTTCGAGCCCTGGGAGTGGGTAATAGGATCAGGTATTTATACTGTGGACGTCGATGAAGTGGTCGCAGCGGCCCGCACACAGCTAACGGCCATATCTTTAATTATTATGCTCATCAGCATCGGATTCTGCATCTGGCTAACGCGGGTCATGATCAGCAAACCACTGTCAGACCTCGTGCCGATAGCGAGGGCTGTTGCCACCGGCGATGTCGACCACAGTATCAAGGTAAAATCCAAGGACGAGGTCGGCCAGGTAACGCAGGCATTTGCAGATGTGATTGCGTATTTGAAAGAACTTGCAGGGGATGCAGCTAAAATCAGCGAGGGTGATCTCAACATCGAGGTTAAGCCCAGGTCCGAGAAAGACCTGCTTAGCAAGGCGTTTGCTGAGATGAGCGCTACACTGCAGTCCCTGAGAGCAGAGATCGACAAACTCATCAGGGCGGGAACTGAAGGCCAGCTTACCACCCGCGGCGACGTTTCCCAATTCAAGGGAGACTTTGCCGACATCGTAAAAGGCATTAATGATATGCTCGATGCCGTCATCGACCCGCTGAATACGGCAGCCGGATTTGTAGACCAGATTGCCAAAGGCAGTACAAAAGATAAGATAACCGCGGAGTACAAGGGCGACTTTAAAATCATCAAGGATAACCTTAACCGGTTCATTGATGTTATGGGTATCCTTGTGGACCAGACGGGAGTGGTCATCAACGCCGCCAAGGAAGGCAAGCTGGAAGTACGGGCGGATGCCGACAAGTTACCGGGCGTTTACCGCAAGATACTGCGCGGCTTCAATGAGACGCTGGACCTGGTGGTCAAACCGATCGATGAAGCCCAGGGCGTGCTGGCCAGGGAGTCCAACTACGACCTGACCACCCACGTAACCGGCGATTACCGAGGCGCGTTGCAGCAACTGAAAGATTCGATCAACCTGTCGCTGGACAACAGGATTAATGTAGTATTCAAGTTAAAAGAGATTTCCAATCAGCTTGTGGAAGCAAGCAACCATCTGACACAGGCCTCGGAGCAGGCAGGCCAGGCCACGCAGCAGATTGCATCTTCGAGCCAGCAGGTGGCCAGGGGCGCATCCGACCAGGCGACAGCGATGCAGGAAGCGCTGCGGTCGGTGGAGCAGCTTTCCAGGGCCATCGAACAGATAGCCCGGGGCGCCCAGGAACAGGCGAGGATGATCGAGAAGAACGTCCAGGTAGTGAGCCAGGTATCCACGGCCATTACAGAGGTATCGGCCAATGCCCAGCATGCATCCGAGGGAGCGGCGGTAGCCGCGCAATCGGCGCAAAAGGGCGCCGGGATGGCGCAGGATACGGTGAAGGGCATGGAAAGCATTAAGAAGACCATGGATGTAGTATCCACCAAGGTCAACGGGCTGGGAGAGAGGTCCAAGGAGATCGGAAAGATAGTAGTTGCCATTGAAGAGATAGCCGACCAGACGAACCTGCTGGCGCTTAACGCGGCTGTGGAAGCAGCACGCGCCGGGGAGCAGGGTAGAGGGTTTGCCGTGGTAGCTGACGAGGTCAGGAAGCTGGCGGAGAGGGCCTCGGAGGCCACCAAGGAGATTGCCAGCCTGATCGGAGGCATACAGACCGGTGTAGAGGAGACCATGTCTGCCACCGAGAAAGGTTCGCGGGAAGTCGAGCATGGATACGACCTGGCGAGCAAGGCCGGGGAGGCATTACATGAGATACTGGCAAGGTCGAAGGAGATGGGAGGACAGGTGGAGCAGATATCGGGCGCCGCGCAGCAGTTGACTGCCATGAGCAATGAGATGGTGAAGCTGGGCGACAGCATCAGCGCCATTGTGGAAGAGAACACGGCGGCTACCGAGGAGATGGCAGCGACGGCCAAGACGGTATCCAAGTCCATGGAGGAGATAGCCGGAGTGGCTGAAGAGAACAGCGCCGCGACGCAGCAGGTATCAGCAGCGGCTGAAGAGATCAGTGCGCAGGTAGAGGAAGTAGTTGCTGCGGGCGGGACGCTGATCGAGATGTCGGACACCTTCAAGGCGCTGGTAGCCAAATACAAGTTAAACGGCAACGGACACGGCACTGAGACAGAGAATTCGTCTGCCGCGGCAGGCGTAAAGCATAATTGAACCAGGTTTAGTTCGTACCCCTGAAAGAGGGCCGCTTCAACGCGGCCCTCTTTCATTCAGGCGGCTATCGGAATCATCCATAGATATCCTTTTGGCTCACATTGTTTAGCCTTATGTCACTTGTTGCAGATTCGGTGGGACTGCGACAATTAACACGGGAAAAAACGCAATTTTCCCGGCTGTTCATTGAATAAAAGGAAGGGGGTCATTGAAAACGTCTAATAAACATGGTAGCAGAATAAACGGGGGCGACTCCCGCAGATAGGCTGTTTGATCGAGGGTTCCGGATGAGGAAATTCAATATAGAAACAGTTACCAGGTCGGTGCTCAGCTTCTTTTTTAATTCATTGAAAGGAAAGCTGATAGTTTTTGCCGTGCTGGTGGGTATAATACCCGCGCTGCTCGTAGGCGGTGTTAGCTATTTTGCCACTTCGGAGAGCATGCGCAATGCAGCCATTGAGAAATTACAGCTGGCGAACACGCTGACCAATCAAAGGTTAACCGCGTATTTCGAGGCATTAGCCCAGCAGGTCAACCTGGCTGCCAGAAGCAAAGTTGTCCACGAGGCCCTGGCTGATTATAAGAAAGGATTCGAAGCCGACGGCGGGACCATCGGAAGCAATTGGGTGGAACAGAATGCAAAGTACCATGCTGAATTAACAGGCATCAAGGAGCAGTTCGGATACCAGGATATTTTCCTGGTAACAGCCGCGGGGAATATTGTATACACTCACTCTCAAAGCGAAGACCTGGGGCAGAGCTTCATTGCAGGTTCTTACAACAACAGCTCCGCTGCCAAATGTTTTAACGACTCTCTATCAGGCAATTCGATTACCGACTTCGAGCCTTATCCCCCCGCCGAAAACAAACCCTGTGGTTTCGCAGGCGCTCCGATCCAGGATGAGAGCGGCAAGACAATCGGCGCTTTCATGATTGTTATTCCGTATGAACAGATCAACCGGATAGCTCAAAATGCCACCGGGATGGGAGAAACCGGTGAGACATATATTGTGGGGCAGGATAAACGGCTGCGCTCCGACTCGCGCCTGGATGAGCTGAACTCGGTAATCAATTTTTCTCTGTTGAATAAGACCGTGGATACGGATTCATCCAGAAATGCCCTGGCCGGGAAAGAAGGCATAGCGGAAATAGTGAGTTATAACGGCTATAAGGTCTTTTCCGCCTACTCTCCCATGAATTATGGCAACCTGGGATGGGCGACGATTTCGGAGATACATGAGGAAGAGGTATACAGTGCGGTAAATTCTTTCCTTCGCTTCTTCCTTATTGCTCTGGCTGTTGTGCTTGCAGTCGTGATAATCGTCGGCTTTTTCGTCAGCGGCCTGATAGCCAATCCACTGCTTTCCATCGTCCCGGTTGCGCGCGCCGTTGCTGTAGGTGATGTCAGCCAGCAGGTTAAGCTGATCACCAGGGACGAAGTGGGCAAGGTGGCCAGGGCTTTCAACGAGGTTATCGCCTATATGAAGGAAATGGCATCCGCAGCAGATAAAATCGCGCAGGGAGACCTCAGCGTTGAAGTAGAGCCTAAATCGGAAAGCGATGTGCTGGGGAATTCGTTCGTTCAGGTTATCGGCAACCTGAGGGAGCTGAGCTCCAGTGTTGACATGATGACACGGGCTGCCATCGACGGCAACCTCGATGTACGCGGAGAGGTCAATAAGTTCAATGGAGATTACGCCAGAATAGTTAACGGGATCAACGACACACTGGATGCCCTCATCGGCCCGCTGCGCATGGCTTCGGTCTATATCGACAATATCGCCAGGGGCATGAAGCAGAACCCGGTAACTGAAGAGTATCACGGCGAATTTAACAACATCAAGAACAATTTAAATAAATGTATTGCGGCATTCAATGCACTTGTAGAAGAGATGATGCAGATAATCGAAGCCGCCAAGGGCGGCATGCTGGATGTACGCGCCGACGTTGATAGATGCGAAGGCGTCTACAAAAAGATACTGCTGGGATTCAACAGCACACTGGATTCAATCACAGTCCCGCTGGCGGAGTCGGCGGAGGTCCTCTACAGGCAGGCCGATTATGACCTGAGTACCAAGGTAATGGGTGATTACAAGGGGGACTTGAGCCTGCTCAAAGATGCCATGAACGATGCGCTGGATAACCAGCTGAACGTGGTCATGGAGCTGAAAAAAGTCTCGGCGGAACTGGCTGAATCGAGCAGCCAGCTGACCCGGGCTTCCGAACAGGCCGGCCAGGCTACACAACAGATTGCCATGTCGAGCCAGCAGGTTGCCAGGGGGGCGTCCGACCAGGCATCGGCTCTTCAGGACACTTTAAAATCCGTGGAACAGCTGGCTAAAGCGATAGACCAGATAGCCAGGGGGGCTCAGGAGCAGTCGCGGATCATAGAGAAGAACGTGCAGGTGGTCAGCCAGGTATCGGCTGCCATTACGCAGATATCTGCCAATGCGCAGAGAGCGTCCGAGGGAGCCAGGGTTGCCGCTGAGTCGGCCGAACATGGCGCAGAGATGACGCAGGACACGGTCAGGGGGATGGAGAATATTCGTGTGACAATGGATAAGGTCGCATCCAAAGTAAACGGTCTCGGTGAAAGGTCGAAAGAGATCGGGAAAATAATATCCGCCATAGAAGAGATAGCCGACCAGACGAACCTTCTGGCACTGAATGCCGCTGTGGAGGCCGCCAGAGCGGGCGAGCAGGGCAGGGGTTTCGCAGTGGTTGCTGATGAAGTCAGGAAACTGGCGGAGAAGGCATCGGAAGCCACCAAGGAGATTGCCAATTTGATCACAGGCATACAGGACGGTGTGATTGAAACGGTATCCGCCATGGAGAAAGGTGCGCGCGAGGTTTCTGACGGTTACGAACTGGCCAGCAAGGCGGGAGGAGCGCTGGAAGAGATCCTTTCAAGGTCCAGGGAAATTAGAAACCAGATAGAGCAGATATCCGACGCCGGGCAGCAGTTGACAGGGATGAGCAATGAAATGGTAAAGCTGGGCGACAATATCAGCGCCATCGTTGAACAGAATACGGCTGCCACCGAGGAGATGGCTGCTACCGCCAAACAGGTGTCAAAGTCAGTAGAGGAAGTAGCAGGTGTGGCCGAGGAAAACAGCGCAGCCACGGAAGAGGTCTCTGCGGCAGCAGAGGAAATCAGCGCGCAGGTGCAGCAGGTGGTAGGGGCAGGAGGCTCGCTATCCCATATGGCAGAGGTGTTTAAGAGCCTGGTGGCCAAGTACAAGCTGAACGGCAACGGGCATGGATCTGAAGCGGCGGTTGCAGCTGCCGCCGGTAAAAATCCGGGCGTCGATATAACGATGAAAGATGTTCAGCTGAATTAGGAAAAACACTGGCAACTGTGGAAAATGAAAGCGCAATAAATATATTAAGGGGAAAAGATAAATGATAAACCTGGTAAAAGAGAAAAAAAGCAACGGAACCGCAAAAGTTAACGGGAAGTTTAAGAAAAACGGCAATGGCAATGTGTGGGCCCTCGATTACATTGACCTCCTGCCGGTGCCTGTCGTAGTTATGGACAAAGAATTCAATGTCCGCTTTACAAACAGGGCAGGCGCAGAGATTTTATCCTGTAGCAAAAATGAATGTATGGGAAAAAAGTGCTATGACCTTTTCAAATTTCCCGGATGCAATACGGAGAAATGCCAGGGAAGGAAGGTATTTGAAGAGGGCAATTCCGTCAGCGGCGAAGTGGTGATAAAAAATCCCAAAGGCGATGAGTACTGCCGTTGTTACACGATTCCCATTCGTGATAATGCCGGTGAGGTCATAGGCGTTCTCGAGTATTTTGTAGATGCCAAGAGGGAGCTGATCTTTGCCATGGAGGCTGGCAATACCTTTATGTCCCAATTGAGTGAAAAGACCAGAAACAAGAGAATCGACTATAAGCAATATGACGGCGTCCTGCGCAGAGTCGGCAAAGGTATAAATCAACTCCTTGATAACGTACATTTAAATATCGACAGGCAACACGAGAATATTGTGAAGATTGTAAATGGTGACAAGGATATCGCCTACTGGGAAGTAAATGATGCGGGCAGAAACGCACAGGAGACCTTCAACAAATGTGTTGATACCTTAAATGACCTGAGAAAAGAGGTCGAGACGTTGACCCAGGCAGCCGCAGAGGGAAGATTCGGTGTGAGAGGCGATCCATCCAAGTTCCAGGGTATGTGGGCCGAGATGATACAGGGTTTCAACTACGTGCTGGACAGCGTTGTCGGGCCGCTTAATGAGGTGGCAGGCGTACTCGGAGAGCAGGCAAATTATGATCTTACGGTTAATGTAACCGGCGAATTCAAGGGTGACCTTGCTGCCCTCAAGCTTGCTGCCAACAGGGCCTTGCGGCACCAGGTTGAGGCTATGCAGAAGCTGAAGCAGGTATCCAATGACCTGGCGCAGTCCAGCGAACAGCTGATCCAGATGTCCGAGCAGGCCAACCAGGCCACCGGCCAGATAGCCAACGCGAGCCAGCAGGTGGCACGCGGGGCATCGGACCAGGCCACAGCCATGCAGGACACCATGAAGGCGCTGGAACAGCTCACCAGGGCCATCGACCAGATAGCACGAGGGGCGCAGGAACAGGCCAGGCTGATCGAGAAGTACGTGAACATGGTGAGCC
>JAQUQM010000043.1 GCA_028716085.1 Dehalococcoidia bacterium | reverse complement strand
GGGCCGTATCTCAGTCCCCGTCTGGCTGGTTGTCCTCTCAGACCAGCTACTGATCATCGCCTTGGTAGGCCATTACCCTACCAACTAGCTAATCAGACGCAAGCCCCTCCTCAAGCGCAAAAGCTTTACTGGTAAACTA
This sequence comes from Dehalococcoidia bacterium, assembly GCA_028716085.1. Taxonomy (GTDB): domain Bacteria; phylum Chloroflexota; class Dehalococcoidia; order GIF9; family UBA5629; genus JAQUQM01. The sequence goes on along the minus strand of JAQUQM010000043.1, from coordinate 19,136 downwards.
ACGAATACCAGCACATGCGGTATTAGCCTGCTTTTCAACAGGTTATCCCCCACTTAAGGGTAGGTTACTTACGCGTTACTCAGCCGTTCGCCACTCTCTGATCAATCTTGCGAAAAACCAGAGCGTTCGACTTGCATGCATCAGGCACGCCGCAAACGTTTATCCTGAGCCAGGATCAAACTCTCAAATTAATGAACCTTCCTTCCACTATCCAATTGTTAAGGTGCGTTTTGGGAAACAGCGTATATACTAGCATAGCAATTGGGGGATGTCAATTTAAATGCGAAGGGGCACCCCGGTCCATAAGCAACACCCCCTCCGCAACCACATTTCCTTGACGATTGAAGCCTTGCACTGATACAATGCCCTATTGTATTTCCCGTTAACCGATAAAATTTAGAGGTATTCACATGCAGCAATTTAGCCCTGATAAAATCCGCAATGTGGCCTTCCTTTCCCACTCCGGTTCCGGCAAAACCTCCCTGGCTGAATCCCTGCTCTTCGATGCCGGCGTCATCACCCGCATAGGCAACGTGGCGGATGGAACCACCACCTCCGACTACGACCCGGACGAGATCAAACACAGGATAAGCATCAACCTTTCCATATTGCCGCTGGCCTGGAAGAATACCAAGATAAACATTATAGACACGCCGGGCTACCCGGACTTTGTGGGTGAAGTGCACTCGGCACTGCGGGTGAGCGAGGGCGCGGTGATACTTGTCTGCGCCGCCTCCGGCGTGGAAGTGGGCACCGAGCAGGTCTGGGACTATGCTGCCAAAGCCAAAGTACCCCGCCTGATTTTTATGAACAAGATGGACCGCGAAAACGCCAACTTCGCGGGGACACTGGAGCAAATTCAGAGCAAGCTCAGCAACAGGTGCGTCCCCATCCAGCTTCCCATCGGCTCACAAAAGAATTTTAAGGGAATCATAGATATCATCACTAAAAAAGCCTACGCAGGCTCCCCTCTCAAAGAGATCGAGATGCCGGAAACCATGGCGGCCGATGTGGATAGCGCAAGGGAAAAGCTCATCGAAGCAGTTGTTGAAATAGATGATGAAATCATGACAAGGTACCTGGACGGCGGCGAGATCACGACCGAAGAGATATATAAATGCATCAAGGCATCCACGCTGCAAGGAGCTCTAATACCTGTGCTGGCCGGCTCAGGCCTGACCAATAACGGCGCCGTGCAGCTGCTGGACGCCATAGTTGAATACCTTCCCACTCCGGTAACCGCCGCTCCGGTAAAGGCCACCAACGCCTCCGGGGCTGAAGAGGAGCTCAAGCCGGCAACGGACGCCCCGCTGGCTGCACTTGTATTTAAAACAACCACAGACCCGCACGTGGGTAAGCTCAATTATTTCCGCGTCTATTCCGGCACGTTCTCCAGCAACTCACAGGTATGGAATGTAAATAAGAACGCAGTGGAAAGGGTAGGACAGGTCTCCATGGCACGGGGCAAAAGCCAGGAAGTAGTAAACCAGGTTACCGCCGGGGATATCGGCCTGGTGGTCAAGCTGGCCAACACTGTATCCGGCGATACACTGGGAGTTAAGGAACACACCTTAAAGCTCAGCCCCCTGTTTTTCCCCGCCCCTATCCTGAGCAAGGCGGTTTACCCCAAATCCAAGGCCGACCTGGACAAGATGAGCACAGGACTGGCCAGGATTTGCGAGGAAGACCCCAGCCTGAAATCACACCGTGAGGCGGATGTAGGCGAGCTGATTCTCAGCGGCATGGGCGATACCCACCTTGAAATCGCCGCCAGCAGGCTGCACCGCAAATTCGCAGTGGAGGTCAACCTGGAAATTCCCAGGGTGCCGTACAAGGAAACCATAACCAAGCCCTCCGATGCCGAATACAAGCATAAAAAGCAGACCGGCGGACACGGCCAGTTCGGCCACGTCCTCATCGAGATGGAACCATTGGATAAGGGAGGCGGTTTTGAGTTCGCCGAGCGCATTGTAGGCGGTTCCGTACCCAGGAACTATATCCCGGCGGTGGAGAAGGGCATCAAGGAAGCCAGGATGGAAGGCGTGCTGGCAGGCTTCCCAGCTGTCGACATGAAGGTAACGCTTTACGACGGCAGCTTCCATCCCGTGGACTCGTCGGAAATGGCGTTCAAAATTGCGTCCATCCAGGCATTTAAAAAGGGCATGCAGGACGGTGGCCCCGTCCTGCTGGAACCCATCATGAATATGACGGTGACAGTACCCGATTCATTCACCGGCGATATTATCGGCGACCTGAACACCAAGCGTGCGCGCGTGATGGGCATGAGCCCCAGCCAGGGCATGAATGTGATCCAGGCGCAGGCGCCACAGTCGGAAATTCTGCGTTATGCCATCGACCTGCGTTCCATGACGCAGGGCAGGGGCACCTTCACCGTGGAGTTCAGCCACTACGAAGCGGTGCCGGCGATCATCGCCCAGAAGATCATCGCCCAGCATAAGACCGAATCGCAGTAAAAAAATCTTAGTTCTGGTAAACAAAAAGCCCCTGCCTTTGCGGCAGGGGCTTTATTTATGCTATTGAGATATTCCCGGTTTTACTGGGTCAGCTCTTTAATCCTCTGCGTGAAAGCAGGCAGAATGACCTTCCAGTCGCCTACCACGCCGACGCGAGCCTCTTTGAAGATATTGGCTTCAGGGTCCTTGTTGATGGCCACGATGCACTTGGAGCCCGAGCAGCCGGACATGTGCTGGCTGGAGCCTGAAAGCGCGACGGCGATATAAAGCTCAGGCGCAATGATCTTGCCGGTGAGGCCGATCTGGATGGTATCGGGAACCCACTTGTTATCGCAGGGAGGCCTGGATGCGCCCACGGCGCCCTTGAGTATCTTGGCCAGCTCGGCAAGCTCCTTGGTGAACGGTTCGGGTCCGCCCATGCCACGCCCACCGGCCACTACGGCACCGGCATCCTCAAGTTTAACACCGGCTACCTCTTCCTTGACGGTCTCCAGTACCTTGGCCCTGACTTTGCCTGCGTCAATAGCTACGGGGAAGGCTGCGATCTGTCCCTGCCTGCCGGCATCGGGGGCCAGGGGTGACATGGCCTTCTGCCTGACAGTGGCGATCTGCGGCAGCGCTTCCGAGCTGAAGGTGGCTTTGGCATTGCCGCCGTAAACCGGGCGGGTGCAGAGCAACTGCTTTGTAGCCCCGTCTATGGCGAGCTCCAGGCAGTCCATAACCGCGCTGACGCCCAGCCTGAAGGCCAGCCTGGGGGCAAGGTCGCGGCCCATGGAGGTCTGACCCAGAAGGATGATCCTGGGAGCGAGGTCTTTGGCAGCTTTTTCAGCTACCTGCATATAGGCATCGTTCTCATAATCTTTAAGGGCGGCGTCTTCGGTGGTGTAAACCTTGTCGGCGCCTGCTGCCACAGCGGCCTTGGCGGCATCGCCAACCTTGTCGCCGATCAGTATGCAGCTGAGCTCTTCTTTGAGCTCATCGGCCAGACGCCTTCCGGCGCCCAGTGCTTCAGCAGTGATAGGGGCCAATTTCCCCTCGGCAATTTCTCCTACAACTAAAATTCCTTTATTATCAGCCATCGTGTTCCTCCTGTTATTAATCCTGTCTCTTTCTCTTAAATTACCTTGTACTCGCGCAGCTTATCAGCAAGCTTGCCGGCAGCCACTTTCAGATCGTCGTCGCTGATAATTTCGCATTTGCCTTCTTTTACAGGCTGGAACAATTTGACAACCTTGGTCTTCCTGGCCGCGGCGCCGACCTTGTCGAGGCCTATATCGGCGGGCTTCCAGACTATGGGCTGCTTTTTGCTGGCGGCCATGATGCCTTTTAGTGTGGCATACCTGGCTTCGCCGAGCTCGTTACTGACGGTGATCAGGCAGGGCATAGAGGCTTCCAGTTTCTGGAAACCATCTGCGGTTACCCTTTCTACCTTGACTTGGCCGCCTGCCACTTCAACCTTCTTGGCCACGGTCACGCTGGGGACGCCGAGAATCTCGGCGATACCGGAGCCGACCTGTCCATCGTCCCACTCGGATTCCTGCCTGCCGCAAAAGATAAGGTCGAACTGGCCTACCTTTTTGATGGCCGCAGCCAGGGCTGAGGCAACAGCGAAGCCGTCGCCGCCTTCGAATGCCGCATCCTCGAGCAGGATCAGCTCATCAGCGCCCATGGAGAGCGGTTTTTTCACCACGTCGCGGATAAGATTGTTGCCCAGTGTGATAACGGTAACTTTGTGCGCTGCCTTGTCGGTATCCTTGATCCTCAGCGCAGCTTCAACGGCCTGCTCATCGTAGGGATTGATAACCGGTTTGACCTCAGGCGGTTGAACCATCCTGTTGTTGGCAGCATCGAGTTTGAAGGTTGCCGGCGCTGCTTCCGGGTCGAGCACCTGTTTGCAGCAGACGATCATATTCATGGTAGCAAATCACCCCTTTATGATATTTGGCTAAAGAAATTAACCAATCGGAAAGTTTACATTAAACCTCCATCGTTGTCAAAGGCGGAAAACGGGGATTAATATCACAACGGGACTTTATAATTCGGCGTTCTACAATATAAGACTACAGAAAGCGTAGCCTCCGTCTATAGCCATACCCTATTAGATTGCAATGTGCTCTGCTTTTTTTAGTCGACCCAGAAATTGGTGGCAAGACTGCGCCGCGTCTTCCAAAGATCGTTCTTTTCGAAAAATCCCATTACCCCGTCTCCTTTATCCGCATCTTCCACTTCCCATTTTCCGTTGACTGCTGCCGTTAATGCAGCAGAAAACACTTCGAAACCCTGAGCAGTGTAAAGGTCACATTCAACGCCCCTATTGATCAGCAACTTGAATTGACGCAATCCCTGTTGATTCTTACTGCGCATAACCTTTAACCATTTATCCACTTCAGAATCAAGTTGATCATCTGGCACTACCCTGTTCCAGAGGCCCAATTCAACCGCGCGATCGGCATTATGTATCGCTCCAATCATATTTATTTCTTTTACCATCCTTCGCCCTACCAGGCGTGCCATCCGCGTGGTACCGCCCCAGCCCGGTGTGATACCGACATCAACCTCCGGCATACCCCACTTTGCTCGTTTCGTAGCGATCACGAAATCACATGCCATGGTAATTTCCAGGCCACCTCCAACGGCAATACCGTCAACTGCCGCCAGCGTGATCTTATCAAGCTCTTCGAGTTGATTGGCCATATTCTGATAATACCGCACACGCCGCATTACACCATTAACATCACCCCAATGATCCATTTCTGTGATATCATCACCTGCGCAAAAGTTATTGCCTGCACCTTTAATCACAAGAAATCTGGCCGTAGTGGATTGCCGGACCTTTTCAATAGCAGCCACAAATTCATCCGAAAGCTTCATGCTTAAAGCGTTCACATATTTTGGCCTATTCAAGGTAATACGAATTACACCGTCTTTTTCATCATAAACCAGATTCTCGAATTCCATCACAATCTCCTTTTTATTATTCGTATAGTGGGTTTTCTTGTGCAACTATTACATCATATGAAATATTGTTTGTCAAGTACGGTAAGCGATGATTGCCACTACTGGTCTAAAATATTGTGCACTTCACCGGTGAATGCTAATATGTTTTCGTGAAGAATCGTTAGAAAATGATTCGCTATATTTACCCATGCGATATAATACAACTCTTAAGTGCTCCGTTGCGCGTACAATAAATTTACTTGGCGAACGCTGGATATTTCTTATTCTTGGGGAGGCTTATTTTGGTATATGCCGTTTTGATCAATTTCAGAAGAATCTTGGAATAGCCCGAAACATATTGACAAACAGGCTCAATTATCTGGTACAAAACGGTATTATCAAAAAGCAAAAATATACTGATCCACCTTACAGATTCGAATACAAGCTTACTGAAATGGGTTTACAACTTTTCCCAATTATTCTAACGATGATTGCGTGGGGAGATAAATGGATTGCGGGACCCGAAGGCCCACCCCTTTTACTTTATCACCAAGTCTGCGGCCAATTAATTAAACCTGTTGTTGTGTGCTCGAATTGCGATAAAGAGATCAAGGTCAGCGATATTAGCTATAACCAAAAGGTTGTTTCCTGCTCTGATTTTGATAATGTGTCATATACAATGCGAAAATTCGGTCAGAAAAGTAATGCATCCTGCTCTGTTGAACGTTTCGTCAACCTTTATGGCGATCATTGGACATTCCTTATAATAAGGGCAGCCTTCTTCAGGGTACGCCGTTTCGATCAATTTTTAAAAGAAGTGGGCATACCTCGTAGCTCTTTAACCTATCGTTTACGTGCTTTAGTGAATAACGGCATTTTCGAGAAAAAGTTATATTGTCATCACCCCAGGCGCTATGAATACAGACTAACTCAAAAAGGTAAAGATATGTATCCTCTTATATTGACAACCCTGCGTTGGGGTGATCGTTGGCTGGCCGGTAAGGAGGGGCCGCCCCTTCAGTTAATTCATAAACCATGCGGCCAAATAATAGAACCCCTGACAATATGTGATCATTGCAGGCACGAGATTAAAGCATGGGAGACAAGCTATATAAACGGTACTGGAGCTTCAGAGAATCGCAGCTCAGGATAAATAGTCTACCTGAATTAATAACCTGTATGTAGATTACACTTTAGATTTTGTTCATATTTGTAATCCAGATACATGACTTAATATTGATTACTTTTTTATTAATTTGGATTATTGCCCGTTTAGGCTTCAGCCTTTAGTTCTCTTTACGAATTCGAATAGTGAGTATATTATTATATCAGCCCTTCGACTATCTCAGTTGCATCCCTGACGGTCTTGGGGCAAACCTTCTGCGGGATGCCCTGCTTTAAAGCCGCCTTCAACTGCTCTTTGCTATCGATATCAAAGCCCAGCAGTTCTTTGCATAAATGTGTGCCGTTGCGGGCCTTGAACTGCTCGACCAGCTGCTGTACTTTTTTGTAGGCTTCGGCATTGGACTTACCGGGGCCGGCCTCGGTGATGCCGTACTTCAACCCGATCACGATGACGGCGCCCGTAACCGAGCCGCAGGCCTCACCAAGATGCCCGATCCCTCCGCCGAAGGCGGCGGCGACCCTGCATGCCATGGCCTTGTCCAGGCCGAATTCTTCCGCGAACGCGCACGCGACGGACTGGCTGCAGTTGAAACCTTTAAGAAACATGGCCTCTGCATTATCAGCTTTACTCATTGAGTTGCCTCCTTTATTTAATATGGTTTACCGCGCCGGAAGGGGTTTTGCCTTCCAGCGCCAGCATGATATCCTGCGCAATGACCCGTGCCATCTCCAGGCGTGTTTCAACCAGGGCCGTGCCGATGTGCGGGGTGCAGATCACATTGGGTAGTTCCAGAAAGCCGGGATTCACACGGGGCTCATCCTCGAAAACATCAAGCGCTGCCCCGGCTATCTTCTTCTGCCTTAAGGCTGCCAGGAGAGCTTTTTCATCAACCAGCGCGCCGCGTCCGGTATTTATCAAATATGCATGCAGCTGCATCGATCCCAGCTCCCTCTTGCCGATGAGGTGACGCGATTCAGGAGTGAGGCTGGAGTTCAAGGAGACGAAGTCGGAAGCTGCAAGCAACTCGTCCAGTGAAACGTATTTTGCCTTCAGCCCTTTTTCGATGCCGCTGCCCTTCCTTGTGCGGTCATAATAAAGCACTTTCATATTGAAGCCGGAGGCGCGTCGTGCCACCGCCTGCCCGATCCTGCCGAACCCTACGATTCCGAGCGTCTTGCCCGAGACGTTATGGCCGAAGAATGCCCGCGGGTCCCAGCCCTGCCAGCGGCCTGACCTGATGAGTTCCGCCGCCGGGATAATCTGCCTTGCCACCGCCAGCAACAGCGCCCAGGCCAGGTCGGCAGTCGCCTCGGTAAGGGCATCCGGCAGAACAAGGACCTGAATTCCCTTTTGGGTTGCGAAAGCGACGTCGATGTTATCGCAGGCAGCCCCCAGCATGGCGATGACGCGCAGCCTGTCGCCGCGTTCAATCACCTCTTGATTAATTTTATCCGATACACAGCAGAGGAGCGCATCCTTGCCGGCTATGGCCCGCGCCAGTTCCTCTCCGGAAAGCGCCTCCTCCTTCTCATTGACGCACAGCTCGAAACGGGACCGCATGACATCCAGCGCCCCCTCAGGCAGCCACCGGGAGACGAACAGCGAGGGCCTCGCTTTCATTTGAGCGCACCCGCCAGCAGCCACAGTATATGGTGATGCACCTTTCCCTCAGCAAGATGCTCGTCAAATTCATGTTCGACCAGGTCTTTGACGGAGAGGAAGTCGAAATCCCGCTGCAGCTCCTCCGAGGTAAACAAATGGCGATAGCGCTGGTCGACAAAGGAGTTTGTTTCACCTGCAACGGGAGTGCCTTTGCCGTAGTGCTGGGGGTCGCTCACCGATAGCGTGCTCAAAAACACATGTCCCTGAGGCTTGAGGACGGATTTAATAATCCCGCAGAGCTTTGCCCTGTCGTCCGGCCCGAGCGCGTGCAACACCATGGAGGCGAACACGATATCGTATTTATTGTCGGCAGGGAGACTGAGGAAATCCTGCAATCGAAAGCGGATTTTTCCGGCATATCCTTCCGGTATATCGCTTTCAGCCAGCGTGACGGCTTCCTGCGAGCTATCGATCCCCAGTATGGTGCATCCGATATTACGCGCCAGGTAAAATGCGTCCCGTCCGTAGCCGCAGCCGATATCTATGATGCTCAGCGTATCGCGTGACGGCGCCCATTCCCGTATATGCCTGAACGCGAAAAGGGCGAGCTCACTCGGCCCCTTTCCCCAGCGGTAAGTCCGGCCCTGATAATCGTTATCCCAGTCCATATTCTGCTCCTGCTAAAGTTAATCCGCTACATTATCCATAGGCGCCGATATAGCATTCTAATCCTTTTTGCCGGAAATATCAGCCTGTTTACGTTCAACCAGTTCATGCAGGATTTCTGCAATCTTATAGGCAGTCCCGCCGGTGAGCCTGGCGCAATTTTCCCGCCTGTCCTTCTCTGAAAGGGCGGGATGAGATGTTACCAGGTCGGTCAGGCCGAACCAGTCGTAGCCCGTAATCTCCGAACAGACCGTGCTCCTGTACTCCAGCTTGAACCACTGTGCCAGCCTGTGGCATGACTCCATCATCAACATTTTATTCTCGGGGGTATCGGTGAGATCTATATTCTCACGGCCCAGTATCATGTTGAAAAACATGAAACCCGTATTCAAAGCGCCGCAGGTATACCCACACCTGCCTCCACCATGCAGGCCGCCGATTGCTTTAAAGCAAACACCGTCTTTCAATTCCAGAACGTCTGTAAAGGCCTGCAATATAGATTGGGCGCAACCGCCTTTAGTTTGAAAATAGTTATACGCCAGCTCGCCGATCCGCTCCCTCCTAGCCTCCGTGCCAAGCTCTTCTTTTACTTTCCGTTCCAATAGTTCGGCGAAATTCGCCGTCCCCGCCGATATAGATTTACTCATTTTATTGCTCCTTTGCAGATTTATTTCGTCATGGTTTACTTTGATCGTGATCCAATTTAACATTGAACCGGCACAATTGAAACACGCAGGCCGGATAGCAAGGGGTAGCACTGCGGTGCGCCCCTCCGCAACTAAATCCTGCAAACGCGCTGGATAACGCTTGCGAATACTACAGCCCGGCTATATACGAGTCCCATAGGTGTACTGCATGCAAGGTTTATACTATAATGGCCTGAACGGGTGGATAAAAAAATGGCCAGGACGCATAAGACGCTAACAGTTTTCGGGAGGGATCTCGACCTCCTGCTCGACCGGTCCGGCCGCATTAGCATACGCGAATATGCTGATGAGGCCAATATCGATTATAAATATATCTCGCAACTGCGCAATGATCCGGGCCGGCGGCCGGGGAGATCGTATGTCAGTATGCTCAAGCCGTTCGCCAGGCGCAATGTGCTGGAGCTTGGAGAAGCCCAGCAGCTTTCACTGCGTCACCGTGCCAGGCTTTTAAGTCCTGCCGAATGTAATGAAATTTTCCCCGGCCTGTCCGAGGAAGAGGTGCTGGCATCAATCGACGAGGCGCAAAAGCACACGGAGCTTGCGCGCACTGAAAAAGCGGATGCACACCCGACGGAAATGCTGTACCGTCCAGTTCCTTTCGAAGCGCCCGCCTACGATAAACCCCAGGTACCCGTAACCCAGTGGGATGAAATGAACGTAGTGCTCAGGGAGATGGGCATCTTTTGCGGCACATACCGGCTATCGGCGTCCAAGTGGGAGCCTTTGCAGTGCATGTCACGGTCGCAGCGCAAGCTGTGGTTCATGGGCATAGTGGGCTCGAAATGGGTCAGCGAGGAATATGTCTTCGCGGAATTCAAGAAATTCGCCCGTCGCATCCAGGCCAGGAACGGGGAGGTACGCTTCCTGCTCATGAATCCAGAGGGAAAGGCCATTTCCCGCCTGAAAGTGCTCAGAGGCGGAGCGCTGAGCGTGGAATCCCTGGAACGTTTTAAGGAACTGATGGCGGAGTTCGAATGCCTGCAGGTGAGGCTGTGCGACCAGATGCCCAGCTTCAGGCTGGTCTTCATCGACGATAAGACGGTTGCCGTTTCCCGCTACAAGCTGGACAAGGAATCATATTACCAGAGCAGGTTCGGCTGGGAGGCTCCGCACCTGGTAATCCACGCCGATGCGCCGTGGTCGCTTTACGACGCCTTTGAATATTTCTACGAGCAGGTCTGGGATACCTCAATTGGCCTCTGACGCTAACTGCTGATCCTGACAACCCTGTTTATGCCACCAAAGTCTTTGATCAATTCTATAGTGCTGCCAGGCATGAGGTCATGAACTATTCCTGTTACCCCGCGTTCCTGCCCGGCGCCTATCTCGAGCAAAACCGCACCGCCTGCAGCGATTTTCCCGCTTGCCTGGCCGATCAGTCTTCGCATTACTTGAAGGCCGTCCGCACCTCCCTGTAAAGCAATGCCGGGTTCATGACAGGCCACCTCGGCCTGCAAACAGCCAAGTTCGGCTTCCGCTATATAGGGCAGGTTGGCGACAATCATGTCCAGTTTCCGATCTATGGGATCAAGCAGGTCACCCCGAATCAATATTATCCTGGCTTCCAGTCCCAGGCGCTTTACGTTGATAGCGGCCACTTCCAGTGCTTTTTCAGATATATCAGTGGCATAGATTATTGACTGCGGTAAATTCACCGCCAGGGCAATAGCTATGGCGCCGGAACCGGTCCCGACATCGGCAATGATCAGCTTGCGCTGTGAATTACTTTCTTTTGCTTTATATTTCTGAGCGAACTTGATGGCCTCTTCGACGAGTATCTCGGTCTCGGGCCGCGGGATAAGCACCCTGGAATCGACATACAGTTCGATGCCGTAGAACTCCTTATTCCTTATTATATATGCCGCCGGCTCCCTGTTTAACCTTCTCCCGACCAGCTTTTCCAGCTCTGCAAACTGACCTGCTTCAAGCTCCATCTCCTGCTGCGCATGAAGGCGGGACTTATCCATCTTGAGCAGGTGGCATAACAGGACGGATGCTTCAGCCTCAGGTTCGGGTATGTCGTTTTGTTTGAAGATATCGATTACGTATTTGAGCGCATGGGCAAGGTTCACAGCATGCTTTCCTCAAGCTGTTTGGCCTGCTCGCCGGTTGCCAGCGCATCGATGAGCTTGTCCAGGTCGCCGGCCAGGATTTTGGGCAGCCCGTGCATGCTGAGGTTGATCCTGTGGTCGGTGAGCCGGTCCTGCGGGAAATTATAGGTGCGTATTTTCTCCGAGCGCTCCGCGCTGCCTATCTGGGAGCGGCGCTCATCACCCACTTCCTGCTGCTGTTTCCTCTGCTCAATGTCATAAAGCCTGGCGCGCAGCACAGCCATGGCCTTGGTCTTGTTGCGCAGCTGCGACCTTTCGTCCTGGCAGATAGCGACAATGCCGGTGGGTATATGCGTGATGCGCACTGCCGTGCTGAGCTTATTCACGTTCTGCCCACCCGCGCCACCGCTGCGGAAGATATCGATGCGCAGGTCTTCGGGATTGACCTGTATATCGATATCCTCAGCCTCGGGCAACACTGCGACGGTGGCCGTAGATGTATGTATCCTGCCCGATGCCTCGGTTACCGGCACGCGCTGCACGCGGTGAACGCCCCTTTCGTACTTCAAATGCCCGAAGGCGCCCTTGCCCTTGACCTCGAAGATGATCTCCTTGAACCCGCCCACCTCGTTCTGGTTGCTGTCGATGATCTCCACATGCCATCCCTTGGACTGGGCATAGCGGAAGTACATGCGGTAGAGGTCGGCGGCGAAGAGGGCGGCCTCGTCACCACCTGTCCCGGCCCTGATCTCCACTATGGCATCCTTGATTTCGTTATTGTCTTTGGGCAGCAAGCTCAACTTCAAATCCTGCAGTAATTTTTGCTCCGATTCCTTTAAGCCGTTAAGTTCATCCTTCGCCAGTGACAGCATCTCAGCATCCAGCCCCTGCTCGATCATAGTCTCCGTGTCTTTGATAGAATTGGTCACGGATATATACTGCCGGTACTTGCTTACGGCGTCCTCGAGGCCAGCCTTCTCCTGCGCCAGCGACTGCAGGCGCTGGAAATCGTTGTATACTTCTGGCTGCGTCATGAGCCCGTTAAGCTCCTCATAGCGTTTTTCAATAGCTTCGAATTTATCCAGCATAGCCTATAAATACCCTGTTTAACTCTAAGAGATTATAGCATCGTAGCTCGAATACGCTCAAATTACCGCTACCTACGTGAGAAGTCGCCGCTCCTGAATCATATAAGTGCATTCAGCAGCAATGCCGACGGAAGTACAGGCCAATACTTAAATGACAACGGTCGCTTATTGACAGAGGTTCAGTCGTATGTTAACATCATTAAAGCACTACGTGGAGAGGCAAGTTAAGGCTGTTTATCGAATAAGCCGCGGGCAATCTGGAAGCGGTAATCTTACTAATTAATAATAAAAAGGCTGTGGGGAATACATCATAAATATTAGAAAGTTGCCCCGGATATTCATCTCGCTCGCTCTTTGTACGCTTTTCCTTGCCATACCTGCGGGAAACGTCCATGCCATGCCTTTCAATCCTGCAGTGAACTACTCCGCAGGAACTACCCCCAGATCTGTTGCCGTGGGCGATTTTAACTGTGATGGCAAACCCGACCTGGCCGTGGCCAACTCTGGCAGCAACAATATCTCCATACTTCTCGGTACCGGAACCGGCACCTTCAGCGGGGCGGTAAATTATTCCGTTGGAAGTTGTCCCACCTCTGTTGCTGTGGGCGATCTTAACAGGGACGGCAAGCCCGACCTGGCTGTGGCCAACTATTACAGCGACAATATCTCTGTACTGCTCGGCACTGGAACCGGCACCTTCAGCGGGGCGGTAAACTATGCAGTAAATAATCCCGACTTTATAGCAGTCGACGATTTTAACAGGGACGGTAATCCCGACCTGGTCATAGCTAACCACGACATTAACAAAATCTCTGTATTGCTCGGGTTAGGAGACGGCACCTTCGGCGCAGCAGTATACCATGCTGTAGAAACCTGGCCCGGCTCTGTAGCAGTCGGTGATTTTAACAGGGACGGCAAGTCTGACCTCGCCGTAGCTTATGAGACCAGCGACAATGTCACGTCAGTGATGCTGGGCAACGGCGACGGCACCTTCGGCGCTGCGGTGAACTATGGAACGGGAACGGTTGCCGCCTGCGTGACTGTGGGTGATTTTAACCGGGATGGCAAGGCCGACATCGCTACAGCCAATTCTTTCACCAACAATGTTTCCATACTGCTCGGTGTTGGCGACGGCACCTTCAACGCGTCGGAGAATTATACCGCAGGAAGCAGGCCTCGGTCTTTAGCATCAGGCGATTTTAACCTGGATGGCAACCTTGACCTAGCTGTAACCAATCAAGACAGCAACAACGTCTCCATACTGCCTGGTATGGGAGACGGCACCTTCGGAGCGCCCGTGAACTATGCCGTAGGAAATTACCCTTCGTCTGTGGCCATGGGAGACTTCAACAGGGACGGAGCTCCTGACCTTGCTGCGATTAACTATATCAGCCAAAATATCTCCATCCTGATTAATACGTCACCACTTTTGAACCTTTCATTCGGCGCAGCGGATAACTTCAGCACAATTTCACCTCCCCGTTATGCTGCCGTAGGCGATTTCAACCGGGACGGAAAGTCCGACCTGGCCACAGCCAATGCTGGTAACAACAATATTTCCATACTGCTCGGTTTTGGCAACGGCTTCTTTAATCCCGCCGTGACCTATGCGGTTGGAGTTGGCCCTCACTTTATATCTGTAGGCGATTTCAACCGGGATGGAAAATCCGACCTGGCTGTACCTAATTTGGCCAGCGACAATATTTCCATACTGCTCGGCAGCGGTGACGGAACATTAAATCCGGCTGTGAACTATGCAGTGGGGGAAGGTCCCCACTCCGTTGCAATGGGTGATTTCAACCGTGATGGGAAGTCCGACCTGGCCGTAGCCAACACTGGGAGCAACAATGTTTCAGTTCTGCTAGGTGCGGGTGATGGCACTTTTAATCCTGCAGTGAACTATGACGCAGGAGATCATCCGTTCTCCATAGCTGTGGGTGATTTCAACAGGGACGGAAGGCCCGACCTGGCTGTGGCCAACTGGAACAGTGACAATGTTTCCATACTTCTTGGTATAGGCGATGGCACTTTTAATGCAGCAGTGAATTATGAAACAGGAGCAATGCCTTTTGACGTGGCAGTGGGCGATTTCAATCAGGATGGGAAGCCCGACCTTGCAGTAGCGAATTGTGCAAGCAACAATGTTTCCGTACTGTTAGGTGCGGGCAATGGCACCTTTAACCCGGCAGTTAATTATGGAACTGGGATAGGTCCCTATTATGTGATCGTCGGTGATTTTAACCACGACGGAAAGGACGATCTGGCCACAGCCAATCAGGAAAGCAACAACGTTTCCATACTGCTTGGCGTGGGCAATGGCACCTTCAACACTGCAGTGAATTATGCAGCCGGATCAGGCACCTTCGCTGTAACCACAGGCGATTTCAACCGGGACGGAAAGCCTGACCTAGCTACATGCAATTGGGGCTTCAACAATGTTTCCATATTGCTTAATACATCATCACCATCACCACCAACGTTTGTCTCATCTGCTACCAACGTTGCAGGTGATCAAATTTTCATAACTTTCAGTAAAAATATGGCCAGTGTGGCTGGCAAGCACGGCGAGTTCAAGTACAAGGTCAACGGCGGCGCAGTACAGAATTTCTCACTGGCAAGCTTAAGCACCGATAATACATCGATTAATTTAACCTGCGCGGGGACTGCCATCGCATTTGGCAATACCGTCACGGTCAGCTACACTAAAGGCACTGTGCTGGCGACCGACGGCGGTGTGCTGGCAAGCTTCGTAGACCAGCCGGTTACTAATAACGTGCCGCAGTCAACTCAGCAGGTGCCTCCCTCCACGGGCGGAGGCACGGCGAACTTTACTGCAGGTCAAGGTACCATGGTCAACCTTGTCGCAATAGCCGAAAATACCCTGCCCACAACAGGCAAACCTTCAGGAGTTTCTTTCCCTTACGGCCTCTTCTCCTTCAATATTAATAACATCACACCCGGTGCTTCCGTGACTGTCACAATCACGCTCCCCTCGGCGCTGCCTGCAGGCAGCCAGTACTGGAAGTTCCAGAACAACGCCTGGGTCAATATGACACCCTACCTGGGCAGCAATGACGGCGATAATATCATCACGCTGACGCTTAAGGACGGCGGCCCCGGAGACGCCGACGGCATAGCCAACGGTATTATCGTGGACCCGGGCGGACCTGGTGCTTTAAGGGCTGCTACTACATCACACAAATTGCCCTCGGCGCCCGTTTCACATTCCTCAACAGCGTCGGTTGCTCCTCCTTCTCAACCCGTGGCACTGTCCAATATCCAGGTTCAGAGCGCATCCCTCTCCAGCGTAAATTCCTTCTCCGGCAATCTTGTAACCGTCAATGCCACCGTCATGAACACCGGCACAGCCAACGGCTCCGCCAGGGTGCGGCTCTACGTCAACGGAGAGATCGAGAGAGAACAGGGCATCACAATAGCTTCCGGCAAGCAGGCGCCCGTCAGCTTCACCTTCTCGCGCAGCGAGCCCGGCACCTACACGGTCTACGTCAACAACGTGGCAGCAGGCTCGTTCACGGTGGAAGCAGTCAGAGCCAGCGATATCCTGCTGTACGCCTCGCTGGCCTGCATCTTCTCATCACTGGTCCTTGCCGCCATCTATGTAAGAAGGCACCGTTCCTCGATGATGTAAGTCGTTTTCGCTCCCTATACTGCCGCTCCATCCGTGTCTGTGTTATAATGTTTTCTCGTTCTCAGGGAGCATATAACGCAGCTATGAAACTCAGCAAAGAAGAAGTCAAACATATCGCCCTGCTGGCCAGGCTGGGATTAAGTGAGGAGGACATCGAAAAGTTCCAGCACCAGCTTTCGGACATACTGGAGAATTTCGAGATACTCAAACAGGTGGATACCGCCAACCTGCCACCCACGGCACAGTCAATCTCGCTGGAGAACGTCTTCCGCCCAGATGAGCCGCGACCCTCCCTGCCCGCAAGTGAAGTGCTGGCCAATGCTCCGGAACAGGAAGACAATTCGTTCAAAATCAGGGCGGTCCTGGAGTAATCCATGCAGGACCTTCACAGGTTAACCATCCACGAGTCGCATAAGCTCCTCAAAGACAAAAAGATATCCTCCGTTGAGCTGACGGAGGCTACCCTGAAACATTTGAATGAAGTCGATGGCAAGATCCGCGCCTGCATGACCGTTGCAGGTGAATACGCAATGCAGGCGGCCAAAGCCGCCGATAAGGCTATCGGCGCGGGCAAAATCGAACCGCTGACAGGTGTGCCCGCCCTGATCAAGGACAATATGTGCATCAGGGGCATGCGCACCACCTGTTCCTCCAAGATACTTGAGAATTTTATCCCGCCGTACGACGCCAACGTGATAGAAAAGCTGAAGGCCTGCAACTCAGTATTCCTGGGAAAGGCTAACATGGATGAGTTCGCCATGGGTTCATCCACGGAGAACTCGGCTTACTTCGCCACGCACAATCCCTGGAACCTCGACTGCGTCCCCGGCGGAAGCAGTGGCGGATCGGCGGCGGCGGTGGCCATAGACGAAGCTATCTACGCGCTGGGTTCCGATACAGGCGGCAGCATCCGCCAGCCAGCGGGATTCTGCGGCGTAGTCGGCATGAAGCCCACCTACGGAAGGGTGAGCAGATATGGGTTGGTGGCCTTTGCCAGCTCGCTGGACCAGATAGGACCCCTCACCAAGGATGTCACCGATTGCGCCCTCGTTATGAACGTCATCTCCGGTCATGATAAACGGGATTCCACGACGGCCAACCTGCCCGTCCCGGATTACACCAGAGCACTGAAAAAGGATATCAAGGGCCTCAAGCTAGGCGTACCCAAGGAGTACTTTGTGGAAGGCATGCAGCCGGAGGTGCGCCTGGCGCTGGAAACCGCCATTAAAAAGCTGGAGGAGCTGGGCGCGGTTATAGACTGGGACGTTTCGCTTCCCCACACCAAGTATGCGCTGGCAATTTACTATATTCTGGCGCCGTCCGAGGCCTCGGCCAACCTGGCGCGCTACGATGGTGTGAAGTACGGATATTCATACCGCGACGCCGATACGATGTGGGAGGCCATGGAGAAAACCAAGCAATTCGGTTTCGGCGCCGAGGTGAAAAGGCGCATCATGCTGGGCACATACGCGCTCTCCGCCGGATATTACGACGCCTACTATTTAAAAGCTCAGAAGGTGCGCACCCTGATCAAGCAGGAATTCGAAGAGGCATTTAAAAAATACGACGCCCTGGTGACACCCACCTCCCCGACCGTGTCATTCAAGATCGGCGAGAAAACGGACGATCCGATGCAGATGTATTTGAGCGATGTCTGTACTTTGCCGATCAACATTGCCGGTGTTCCCGCCGTGTCCATTCCCGCCGGCATGGTAAACGGATTACCCGTGGGAATGCAGATCATCGGCAGGCATTTCGCCGAAGAAACACTGCTGCAACTGGCTTACGCTTACGAACAGGCCACACCCTGGCACACTAAAAAGCCTGCGGTTTAATATCTGAAACGGCCTGCGTTCAGACCGATCTTCAACATTTTCTTTCAGCGTAGATTTGCCTTCAATGCAGCCATGTCTTCGCTGGTCATCTTCGTCAACAAAGCAAATACCGCGCCAATTTTTGAGCCGGTCCCTTCGATATCCCGGCTGGCGGAGGCCTGCAGCATCTCACTCCACAGCTGCGATAACTTGGAATCGCCGACATCATTAACGGCTTTACCGAAGTCCGCGATTAACTTGCCGCCCCAGGTACTGAGAGCGGATGCACTCGTTGCAGAGCTCACTAACGTGAAAAGTTCCGACCACAGGTTATTTAAAACGATCAGGGCATTTATTTCTTTTTCGAGCCTGTTTGCAATAGACCTGACGCCCTCATCATTGGTTTTCAGAGCATTCAGTTCGTTTTGCAGCGTTGTCACCTGCTCTTTTAATCCATCCCTTTCCTGAACCAACGCATTATAGTCTGTTTGCGATACGCAACCGGTATTGAGTATTAAGAACAGGGTAGCTATACCTGCAAGTGCCAATTTCTTAAGCATGTCATCTCTCCCACGATTTATTCCAAGCAACTAAAAAGGGGCGGTTAAATCATAATTGAATTCGGAATGCCGTCATTATACTAGGCATACAATTGATGTTCAATGTATACGGAGTGAACCTCTAGTTATAGTTTGTCCACGTATTTTGCTATAATGGGTTCACCAGTTAAAAAGGTTGTGCGAGGAGATGCCATGGAAAACGTAAAGAAGGTTTTCGAAGCTCTGGAAAAAGACGCCAGGCTGACAGCTGAGCAGATTTCCGTGATGACAGGAGTATCGACCAACGAGGTACAGAGGATCATCAAGAAGGCTGAAAAAGACGGAACTATCATTAAATATAAAACGGTGATCAACTGGGCCAAGCTGGGTGAAGAGCAGGTCTGGGCGCTCGTGGAAGTCAAAGTCGTCCCGCAGCGGGATACCGGGTTCGGCGCCATCGCGGAGCGCATCTACCGCTTCCCA
>JAQUQM010000042.1 GCA_028716085.1 Dehalococcoidia bacterium | reverse complement strand
GCCGATCCCCTTGGAGCCGGTGAAAAAGAACATGTCTATGCCGGGATTCTCAATTAAAGCCTGCCCCGTCAGCGAGCCGCTCCCCGTTGCCACGTTGACCACGCCCTCCGGCAGGCCTGCCTTTTCCAGTATTTCCTTTACCATGAATCCGCTGTCGGGGGTCTGGCTGGAAGGTTTCAGAACTACCGTATTGCCTGCGGTCACGGCCGAGACCGCCGGGCCTGCCGACAGGCCGAACGGGTAATTCCACGGGGAAATAATCGCGACAACTCCCCTGGGCTCGAACGTGTAGTATAGCTTGCGGCCCGGCATCATGATGCTCCCCTCCACAGGCACGGGAGACAAGTATTTAGCCGCATTGCCGGAGTAAAAATGCATCAGGTCGCAGGATGGGTATATATCCGCGATCAAGGCGTCGAACCTGGTCTTGCCGTTCTCCGCGGATATCCTTTCCGCATAATGAAGCGCGTTATCGGCCAGTATCTCCGCCGCCCGCGCCAGTATCTTCATCCTCTCCCTGATCGGGCTTGCCGACCATGTCTCCAGTTTTTTACGGGCATTTTGCACAAGGTTGTCGACTTCACCCGCATCCATTAAAGGGTATGACGCTACTTTCTGTCCGGTCATGGGGCTGATTACGTCAAACGTCTGCATAGGTTTTATCACTCCTCGTCTTTTAATCATCCGCTGCCTGATAGGTTAGCGCATTAGCGGGATGCTGTCTATGGTGTCCATCCGGCGGATGGAGCTCAGCTTCAGTGAGGACAGGAAGTCCAGGCTCACGGGCCTGTAGTTGACCAGCTCCGGGCACACATTGATCGTCTTCCTGTCGCCGTTGATAAAGGGATAGTTCTTCATGTCGTTGTTGTGCTTGTGCCCATGGACCACCCAGCCGTTCCAGTCGACGGGCAGCCTGCCGGGATCATGGGCCAGCAGGAAGGTATACCTGCCGCTCTTAACCACCTCGTATTCCCTTGCATCCCGGATATCGGCGTCATGCCTGCCCCTGATCAAATGTTTCTTACCCCTCAGCTTCCCCAGCCAGTGACCCGCCGGCTTTGAATCCTTTCCCAAAGATAAATCCCCCAGGAAATAAATCTCACCTGTCCCGACGGTAGTGTTCCAGTTGTCCACCAGCACGCCGTTCATCTCATCGACCTTCGAGGAAAGAAACGGTCTTGCGCAGTATTCAATAATATTGGCGTGATCCAGGTGCAGGTCGCTGATGACATAGGGGGGCGTCCGGCCGCCCCCGGGCCTGGCGCCCTCAATGCCACCGGCAATCCTGAAAAGCTTTAGCGTCCTGCCCCACTCATCGGAGCTCAGCGATTCCGACCGGGTAAGCAGCCTTTGCTGGAGGAAATCATATTCACAGAGGATTTTGGATTGGTCGTTGAGGAATGTAACTCTCAGGGCATGCAGCGGCAGGTAGAAATAGCGCATGTAGCGCTCTTCGGCATCCGCATGGGCTGAAAACTTGGTTTCCGGCGGCCTGTCGCTGCACACGTAGAACCAGATCCGTTCGAACTCCCTGCTGTCCAGCTTGTAGGCCAGCGTGGAATGATAGAGGAAATCTTCCTCCTTATCGAAAGGCCTTGTTTCCGGCACTATCCTCAGCAGCCGCTGCGCCAGCTCCTGCCGGAACTTCTTGAACCCGGGCGAGGGGATAATGTTGAAATATATTACCCGGCCCTGCCTGCCGTTGATCCAGCGGAAGCCGTCGATGAGGTAGGGCAGGGATGAATAGTTCCTGCCCACCGACTGAAGGACCTCCTTAACGCGTTCCACCTGCCGGTAGTCGGCCGAGAAGCTGCCGTAGAGGGATATATGAGGTACCCTGTGCATTTTTTCCACCGGTGTCCCGCTGAGCCTGTTTACCTGCAGGATGGACTCCGTCAGCTTACGCTTCCCCGGCCCTATGCGCACTTCAATCAGCATTTCCCGATGTTAACACGGCAGGCATCCCTGATTCAATGGCTCAAAACAAAAAAATAAAATCCTTCATATCAAGAAATAGTCGCATAGTGATATACTGTCTGCTAAGTATAGCTATACAATAACCTGTATACAGGTAACTGCCTTGAACCGGGCATATATTAGTTGAGGAGTAAGTAATCATGGAAAAGAACGAGGGCTGGGCGGCTAAAGAGGCCGCCGAACAATATATAAAAATTGCTGATATTGCGATCCCTTTCCGCAAGGAGATTCTTTCCCTGATCGCCACGCTGGCAACTACATTTGTGCCTGAACGTCCCAGGATGCTGGACCTCGGCTGCGGCCATGGGGATGTTACCGCTGCAATATTGAAGCTAAAGCCTGACGCTTCAGTCTGCATGGTCGATTTTTCCGATGAAATGCTGAGGCTTAGCAGCGAGCGATTTAAAGACTATGCGGGAATCAGCATTATCAAGCATGACTTGAATACGAGTATGGCAGAAAGCGCAATTGGAAAAGGATTCGACGCGGTTGTTTCCTGCTTTGCCCTGCATCACATAGAACTCTCGCAGAGGGTCAAGCTGTACTCAGAGATCAGGGAGATGCTTAAAGAAGGGGGCTTATTCATAAACGGGGACCGTTTCAAGGAGGATTCACCCGTTCTCGATGAATGGGTTTACAGCGACTGGATCTCTTTCCGGGTGCACCAGATACGGGAAAAGCTGGGAAGAGAAACGACCCTCGACCTAGAGAAGCAGAGACAGCGCGAAACGGATAAAATTATGGGTGATAAGCCAGGCACGGTATGGGAGATGCAAAACGATCTGAAGCAAGCCGGCTTCCGCTATGTGGACTGCATCTGGAAATACCAGACCCTGGCAATCATGGCAGCTTCACGCTGAATCTAGCATAGAATCTACCAGACTGCCGAATATAATTCAAATCTTGTCTTATGCTGCACCGGCAACAATTTTCCGATGGCATCCGTGAACTAGCACAGGATGCAAAATGTCACTAATCGTCTGGACGAGAACAATCCGTTGACTAAATCGAAATTCGGATGTTATAATTCGGCGCCCGTTTGATAAAGTAAATTGAAATTCACTGTCTCATGGCACTGGTGGACCGGGAAACGGGAGAATTTAAGGAATCGCCTATACATGAAATTAAACAGGCGAGCGGGGAGGTTTTAGTATCTCGCACTCATAATTTTCCTGGTATCAGCCATAATCCTGCCTTTTTCCGCAGACAGCTTGCCGGCTACGTCGACAGTAAATCCCAATCTTCATAATATTTCACCCCTGCACCAGTCTGCATATAGCAATTACGGAAAGCTTCCCAAACTTTTCGTGGCTAATAGCGGCCGGTACGCCAATGAAGTGCTCTACTATGCCAGCGTGCGCGGCGGAACGGTATTCCTCACAGCAAACGGCATCGTTTTCGACCTGGCGGTTTCCAAAGAAGCCAGGCAACAGTTCAAGTTCAACCCTATCGGTCTGCAAGAAGAAAATGGCAAGCAGCAGAGGTTGGCTTTCCGCCTCAACATAGACAATGCAAGCGGTTGCTCATCCGTATGCAGCATGGAAGAAACGGAGGGCAGGGTAAACTACCTCATTGGGAATGACCCGGCGAAATGGCAACAGAACATTCCGACTTATAAAGCCATCCTCTACCGTGACATCTATCCGCAGGTCGATCTGAAGCTCTACGGCAAGGAAGGCCTGCTCACATACGATTTCATCGTGCACCCGGGCGGCAACCCGCAGGATATCAAGCTTTCGATGGAGGGCATCGATGGCCTGGCGTTGAGCGGTAATGACATGGTGATGCAGACCGCGTTGGGACAGGTCCGGCAGCAGGACCTCAGGATTTACCAGGATTTCGGTGCAGCCTGCCAGGAGATCGAAGGCAGCTTCAACCTGCATGACGGCTACAGCTACGGATTTGAAGTTGCGGCCTACGACCCCCGGTCAGATTTGATTATTGACCCTTCCCTGTCTTATTCCACTTACCTGGGCGGCGCAGGAGAAGATGCGGCCGTAAGTATAGTGGTGGACCTGACCGGCAATGTCTATGTAGCCGGGCACACAGTTTCCAATCCTTTCCCCACCACACTGGGAGCTTACAGCACAGCCTTCCAGGGGGTTTGTGATGTCTTTGTCTGCAAGATCAACTCAACAGGCACTGCGCTCATATACTCTACATACATAGGCGGCACGCTCGAAGATCGAGGCAACGCTGTATCCGTTGATGCTTCCGGGAATGCTTATATCGTAGGCATTTCCAGGTCGGCTAATTTCCCCACAACGGCGGGCGTTTTTCAGCCTGCCTGTACCGGTGACAGCAGAGACTGCTTCGTCACCAAGCTGAGCGATAACGGCAGCTCCCTGATTTACTCCAGCTACCTGGGCGGCAATGACGGTAACGGCGAAGAGGCCTTTGATGTAGCCGTGGACAGCACCGGCTGCGCCTATGTAGTCGGCGGCACCGGCAGCAACTTCCCCACCACCGTGGGAGCATTCGATAGGATATACAATGGAGGGTACGGCGGTGCGTACAACGGATTCGTTACCAAGGTCAATGCCGCCGGCACTGCCATGGATTACTCCACCTACCTGTCAGGCAATTATTACGCGGTCCTTTATGCAGTGGAGGTGGATGCCGACGGGTGTGCCTATGTAGCCGGCTTTGACGATCAAAATTATCCCACTACGCCCGGTGCCTACCAGGTAGCGCACAGCGGCCATTTTGGTGCGGTTTACGAAGATGGAATTGTCACCAAGCTCAATGCCGCGGGCAGCGCCCTCGTATATTCCACATACATCGGAGCCAGCACCAGCAACGATATCATACAGGATATTGCCCTGGATGCCTCCGGTAATGTCTATGTTGCCGGGCAAACAATAAACTGGAACGCAGCCGCTCATTTCCCCACAACGGGAGGAGCCTACCAGACGGTTGAAGGCGGAATTAACGACATATTCATAACCAAGTTTAATCCTTCACTCAGTGCCCTGACTTATTCCACTTTTATCGGCGGTACCGGTGAAGACATCATGGACTACGCACGCATGGCCCTGGACAGTGCCGGTTGTGTAACGGTCACAGGGTACACTACCGGCAACTTCCCCGTTACGGCAGATGCCTACCAGGGTGCTTACGGTACCGGGGCAACTGACGCCATCCTGACCAAGATGAACGCCGCCGGCACTTCGCTGGTATACTCCACGTACCTGGGAGGAACTGCCAATGAACACGGGACAGGTATAGATGTTAGCCAGACAGATAATATTCACTTAGTCGGATGGACCAGGTCCAACCCCTTCCCTACAACGCCAGGCGTAATCGATACATCGTATAACGGGTCATATGACGCCTTCATCTGCAAGTTCCAGATGATCGACCCGCCCACGGTTACCTCGTTCAGCCCGCCCACCGGCAAGGCCGGCGATAACATCAGCATAACAGGTACAAATTTCATAGGAGCCACGGCAGTGACCTTCGGCGGGACGGCAGCCGCAAGTTACATCGTGGACGATGCCACACAAATCAGGGCAACCACGGGTAATGGGACAACCGGTACCATTTCGGTGACCGGGCCGGGCGGCACGGGAAACAGCGCGGGGAATTTCACGTTTATCCCCGCTCCCAATGTAACCAACTGCACTCCCGCCCAGGGAGCGCAGGGGCAGGCAGTCACGGTATATTTAACAGGAACTAATTTCACGGGAGCCACAAATATCAACTTCGGCGAGGGCATAACGGTGACCAATTTCATTGTAAATAGCGCGACTCAGATCACAGCAACCATCAATATAGCAGCCAATGCCACAACGGGCGCCCACAATATTTCAGTTACCAACCCGGGGGGCACCTCAACTCTTGTGAACGGATTTACAGTAGTTGCACAGCACAATGCGCCACAGGTGAGTGGTACCTCAAATTCGGGCTCTTCAGGTTCAACGAGCAACTCGGTAACATCAAATCCTGTCGCAATACCCAGCATAAAAGTTCAAAACGCCTCCCTGTCCAGTCAGAGATCCACAAGCGGCGAACAGATAACCGTTAATGCTGTAGTTGCCAATACCGGAACAGTCAATGCCCAGACCAAAGTAAAGCTGTATATCAATGGACAACTGTCGGGCGAACAGGGAGTTAACGTGGAAACAGGCAAGAAGGCGATCGTCAGCTTTACGGTCTCGCGCAACGAACCCGGATTATACCATGTATATGTCAACAGCACCCCGGCCGGCAGCTTCACCGTGGAAATGGTGCCGGTTGCCGACCTCGTGTTATATACCTCAATATTGTTGATTCTGTCATCTGCAATTCTGGGGATTATCTACCTGATACGACGCAGGGTTTACTAGCAACGTACAATCCCAGCGGCTTCTTCTCGAGCCGGCCGGCCGAGGAAAGACCCTCTCTTATTATATTTCCCGGATCTGACATGGTAATATACTGAACGGGTGATGCTCTGAATGAGAGAGGGCCTGAGCGCAGCGTTCAATGTGTTTATGCTGGTACTGACCAGCGTGAGCGTGATCCTGCTGATTAACCTGTTCATTTACCAGATTCCGCCGCCTACCGACCTGGAATGGCTGGCGGTTAGCGGCATGATCATATTGATTTATGTGGCAGGCTCAGCTTTAAGCTTTGCCGGGACTGCTGCCATAGAAAAGCTGTTCGAACGGGATAATAGGCGCCCGCTGCTGTGACAGGCTTCAGGTCTATGCCACAACCACGGTTTTTATATTAACGAACTCTTTGATGCCGAAACTGGAAAGCTCGCGGCCGTAGCCGCTGTCCTTGACTCCACCGAAGGGCATGCGCGGATCGGATTTCACCTGTGAATTAACGAAGCAGAGCCCGGCCTCCAACTCCCCTGCTGCGATACGTTCACCATTGGCAAGGTCGCGGGTGAAGACCGCTGCCCCCAGGCCGAAGCTGGTCTCGTTGGCCACTTTGACAGCTTCCTCCTCATCTTTGACAGGTATGATTGCCGCCGCGGGTCCGAACGATTCCTCATCATACATCGGCATCCCCCTGCTGACATCGGTGAGCACGGTGGGCGGGTAATAAGCCCCCCTGCCTTCAGGCACCACACCGCCGAGAAGGAGCCTGGCTCCCATCCCGACGCTCTTAACCACCTGCCGGTGCAGGTTGTCCCTCAAATCCAGCCTGGCCATGGGACCCATGACTGTCTCGTCCAGCAGAGGATCGCCCGTTTTAACGGCGCCCATCTGCTCAACCAGCATACTTTCGAAGCTGACCTTGAGCGGACGGACCACGATGAACCTTTTGGCGGCGATGCAGCTCTGGCCGCAGTTGATCAGCCTTGCAGAGGCGCAAACGGCGGCTGCGGCAGCAAGGTCGGCATCAGACAATACCAGGTAGGGGTCGCTGCCGCCGAGCTCCAGAACGGTCTTTTTCAGCATCTCGCCTGCTTTGCGGGCTACAGACCTTCCTGCCGCCACGCTGCCGGTAAGGCTGACACCCCTCACCAGGGGATTCTCGATGAGCGCATCCACCCGGTCACTGCCTATTAAAATAGTCCTGAATACGTGGTCGGGGAAGCCGGCCTGGCGGAAGATTTCCTCTATGGCAAGGGCGCAGCCGGGCACATTGGAGGCATGCTTCATGACCACAGTATTGCCCGCCATGAGGGCGGGCGCGGCGCAGCGGAAGACCTGCCAGAAGGGATAGTTCCAGGGCATCACGGCCAGTATCACGCCCAGCGGCATGAAAGTCACATAGCTTTTACCTGCTCCCGTATCGATAATTTCCGGCAGCAGGAACCGTTCCCCGTTATCGGCAAAATATTCGCAGGCCCAGGCGCATTTCTCAGCTTCCGCCCTGCCGTCCCGCACCGGCTTGCCCGTTTCCAGTGCCATCAGCCTGGCATAATCTCCAGCCTTTGAGCGGAGAATCCCGGCTGCCCGCCGCAGACAATCAGCCCTCTCCCGGAAGCCGACCTTTCTCCAGCTTAGAAAAGCCTGCTGTGATTTCTCTACGGAGCTTTTCGCCTGCTGCGGTGTCATCTCGTCATATTCTTTCACCATCTCCCCGGTGGCAGGATTTATCGACTGCATTTTCATGGACTGCTCTCCTTATCGGCGGATTTCGTGGTTAATGCTAAAACTACCATTTCGGGCTATGCAATTGCAATACCAGGCATGCACGGACTTAGCAGGAGCGTAAGGGATTACCAAAATCACCAGTATTAATGAGGAAAAATTGGCTATTATGGCAGCGTCCTATTGATCCTGTGCTACATCAGGTTTGGACAGATGCGCCAGTAATATTGTATCTTTTTCTAAATGCATATTGAGGCGTGCGGAAAACCATAATTGATTGGGGCGAAGATCACCGTGGCCAACATTTAAGGAGAACCAAAATGGCAGACAAAAAAAAGTCCGACCCAACAGCATCGCGTTATTTGCCGACTATGACACAAGATTACAGCCGGATTTCAGATACTGCCAGGGCGGTGGAATCGATAGTATTGCCCAAGATCATATCTTATATCCGGGGCATAGCTCCCCGCATAGCACATATGCATTCAGAAAAGCCGTTTATGATGGCAGATTACGGTGCCGACGACGGGGTTAATTCAAGTGAGCTGTTTGAAAAAATCATCACACAAATTCGCGCGGTGAATCCTTCTCTGAAAATCAAACTGTTATACGTTGATATAGCGGACCGTGCCGGCTTCGATAAGTTCTGGGAAACGTCCAGGTTAGCGCAGATGGAGGGCGTAGACGCGGAATACATAAGGCGCTCCTTCTATGAACCCTTCCCTGAGATAGCAGGCAAGCTCGACATCGGATTTTCCTCTACATCACTGCACTGGCTGGATACAAAAACGGTTAAGGCCGGTTTTTTTCAGCATCCTTTCTGCATACAGGCTAACCAGTTAGCGGGCAAAGAACGCCGTAAATTTGTTGAAAAGTGGCGGGGGGACTGGCGTGTTTTTTTTCGCGAATGCTCTGTTGAACTGGTAGATGGCGGCGCCTTATTCCTGGCTAACTTAACGGACCTGGGGCATGACTGCTGGCCGGCATCTGCTGGCTATAACAATATCCGCAATGTTTGCAGTGAGTTATACCAGGAAGGCCGGATTTCAAAAGAAGAATTGAATGCCATTTTTGTACCTGATTACTTTGCCACACCGCAGGAAATGAAGTCCCTGCTGAACGAAAATGATATCAAACAGGCCTTATCCCTGAAATCCAGCGAAGAAATGACCGTGCCATGTGCTTATTTCACAAAGTGGCAGGATAAGCTGGACGACGCACAGGAAAGGTCCCTGCTTGCTGCCACACTGGCGCATGTAGTACGCGCATGGAGCTCATCTTCCGTCGGGATTGGCCTTGCCCCGGGAAATAAAGGCCAAATTGAAGAAATCTACAGCCGGTTAAAGGACAAGTTTTATGAAACACCTGTAGGCCTGCCGTACCAGTATTGCCTGCTTGAACTGGTAAAAAGGGGCAAATCCACTGAATAAAGGTAGTCTAATAACCAGTATTTTTATAAACCGGAAGGAGTTATCGTGAAAAATTTCAGCCTCATATCCATCCTGCTGCTCCCGATGGTCATGTTCATCTCCATAGGGGCGGGCTGCACTGCCCCGAAAGACGTAAATATGCCGGTAGTCCTCCTCACCGATTTCGGCATCGAGGATTACCGTGTCCTGCAGTTGAAGGGTATTATCCTTAATAGCAATCCCGGGGCGAGGGTGATAGACGCCTGCCACAGTGTGCCGGCATTCGATGTATGCACCGGGGCTTACATGCTGGACATAGCAGCCAGGGAGTTCCCGGAGAGCGTGGTCTTCATCGCCGTTATCGCGCCCTATACCCAGCCGGTGCCGGAATACCTTGTGCTGACGAATGCCAAAAACCAAATTTTCGTTCTGCCGGATAACGGGCTGTTAACGTACGTTGTAAAGGATACAGGCGTGAAGACGGTCTATAAGTTTACCAACGGGGGTCTGTTCGACAGGCCGGTGAAGGACCTGGTTGCCGAACGCATCCAGGGCAGGCTGGGCGCCCTCATTGCTGCGGGTTACCAGCCGAAGGATATCGGAATTCCCGTAACCAGCTACAAAACGTTCGACGTTCAGGAACCTGCCATCTCCGGTGGTACACTGCTGGGGACAGCGGTCTACATCGACCATTTCGGCAATGCCGTCACCAACATATCCAGGAAGGTTGCCGACGAATTCGGATTGAAGCCGGGGGATTCGATAAAAATAACAACGCCGCAGGCCGTAGTCCCCGCCAGGTTCGGCACAATCTATTCGGATGTTGCGCAGGGCGAAGAGGTCGTCTTCGTCAGCAACAACCTCGACATGCTTCAGCTATCCATCAACCTGGGTAATTTTGCCGACAAATACAAGGTAACAGCCGGTACCAGGATCAAGATAGAAAAATAAATCGGTACCGGGTAATTTTAAAGGGCCTCAAATTAAACTTAATCGGGGCTCTTTATTGTTGCCTGCCAGAAACCATCATTAAAGATGCTCGATATTAAAAACAACTTGATTGAACCATCCTCGGAAGGGACAACTTCAAGCCATCGGCAAGCACTCATCGGTTCTATTTCCTTTTTAGCCTCACTTAGCAAGGTTAACTGCGGTGTTTCCGGATATGCATCATAGGGAGCAAACAAGGATGGGAAGTTCATCTGTTTCCAGGAACCTCCGCTATCCGTTGATAAAAACAATCGATAAACCCAATACATTTTCGTATTATGAGGTGGACTTTCAAAAGGGAAATAACATACGCATGCAAAGACGTTATTCTGGCTTTTACTGACCATCCATGGATATGGATTACTGTAAATAACCAGGGGATTTAATTGTTGTTTTACGACTTCCTCCTCATTCCGGAGAGGACCCGCAGGTCCAGCGCTACAAGTCCCTCCCGATGGGAAAAATCCCAATTGGTCTGCTTCTTGCGAATGGATGACTACCTCTTCTAATTCCTTCCATGTTTTGGCTCCATCCTCTGTTCTCCAAAGGCTATATTTACTTGCTTTTCCACCATCTGCCGGGCCCACCAATCTATAAACGGATATGGTGTTGCCATTGTTTTCATCGATAAAGCATTCGATGCCGTCATAGCCGTATTTCAGTGGTGGAAGTTTAATTTCTTCCCATTTCACTTCAAGCACCGGCATGGGCTGAACGATCGGAGTCTGTGATTGGGTTGCTGCCGGCGTCTCGGCTGGTGTCGCTGTAGGCGTTGCTGCTTCTGTAGGTTGTACCGTTGAAGAATTAATTACTTGTGGCGTACAATTTGCAGCAAAGACACTCCCTACAACGATGACTATAATCAGTGAACTCCTTACAATACCGATAAGCAGGGGATTTCTTCCGATTCTTATTGCAGCTTTCCGCCAGTGGCTTTGGGCATGGTTACATGTTTGTTGTGCCGGGAGCCAGTTCACCGGATATTTACAGTAGGGACAGGGACTTGTCTCATACGTAATTGCGGAATTACAGTTTGGGCACTTATACCGCTGCTGCATTTCAGCCTCCTGTTAAATGTCCTATTATAACATGGCCGCTGATAGACCCCATGTCTCCTCGTCCAAGTCAGGCACTTTCGCGACCTGATTCCATCCGGTTATTAAGCCCCTGAACATCTAAACCATTCCCCAGGCCGGTTCGTTTTACCATGTGACCGGTTAGAAAAAAGGAGGATACACATGCCCCCCGCATGAAAAAAGACGCTGTGATGACCGTGTTTGCGGTTTTACTACTAAAAGCTCATTAAATAAATGGAGGATTCACTGTGAAAAAGTCTGGCTTTTACCCCATCCTGGCACTGGTAATTCTCATATCCCTGGCACTCCCGGTGGGCTGCAGCCCGGCAGCTGCGCCCCAGCAAACGCCTTCTACACCGCCGGCTCCGTCGGCACCGGCGACGACCATAGTACCGGCGGCCACCATACCATCCGGGACGTCCGACCTGGTTGTCACCAAAGTCTGGCTGGAGGACCTGACGGTCAAATATACAATTAAAAATATAGGCGCCGGCGCCTCCCCGCAGACATACGCGCATCTATATGTAGGTAACCTGCAGCCTGCGATGGGCGCTACCAGCTTCGTTGACACCTTACAGCCCGGCGAGGAGAGGTCGCTTGCTTTCACAAATTACGCATGGCCGTTCACCAATAACGTACACATAGGGCAGGTCAAGGTACAGTCGGAAGGTTATATAGACTTGCCCCTGGAAAATTACAAGGTACATGTGTGCGCGGACGGTAATAACGAGGCCGCTGAAGCGGTTGAGACCAACAACTGCAAGAGCACGGTGATCGGCATACCCTGGGAATTCGACCTGCTGCCTGTGTCCAACATGGCACTGTGGAGGAACAACGACGGGGACTATCCCGCGGCCGGCAGCGATAACGAAGTCAAAGGCGCCCACTACAAGCTGACCAATTTCGATGCCGATTCACCGGTGCAGCTTGTGACCATACCGCAGCAGGTGCCCAACGGCTGGATGCAGGGAATCTTCGGCTATTTTTATTCCGATGAGTTCGGCTCCAGCAGGATAGGCGCCATCAATATGCCCGCCAAGGTGCACTTCATCGCCCGGATCGGCCTGATGCAGAATGCCACGGGCAGCGACGGCGTGACCTTCAAGTTCGGCCTCAAGGACCTCAACGATAACGTGACCTGGCTGGCCAGCAAGACGGTAACAGCGCCCGGAGCATCGGAAAAATGGGATATCGACCTGAGTAGCTATGAAGGGCAGAAATGCATGTTCCTGATCCGCGTGGAATCCGGCGCCACCCCCGCCAAAGACTACGCCATCTGGTATATGGCCAAGCTGCTCCAGGTGAACGACTAGCAGTTATTAACTGACTTACACGTAAGTTAAATAGATGCGGGTCCAATGGACCCGCATCTATTTTTATTTTCTGCTTACCGGAACGGCAAAAAGGTCATCAATAACCTCGACATGCTTCAGCTATTCATTAACCTAGGTACTTTTGCCGCCAAATACGGAGTAACAGCCGGGACCAAGGTTAAGATAGACAAATAAGTTGGAGACTCATTTTTAACTTAGCTTGACAAAACTAAATACGTATGCTATAAATACTTGTAACACTATATTATAGGAGGTGTAGCAATGCCAGTTGTTAGGATAAGCGACGAGCTTTTCAAGGAAGTCCAAAAATATGCTGAGCCACTTGTAGACAATTTCGAGACCGCACTTTGGAAGGCCCTTAAATCGGTCAATAAAAGCAATGTGGAGGTACCCGTTAAAATGACTACAACTAGGAGAGCAAATCTTACACCACAGAAGGAGTTTCGGAAACCTATATTGGAGATTCTAGTTTCTAAGGGCGGAAAGGCTGAAGCACAAGCAGTTGTTGACGGGGTCGAGTCGAGAATGAAAAGTCGCTTAAAGCCTGGAGATTATGAACCCAATACCGATGGCACAGCTAAATGGTTTAAAGCAGTCCATTTTCAGCGATTGGTAATGGTGCATGAAGGATTGCTTGAACATAACTCCCCACGTGGTATATGGCAAATAACGGAAAGGGGACGACTCTGGTTATCACAGTAACAGAAAAGGCATGCTTTCACATATGGGATCTTTTATCGAAATTGAGCCGGTACACGCAATCTATCGAATTAGATAAGAGGACCAAAGATTTCACTAAGATAAATGCTATATTTCAATAATGAGTGAAGGATATGCCCTGATTTATATGTATCATATTTAGATCTTGATTTGCCTTGTTATTGTTATAATTATATATTACTATATTATTATGGTTACTTATTGCTGGAGCTTACAGACGCTATTGCCACCATTACTAGAAGAACTTTTATATCGAATTTTCGCTACACTGCTTGACATATAAGGCATTATATATTACATTTATTATGTATTATCATTTTTAAGAGAGGTCTATTATAAATGGACGAACAAAAAAAACCAGGTTTAAGAGATCGAATAATAAAAGAAATGACTATTGATCATCTAAATGCTCTCGAAAAGAACTTTGACTTGGCAAAACGGTTTATTCGAATAACGAAAGAGGGAAATGTTGATATATTAATCAGGGACAAACTAAACGGTAAAGAATCGATTATTTTATACCTTGTAGGTAAATTATATGCTAAAGAGGCTGGATTCACCGAAATGGAAAGTGTTGCCAATAGAGAATTAATGGAAGAACTAGGCATTTCCGAAGGTTCATTGCTTCCTTGGTTAAAAGACCTTAGAGATGATAACAAAATTAAACAGATTAAGAGGGAACGTTATACTTATCACTATGTTCCAATTAATCTTGTAGAAAAATATCTTAAAACCATTGAAGCAAAATTGAATAAAAGTAATTAGGGAGGATGGACGATGAATGAAGAAGCTATGCAGGAAATAAAAAAAATACTGTTGGATCACGAAAAAAGAATTAGTAATTTAGAAAAACCGTCTATTTCCGGAAAGAAAATAATAG
The DNA here is from genome assembly GCA_028716085.1 of Dehalococcoidia bacterium. Classification (GTDB taxonomy): domain Bacteria; phylum Chloroflexota; class Dehalococcoidia; order GIF9; family UBA5629; genus JAQUQM01. The sequence continues at coordinate 4,885 of JAQUQM010000042.1, read as the reverse complement.
CTAACACTAAAACAACTATTATCGGCAGACTAAGTTATCTAAAGCAGGAGGGATTCTTCGATCAACCAAAATTTTTACCGGAAATAATAATACGATTTGCTGAAGAAGGCTATCATTATCCGCCCTCTAGTTTGACAGCACCGTTGCAGCGCGCTGTTAGGCAGAGATTGCTTGGTAGATTAAAGAAAGATAATAAATGGGGATATGTCAAGAGATGACTAAATGGGTGACATTAATATTTTAATAAAGCAATTTCAAGGTATTGATACGTCAGACTTACCCGATTTCTATAACTTTGAGAAGCCTCTCGAAATGGGATTATGGATTCTTTGGGCAGCAAAAGATAAATTAAATATGAAAAAGTTGACTGCTGAAGAAATTGCTCTAATCATAAGAGATGTACGCGAAATCAGTATTACTAGTTTATCTATTAGTAGGGCTTTAGCTAGAGCTGGAACTAAAATCCATTCTTATCATGACGCTGAGAAAGTCTATTTTGAGATAATGAGGCCGGGGAAGGAGCATCTACGATCTTTTACAAAGGAAGGTATAGTCGAAGTATTTTATTTTGAATCTAATATGAAATATAGCAGTAAAAAACTATTAAAGGACAATATATTTAGCAACCTTAAGGGAGATTTAAGAATCCTTGATCCCTATTGTGGTGTACGAACCTTAGATGTTTTAAGGGGTATTAAAAATAAAACGGTTAAATTTTTAACAAATGTAGACCATCAAAATAAAAAAGCTATTGAACAATTCTTACGAGAACTTCAGGATTTCAAATCTGAGAACCAAAATATAGAATTCAGGAATTATCCATATACAGATATTCATGACAGATATGTTTTATCGCCAAACCATTTAGTTATCTTGGGTCACAGTATCAAAGACTTAGGAAGCAAAGAGTCATTTGCTATAGTGCTGGCCAACTCGGCTAATCAAAACATCGTTGATGCTGTAAGTGAGAATTTTAATAGCAGATGGCAAAAATCAAAGGTTCTGTAATTAATATCTTTAGATGAAAGTGTAATCTCAATTAGATTATTGACTATCAAGATTGCTAAATTATTCGGCCAATTCTCCCACTAATAAACGTGCTTCTTCACCAATACCCTATATCCAATCCGTTGCATTTGTTAGTAATATATTCTCTTTTCCCTTTAATTGCCGACTTGCCCTCATAAAAGGAGTGGAGGAAAAACAGACAGTCTGATAAAATTAATTAGGCGCATGCGTAATCTCAGATCAAAATTATTAATTAGACTCAGGAGAACTGACAATGACTGAGATATATACTAGTGATGTCCCCAGCGGAATAGAACTGAGTCGCGGCAGATGGGGTCACCTCTACAGGGTATACAAAACCAAGGCGGAGGCAGACCGCGCGGTGCGTCATATTAAATCGGATCCTCAAGAACGCTATTTAGCCCGGAAAAGGAGATTTAAATTACGAGACTATGGTGTTGTATGGGCGGTATATTCAAATTACTGAGATACGGCTAATAAGATATTTTTAGAATCATCAACTAAGCGCTGGGATTTGTTCTATTTTGTCAATTTATCTGCACCGACTAACCGTCACATGCCCCCTATAAATCATTAAATCCAAATACTAGAATATCTACTCTTCATTTCCAACATTATATGCATTAATTTTATCTGCATCTAAACCGGATTTTGCGGTACGAGTCGTTATAGCGAGATACCAATGGTGTTTGATAATTTTGGTGAATAGAAAGAAAGTGAGAATTGGAATTAGCTTCAGAGGATAAGCTGGTGGACCTGAGGGGATTCGAACCCCTTACCTTCTGACTGCCAGTCAGACGCTCTCCCAATTGAGCTACAGGCCCATGACAAATTATTCTGTTATCCCAAACCTTCCCGATTCCATCGGGACGCTCTCCCAATTGAGCTACAGGCCCATGACACACTATTCTGTTATCCCTTACCTTCCCGATTCCATCGGGACGCTCTCCCAATTGAGCTACAGGCCCATGACGAACTATTCTGTTATCCCAAACCTTCCCGATTCCATCGGTATGCTCTCCCAATTGAGCTACAGGCCCATGACAAATTATTCTGTTATCCCAAACCTTCCCGATTCCATCGGGACGCTCTCCCAATTGAGCTACAGCCCCATTACGACAACGTGTTAATTTAGCAAAAAGCCGGGAAAAACTCAAATCGCGTACTTTATTTGGGGAACCATTCATGCACCAGCGGCCTGTACCAGCGGTCCTTGCGGAATTCCGCGACCAGCAAAATGAGGTCGAGGAGCCACCAGATGCCCAGCCCACCGAAGGTGAGCAGCTTGAGCCAGGCCCCCTTGTACCTGCAGATATAAAACCTGTCGGCCCCGAACCAGCCGAAGAAGAATGCCAGCAGCAGCGCAATATACCAGCTCTTCGGTGGCGGTATCTTGTTTACCACGGGAAACGCCCGCCCAGCAGATCAAAAATAATCTTGACACCGTAAAAACCCAGTGTGGCCACGATGATATTCTTGACCGTCTTGCCCGCCAAGCAGAGGAGCAAAAACCTCCACCAGCCGTAATGCATCATGCCCGCTATGGCCGTGAAGGGGAAGAACAGCGGGTTGAAGATAGCCGACATGGCAAATACGGAAACGGCGCCCCTGGTCCTGATCCAGTCCCTGAACCGCAGTATTACCCCCTGGTCGAGCGCGTGCATGGCCCTGTTGCCGCTGTATCCCGTCACGTACACCACCATGCTGCCGACGGCCTCGCCTACACCGGCGATGATGCCGACATATAGCGGGTTGAGCACCGCCCCCAGCGAGAAAACTATGAATACACTGGGCACGGGCACCAGCACGGTAGCCCCGGCAAGGAAGCTGATGATCAGGGCGCCTATATAGCCGTATTTGGCGAACTGAACGAATTCCGCCCAGTAAACGGCGACCAGTATGCACAGGGCTGCTGTCAGCGCTATGGAAAGGCCGCCCAGTATATAAGAGATATTGGCCCTGCGCGAGGGCCTCAGGTCGATGATTACTGAGGAGTCAGCCACTTATTTTGAAGTCTTAGTCCTTTTTTTCTTTTTGGCGCCGGGTGCCGCCTCCTCTTCTTCGGTGGGTTCTCCGGATACCACACTGAAGTCCAGCGCATCCTTAACGACCGAGACCTTGACGCGGTCGCCGTCCTTTACCTCGCCGGCTATGATCTTACCTGAAAGCGGATTTTCAATGTAACGCTGGATGGCCCTGCGCAGCGGACGCGCGCCGTATTCGGGATCGTACTCCTTGCGGAAGACCCAGTCACGCGCCTCATCAGTCAATTCAAGCTCGATATTGCGGTCGGAAAGCAGTTTGCCCACGTCCCTGACCAGCAGGTCGATGATCTTCTTGAGGTTCTCTTCGTTCAACGGATGGAATACGATAACGTCATCGATCCTGTTGAGGAACTCGGGACGGAAGGCCTTCTTGAGGTCTCCCTGGAGAGTGGCCTTCAGCTTCTCCCACTCGTCCTTCTCCTCCTTGTCCTGGGGAACGTTAAAACCGAACTGCTTGCGGGCCTGGCGTCGGAACTCCTGCATGCCAAGGTTGCTGGTCATGATAATGACGCACTCTTTGAAGTTGGCCACCCTGCCGTGGCCGTCCGTAAGACGCCCGTCCTCCAGCAACTGCAATAACACGTTGAATACATCGGGATGCGCCTTCTCGATCTCGTCGAAAAGTATCACGCGGAAGGGACGCCTGCGCACGGCCTCGGTAAGCTGCCCGGCTTCATCATATCCCACGTAGCCCGGCGGCGCTCCGATAAGCCGCGATACCGTATGCTCCTGCTGGTACTCCGACATATCGATGCGGATGAGGGCGTCCTCGTCGTCAAAAAGAAACTGCGCCAGCGCCCTGGCGAGCTCGGTCTTGCCCACACCGGTGGGGCCGAGGAAAATGAAACTGCCGATGGGACGCCGCGGGTCCTTGAGCCCGGCGCGACCGCGCCTGACAGCCTCGGAAATGGCGGCAACTGCTTCCTCCTGGTCGATGATCCTTTCGTGCAGCCTGTCCTCCATGTGGAGCAGCTTCTCCTGCTCACCCTCCAGCATGCGGGAAACGGGTATGCCCGTCTGCCTGGCGATCAGCTCGGCGATGGTCTCGGCATCCACCTCGCTATCCAGCTTCTTCTCGGCCATCCATTTATCCCTGGCCGTTTTATATTCGTCTTCAGTGCGGATGATCTCAGCCTTCAGCTCGGCCGCCTTCTGATAGTCGCGCCGCTGCGAAGCTGCTTCTTCTTCATCACGCAACTGCTGTATCTTCTGGTCCATCTGCTTGACCTCGGGAGGCGCGCTCTCCATATCGATGCGCAGCTTGCTGGCCGCCTCGTCAATCAGGTCGATGGCCTTGTCCGGCAGGAACCTGTCGGATATGTAGCGTTTGCTCAGGTTCGCCGCCGCTTCCAGGGCATCGTCGGTGATGGTCACGTTGTGGTGCGCCTCGTAGCGCGGCCTGAGCCCCTTGAGCATCTCGATGGTGGCTTCCACGCTGGGCTCACCTATGAAAACCGGCTGCAGCCTGCGCTCCAGCGCCTTATCAGTCTCGATGTGCTTCCTGTATTCGTCCGTCGTGGTGGCGCCCACACACTGCAGTTCGCCGCGCGCCAGGGCCGGCTTGAGCATGTTGCTGGCATCAATGGCGCCCTCGGCGGCTCCCGCACCCACCACGGTATGCATCTCGTCGATGAAAAGGATCACCTCGCCCTTGGCCTGCCGCACCTCGTCCATCACGGCCTTGAGCCGTTCCTCGAACTCGCCGCGGAACTTGCTGCCCGCCACCAGGGCGCCCATATCCAGTGCAATCACCCTGCGGTTTTTCAGCGAGCTGGGGACGTCCCCGGCAACTATCTTCAGCGCCAGCCCCT
>JAQUQM010000041.1 GCA_028716085.1 Dehalococcoidia bacterium | reverse complement strand
CTGGTTGGGTTTATTATAATAAGGAACTGTAAGCAGGCATCCATCGACACCTGTCTTTTCAGCCTCTCTGGTTAATTCTATACTTTCGGCTGTATTATAATTACCGGTGCCCGCTATTATAGTCGCCTTCTCACTGGCGACTGATCTTACCTCAGCGAATAAGCGCAGCTTCTCTTCTCTGGTCAGAGTCGGGCTCTCACCGGTTGTGCCGCAAACCACCAGGCCATCGCTGCCGGATTTTAACAGGGCCTTTGCCAGTTTTTTCGCCTGCGCATAGTCCACCTTCCCCTTTGCATCAAAAGGGGTCACCATGGCTGTCAACAAACGTCCGAATTTTTTCATGGCTTCCTCCCGCCTCTTATTTATTAGAGTTATTCTGTTTTACCCAATTGCGCTTGATCGCTTCCTCAGCTATCTGAATGGCATTGAGTGCCGCACCCTTCCTGATATTGTCGGACACAATCCACATTACCAGGCCGTTAAGATAAGAAGCGTCAGAACGTATGCGCCCCACATAAACCTCATCAGTTCCGGAAGCAAGCCACGGCTGTGGGTAAAGGCTGACATTGGGATCATCGAGTACCTTAATACCCGGGGATTTGCTCAGAATGCTGCGCGCCTCCTCCGGCGACATATACTCGGTAAATTCAATATGCACTGCTTCACTATGCGCTATGAAAACAGGCACGCGTACACAGGTTGCCGAAACAGCAAGGTTTTCGGCATGCATGATTTTTCGTGTTTCTTCCACCATCTTCCATTCTTCTTTTGTATAGCCGCTTTCCAGGAATACATCAATCTCGGGTAACAGGTTGAAGGCAATCTGATGAGCATATACATGCGGCACAACATTACCGCCTTCCAAGACTATCTTGGATTGCTTGGTCAGCTCTTCTACAGCCGCCAGACCTGTCCCGGAAACCGATTGGTAAGTGGCAACAGTGACACGTTTGATGGGATTAACCTTATGCAGGGGATAGAGTGCCACAACCATCTGGATGGTAGAGCAATTGGGATTGGCTATGATTCCCTTGTGCTTTTTTATATCCTCCGGATTAATTTCCGGAACTATTAGAGGCACCCGCGGATCCATCCTCCAGGCTGCGCTATTATCAATCACCAGCGCGCCGGATTTTGCTGCTATAGGTGCAAAATGCTTGCTGATCTCCGATCCTGCTGAGAACAGAGCAATATCAATATTATCAAATGAATCGCTGGCAGTCTCTTTTACAACAATATCCTGATGGCCGACGAAAACCTTTTTCCCTGCAGACCTGTCCGATGCATATAAATGAATCGAGGACATGGGGAACTTTCTTTGTAGAAGTATTTTAATAAACTCCTGGCCGACCATGCCTGTAGCGCCGACAACTGCTACATTGTATCCATTGTTCATTTCATTCTCCTAAATTTAGAAGTGCATCCAATCCATAAATGAGACCTCGCTTTGTGACAACCTCTTTTATAGCGAGGACAACACCGGGCATAAAACTTTCTCTGTTGATAGTATCGTGTCTTAAGCTAAGTGTCTGTCCCAGTGCTCCAAAAATTACTTCCTGGCTCGCCACCAGTCCAGGAAGCCTGACACTATGTATGGAAATACCTTCCGTTTGCCCACCTCGCGTACCCTTCAAGGTCTCCTTTTCTGTAGGCGGGTATGTAAAAGGTCTTCCCCTGCTTTTGAGCATCGCTCTGGCTGTGGCAAGAGCAGTTCCAGAAGGCGCGTCCAATTTTTTATCGTGATGCAGCTCTATTATCTCGGCATTATCAAAGTGTTTCGCTGCAATCTTGGCAAGGTGCATCAGCACAACCGCGCCAATAGCAAAGTTGGCGGCAACCACAGCACCTTTATTGTTGGCCTTCGCCAGCTCATCGATCTCGTTTAAATCGGCTTCACTTAGCCCGGTTGTGCCCACAACTATGTGCGTGCCGCTCTTCAGCGCCAGCCTCGCTGATGCCATGGTAGCTTCTGCCTTAGTGAAATCAACCAGGACATCAGCACGGCAGTTTTTCATTAAGGCGCCAATATCGGTATATAGAGGGACTGACCTGTTATTTACCGGAGTAACCAGATGATCGCTCGCTGCTTTCATATCGGCGCCGCCGAGCAGTTCCAGGGCGTCCTCAATCACCACCGCGTTTGCCGTCTGTTGTCCCATCCTTCCTAAGATTCCATTAATAACAACTTTGATCTGAGACATGCTGTTATCCTCGCCAGCCTGCAATTTACCAAACTTACTCTATTTGGATTTGAAGGGCTGCCTTCTCTCTTCCCTTCGTTCGTGTGAAGGCATACCCGGCCTACTGGTGTGGGACGGCCGCTGTTGTTTATGGAAATGCGGCCTTTCAATGCTCTCAGGATGAGTATCTGCTGATTTCGATTGGTCGCCGAATACTGCTTTACGCGACAGATTAATTCTGCCAAGCCGGTCGATCTCCGTAACCTTGACCATTATCTCATCACCGATTTTCACCACATCCTCAACTTTAGCTACGTGATGGTCGGCAAGTTCGCTGATATGCACCAGGCCTTCTTTTCCTGGAAGGACTTCAACAAATGCTCCGAAATTCTGAATCCGGGTAACTTTGCCGGTATAGATGGCGCCAACTTCTACTTCCTGGGTTAATCCTTCAACCCTGCGTATAGCAGCCTGAGCCGATTCTTCACTGGGAGAGCCAATAACCACGGTACCGTCATTAGATACCTCAATAGTAGTCTTGGTCTCTTCGATGATAGCTTTGATATTCTTACCGCCAGGCCCGATCAGGGCGCCTATCTTGGATGGATCGATGGTGATGCGGTACATCCTGGGTGCGTATTTACTCAAGTTGGGACGCACTTCGGAAATGGCCTCCTTCAGCTTTTCAAGCAATACCCAGTGGGCTTCCCTGGCTTGCAAGGTAGCCTTTGAAAGTATATCGTACCTGACGCCTTGAAGTTTAATGTCAAGCTGAATAGCAGTGATGCCGTTGGCGGTACCAGCTACTTTATAATCCATATCACCGTAGAAATCTTCCATTCCTTCTATGTCAGTAAGGACTACATACTTCTCAGGATCATCTTTATCCGTGACCAAACCCATCGCTATTCCCACAACAGGCGCTTTTATAGGCACACCTGCATCCATTAACGACAGCGTAGAGGCACATACGCTTCCCATTGATGTGCTGCCATTGGAACTGAGCACTTCCGAGACAAGCCTTATCGTATAGGAAAACTCCTGCTCATCCGGTATGATAGGAACAAGCGCTTTATGGGCCAGCGCGCCATGCCCGATCTCCCTCCTTCCCGGAGAACCCATGCGTTTAACTTCTCCAGTGGAAAAAGGCGGGAAATTGTAATGGTGCATAAAACGCTTGGTATCTTCCAATCCCAGGTCATCTACTGTTTGTCCCTGTCCCAGTGAGCCCAGTGTGGTAATAGTAAGCACCTGCGTTTGTCCGCGTGAAAAAAGGCCGGAACCATGAGTGCGCGGGAGTAAACCAACCTCGGCACTGAGCGGACGTATTTGATTTACATCGCGGCCGTCGACGTGTTTTTGTGTCTGCAGTATCTTGGCCCTGCAGATTTTCTTTAGAACCTCTTCGATGGCGCCACCTATTTCAGCTTCTGAGTAAGTTTCTTTTAGTTTTGCCTTGATTTCAGCCTTTGTTTCATCAAGTGATGCCTGCCTTTCAGTCCTGTTTGCACTGTCAAGGGCAGCAACCATTTTCTGTCCGAAATCAGTGCTAATCGTATTTAGCAGATCGTTATTAAATCCGAGGCCTTCAACACTTAGTTTGGATTTACCAATAGCTTCACGAAGTTCATCCTGTAGCTTGATAAGTTTCTGATTTTCCTGGTGGGCAAATTTCACTGCTTCCAGGTAGATTTCCGGGTCGATTTCCCGGCTGCCTGACTCCACCATGACGATGTTTTCCCGGCTGCTGGCGACCACGAGATCCAGTAAGCTATCATTCATCTGGGGCAGCAGGGGATTGAGTACCATTTTTCCGTCAATATATCCAATCCGGGATGCACCTATGGGGCCGGAAAAAGGGATCCTGGAGATGGTCAGCGCGGCTGACGCGCCGATAACAGCCAGTACATCAGGATCATTTTCCTGGTCGGTTGAAAGTACGGTAACCACAACCTGTATGTCGTTGGGCAGGCTCTTCAGGAAAAGAGGCCTTATCGATCGGTCACAGAGACGTGCGGCCAGGGTCGCCTGCTCGCCGGGCCGTCCTTCGCGCCTTAAGAAGCTGCCGGGAATTTTTCCTACGGCATAGTGGCGCTCCTCGTAATCTACAGTAAGGCGGACGAAGTCACTATTCTCCTTTACTTCGTTGCTGATGCATGCGGTAACCAGGACAACGGTATCTCCATATCGTACCATAACCGCGCTATCTGCTTGCTGTGCAAGTTTGCCGGTCTCGATAATAAGATCCCTGTCCCCGAAATTAGTCTGAAAAATCTGGGGCATTAGTTAAAACCTTCTTGTAAAATTATTTGCGTAAGCCCAGCTTCCCAATAAGTGAGCGGTAGCGGGTTATATCGGTGCTACTGAGGTAGCCCAATAAACGCCTTCTGCGTCCTATCAGCTTTAATAATGAGCGGCGGGTATGCTGATCATGAGAGTGCATCTTCAAGTGTTCAGAGAGCTGGTTGATCCTTGCAGTAAGTACAGCAACCTGAACATCAGATGAGCCGGTATCCGTTTCATGCATCCCGTAGCTCTTCATTACTGCCTGCTTTTTTTCCTTGTCCAATGCCTTATACTCCTATAAAACTTCTGTAACGCATGATTATAGCATAGCAGGACAATCATTGCACTCATAAGCTAAATTTGGATAGAGCGATTGTTCTTCGTAAATTTAACCGTTATCTCTGATGGGGTATAATTAATTGAATTATGACTTCCCAGGTTTTCTACCGCAAATGGCGGCCCCACACGTTTTCAGAGATAGCAGGGCAGGAACATGTTGTCCAGACTCTTCGCAACGCGATCAAAAGCGGCAGAATAGCCCATGCTTACCTTTTTTGCGGCCCGCGCGGCTGCGGCAAGACCAGTACTGCGCGTATACTTGCCAAGGCAGTCAATTGCAGTAATCCGATCGAAGGTGAGCCATGCAATCAATGTGATTCCTGCAGTGCCATCAATAAAGGAAATGCCCTTGATGTTATAGAAATAGATGAAGCCAGCAACAGGGGCATCGATGATATGAACGATCTCAAAGAAAGAGTAAACTATTCCCCCAATATCCTGCGTTATAAAGTCTACATAATCGACGAAGTACATATGATTACCAGGGAAGGCGCCAATGCCTTCCTGAAAACACTGGAAGAGCCGCCGCCTCATGTTATATTTATCCTGGCTACCACCGATCCGCATAAGATCATCTCTACAATAACTTCACGGTGTCAGCGATTTGATTTCCACCGCCTGTCCGGAAACGCAGTCATATCACGCTTATCGCATATCTGCAGCAAAGAGGGGATCGAAATTGACCGCGATGCTCTCAAGTTGATTGCAAAAGTTGCTACCGGAAGCCTACGTGATGCCACCAATCTCCTGGAGCAGCTTATTACCTATTACGGAAACAACATTGAACTGGCACAGGCACAGGCAATGCTCGGCATCAGCGGGGACCTGCGCATACGGGAACTTGCCAGATACATAGTCAGCCGGGATGTTTCCTCCGGGATCAAGGTAATCAATGCTATTGCCGGAGAAGGCCTTGATCTGCGTCAATTTAATCGTGAGCTTGTCGATTACCTGAGGCAACTCATGCTGGTAAAATCCGGCTCTTCTGAAATGCTGGATACGACAGCAGATGACATTACTGAAATGCAGACTCTCGCAGGCAGCAGTAGTTTAGACTATATATTGAATGCCATCAAGCTCTTCAGCAATGTTGATTTACGTATGGACAGCTTCTCACAGCTGCCCCTGGAAATGGCTCTTGTGGAGAGCGTCCTTTCACAGCATGCAAAAGAAAAACATGCAGCAGGCGAGCAGTCAGGCAACCGGGACTGGCAGCCTCCCAGACCGATGGCGGCAGTAAAACCGGTGAAACCGCCGGATCAGTATAAGCCTGCCAGCCTGATAGCCAAACCGCCAAAAGTTGCGGAGTCCTCTACAACCGATTCCAGCCAACCTTCAACTTCGTCCTACTCTGCGCCGCCTGATCTGGAACAAGCCAGGTTGTCTGAACCGCTGAAAATGGACGATCCCACTGACCTGGTTTACCTGCGCACACACTGGAAGGACTTTATAAACTCAATGCGTGGGGAAGGTTCTCAGGGCAACCTTGACGCACGTTTACGCCACGCCTGTGAACCTGTGGAGATAAACGGCACAAATCTTGTACTGGGCTTTTATCATGATTTTCATAAAACCTATATTGACAACCGTAAGTACTTACACATAATTGAGAAAAAGCTCAAAGAGGTATTCGGGCATACATATAACGTGACATGCACTTTGATTAAACAGGGGCAGAAAGCAGAAACCAGCGAGACTGGCAGTGATCATCTGGTAGAAGCTGTGTTAAGCATGGGCGCCAAGATTGTAGAAGAAAATTTGGAGATGGAGGAACAATGAGCAAATTTGACTTGCGTCAGATTCAAGAACTGCAGGCCAAACTCGTCAAGGCACAGGAGGAGCTGGCAAATACAAATGTAGAAGTGAGTGCCGGCGGCGGCGCTATAAAGATAGTAATTAACGGGCATCAGCAGTTCCAGTCAATCACGATATCTCCTGAAGTAGTGAATGCCGAAGAGGTGGAGTTTTTGCAGGACCTTGTCCTGGCAGCATGTAACGAAGCTATACAAAAATCACAGGAAATGGCCGCTCAAAGTATGAGCAAACTGACCGGTGGAGTTAAGATACCGGGACTCTTCTAGGAGGAACCTGTTGAACCCGGATTTTCTTCCTGCAGCAAGACCAATTTCAAGGCTTATAGAGGAGTTGAATAAGCTGCCCGGTATTGGCCCAAAATCAGCACAGCGTCTGGCTTATCATCTATTGCAAGCCCCCGCCGAAAAATCACGTGACCTGGCGGATGCAATATTGGGGATCAAAGAGAATCTTATGTTGTGTTCTTCATGCCTGAATATTACCGATAGCGATCCCTGCAGTATCTGCACTGACGAGACACGGGATACGACAAAAATATGCATCGTGGAAGAACCTATCGATATCATGCCGCTTGAACGTACGAAGAAATACCGCGGACTTTACCACGTGCTTCACGGCGTCATCTCGCCCAGTGATGGTATTAAACCGGAGGATTTACATATTCGCGAGCTGCTTGACCGGCTCAGCCGCATAGAGGTGACAGAGGTTATTCTGGCAACAAATCCCAACGTCGAGGGCGAAGCCACATCCATGTATATTCAACGCCTGATCGCCCCACTCGGCATTAGAATTACCAGGTTAGCTCGCGGCCTGCCCTATGGCGGTGATCTCGAGTATGCCGATGACATAACGCTCAGCCGTGCCCTTGAGGGCAGGCAGGAAATGTAGCAGCTTTACTTTATGCCTTCGCGCGTTTATCAAACTGAAGCAATTGTCATCAAGAGGAACAAGTTCGGCGAAGCCGACCGCCTTCTGACCTTGTATACACCCGGATACGGAAAAATAAGGGCTATCGCAAAGGGTGCCATGCGCCCCGGCAGTAAACTGGGCGGTAATGTAGAGTTACTTACGTATAGCCTTCTCTTGCTGGCCAGGGGACGAAACCTCGATATCGTCACACAGGCGCAAACCATAGATAATTTTATTGATCTCAAAGATAATCTTGACCTTATTTCCTGTGGCTTCTATATCTCTGAGCTGATAGATTCTTTTACTGAAGAAAATGCCGGAGATCAGGCGCTCTTCAATCTGCTGCTGAATACTCTACGTGATTTATCGATGACTAAAGAAAGCGACCGTATCCTGCGTTATTTTGAAATCCACCTGCTTGATCATCTGGGTTACAGGCCACAGCTGGGTAAATGTACCGGGTGTGGCAGGCAGCTACCCCCTGAAGTAAACTATTTCAGCCCGGCCCATGGCGGCGTGGTCTGTCGGGATTGCGGGTATCCCGATATAAATGCACGCACTCTCTCTGTAAATGCGCTCAAGGTATTACGCTACTGGCAGCAGTGCGATAGTGCGACAGCCTTAAAAATTAAACTCAACCACGAGCTTTCCAGGGAACTGAAATCCGCCCTGCGTGAGTATATCAAGTACATACTCGAAAAGCAGCTTAAATCTATTGACTGGCTTGACGAACTGAATGCAGACAATAGAAAATGAACCTGCTCAGCTTTCCTTCAACTCGATGACATAACTAACCAAACCTGATAAAATATGCCCTGTCATGTCATCCGAACTTCCTTTATTTGTGCAGTCTTTGCTCATGCCTGAGGCCTATCCTGAGCGTCCTTCCACAATAGAGTTACTGCAGACGCAGATGTCGTTTATTTTTCTGACAGGGGACTACACTTACAAAATTAAAAAGCCGGTAAATTTGGGCTACCTTGATTATACTTCGCTCGATAAGCGGCTTTATTTTTGCCGGCAGGAAATGGAGCTTAACCGTCGCCTCTGCCCCAAGGCATATCTGGGCGTGCTGCCGGTAACAGAATCAAAGGGAAAGATACGGATTGGGGGATCAGGATCGATCATAGAATATGCCGTCAAAATGAGACAATTGCCCCGTGAGCGTATGATGGATATCCTGTTGACCCAGGATCAGGTAACAGCGGAAATGGTCAGGCAGGTAGCTCTTAAAATGGCTGAATTTCATAGCCTGGCGCGCACTGATGCGGCGATAAGCGCTTTTGGCAACCTCGAAATGATAAAGACAAACACCGACGAAAACTTCAGCCAGACTGAGAAATATATCGACGTTGCTATAGGCGATCATTCCTTTAATAAAATCAAGCAATATACTGATGGTTTTATCAGCGACAATGTCAAATTATTTAATGAACGTGTGGCAGGTGGAAAAATAAAAGACTGCCATGGCGATCTGCATGCCGCCCACGTATGTTTCTCCGATGACATATATATTTACGATTGTATTGAGTTTAACGACAGGTTCCGATACTGTGATACCTCTTCTGAAATTGCTTTTTTAGCCATGGACCTCGACCGTTACGGCAGGGCAGACTTAGCCAGAGCTTTTGTTGATGCGTACATCGATGCCAGCCATGACAAAAAAGCCGCTGATCTAATGTGTTTTTACAAGTGCTACCGTGCCTATGTACGTGGCAAAGTGGCATGTTTTAAGTATGATGATCCGTATTTAACCGAAAAAGACAATATCCTGTCTGAGGCAAAACTGTACTTCAATCTGGCGAACATGTACACACGCAATAAGCCTGCTTTGCTGATCGTGACAGGTCTTATCGGATCGGGGAAAACTACTATAGCAGAGATGATCGGCAGGGGGCTGGATTTTATTACTCTTTCGTCCGACGCCATTCGCAAAGAATTGGCAAATGTGCCGCTCAAGGAGCGCCATTATGATAGTTTCGGCGGAGGTATCTACAGCCCTGAATTCACACAAAGAACTTATAACGAGCTCCTGGGTAGAGCTCGCAAACTCCTCGACAAGGGAAAATCGGTTATTCTGGATGCCTCTTTTAAAAAGAAGGCTGATAGGCTGGCAGCATTTAAACTTGCCAAGGAGGCAGGAGCCGACTTTCTCGCTATTGAATGTATCGCAGATGAAAACGTGATCAGGCAACGATTGGAGAACAGGCAGAAAGAGGGATCGATATCAGACGGCAGATGGGAAATCTTCGCTGATATCAAAAAGGACTTTGAAGCAGTAGATGAATTCCCCGCTGTTAATCATCTTTTACTTGACACAGGGAATTTGTCAGGTAATACTATCTCATTAATTTTGGAGAGGATGGCCCGCTTATGAATTATGATGTTAAAGACAAAAAGCTTACGGGAATGGGGAAATTACGCATCGATTGGGCTAATCGTGAAATGCCCGTGCTTAAATTAATAAAAACACGCTTTGCAGCGGAAAAACCACTGAAAGGCATACGCATATCGGGATGTCTTCATATTACAACTGAGACAGCCAATCTGGCGTTGGTACTGAAGGCAGGCGGAGCTGATGTTGTCCTGTGCGCTTCAAATCCGTTAAGTACCCAGGACGACGTAGCGGCGGCGCTGGTCGACCTGGGATTCCCTACGTTTGCCATTAAAGGTGAAGATAATAAAACGTATTATAAACATATTCTGGCCGCGCTTGAACATAAGCCACAGTTAACCATAGATGATGGCGCAGACCTTGTCAGCACCATTCACCAGGAAAAAACGGCACTGATCAAGAATGTTATTGGCGGCACGGAGGAGACCACTACCGGTGTGATCCGTTTAAAAAACATGGCTAAAGCCAAAAAACTCAAATATCCTTTAATTGCCGTTAACGACGCCAAAACCAAACATTACTTCGATAACCGTTATGGTACCGGCCAGAGTACCGTAGATGGTATCACGAGGGCAACCAACATTCTCTGGGCGGGCAAGAAGGTGGTTGTTTGCGGTTATGGGAATTGCGGAAGAGGTGTAGCGAGAAGAGTACAGGGAATGGGTTCGCTTGTTATTGTGACGGAAATAGATCCTATATCGGCACTTGAGGCCGCCATGGATGGATTTCAGGTGATGCCACTGCTTGAGGCAGCGGCTATCGGCGATGTTTTTATCACCGTAACCGGTGACAGGCATGTCATAGATAAAGCCCATATCATGAGGATGAAAGACGGCGCTATTCTGGCAAACAGCGGTCATTTTAATGTGGAAATCAATATTCCGGCGCTGGAAAGCCTGGCCAAAAAGACAAGGCAGATCAGACCGTTTGTTCAAGAATATGTTCTGAATGACCAGCGCCATATTTACCTTCTGGGCGACGGCAGGTTGATCAACCTTGCAGCCGCGGAGGGACATCCTGCAAGTGTGATGGACATGAGCTTTGCCAACCAAGCGCTCAGCCTGGAATACCTGGTTAAAACCAGGGGCACACTGAAACCGCAGGTATATCCAGTTCCTTCTGATATAGATGCAGAAATAGGACGTCTTAAACTGAAATCCATGGATATCTCCATTGACAAACTTACCCCCCAACAGCAAAAATATCTGAACAGTTGGGAAGAAGGCACTTAAAGACAAAGGAGTTGATATGAAAAACACGTTCATGAGATCCCCCAAATATTTCTTCACTTCGGAATCGGTCACCGAAGGACACCCCGACAAACTGTGCGATCAGGTAGCTGATGGTATCCTCGATGCAATGATTAAGGATGACCCCAAATCGAGGGTAGCCTGCGAAGTGGCCGTCACTATAGGGCTTGTCGTCGTCCTGGGTGAAATCACTACGAAAACGTACGTTGAAATCCCCGATATTGTGCGAAATATTGTTAAGGAAATAGGTTATACGAAACCCGAATACCAGTTTGATTATCAAAGCCTGGCAACCATTGTATCAATCAAGAAACAATCCCCTGACATTAATGCCGGAGTTAGCAAAGCTCTGGAAGTCAGGGCAAAAGGTAAAAAGGTAGATGAGCTAGATTTGACCGGCGCCGGCGACCAGGGCATGATGTTTGGCTACGCCTGTACCGAAACAGAAGAGCTCATGCCTCTTCCAATCTCCCTGGCCCATAAATTAACGTACCGCCTGGCCGAAGCGCGCAAGAAGAATACCATACCCTATCTCCGCCCCGACGGCAAATCACAGGTAACTGTAGAATACAGCTATGGAAAGCCCAAAAGGATTGAGGCTGTAGTCATCGGAGCCCATCATGACCCTGAGCCGGATAACGATACGATCAGACATGACCTCATTCAAAAAGTAATTAAACCGGTGATACCTTCTGCGTTAATGGACAAAAACACTAAGATCTATGTAAATAGCGCGGGACGCTTTGTAGTAGGCGGACCCGTATCAGATACAGGTTTTACAGGCCGAAAACTATTGGTTGATACATACGGCGGCTATTCCCGTCATGGCGGAGGTGCATTCTCCGGCAAAGATCCTACCAAGGTTGACCGCTCTGCCACATACATGGCTCGATATATAGCAAAGAACTGCGTGGCAGCAGGCCTTGCGGAAAGGCTGGAGTTACAGGTTGCCTATTCCATAGGTGTAGCGCACCCACTATCGGTTTCCATCGAGACATTCGGCACAGGGAAGATTCCAGATGCCTCCATTCTGAAGCTGATTCACAAGCACTTTGACATGCGCCCGGAGGCAATCATAAGATACTTTGACTTGCGCCGGCCTCTTTACCGTGCCACAGCCTCGTACGGTCATTTCGGCCGGACAGACGTCAAATTCCCCTGGGAAAAAACGGATAAGGTTAAACAACTAAGAGCAGACGCCGGGATTTGAGGAATGGCAGCCAAAATAAAATTTGGCACGGACGGATGGCGGGCAGTCATCGCCGATGATTTTACCTTTAGCAATGTGCGTGCCTGCGCACAGGGCGTAGTCGACTATCTTAAAGGCATAGGATCAGGCACCAAAGGCGTTGTTATAGGTTACGATACACGCTTTGCCTCCGAGGACTTTGCCGCCGCGGCGGCAGAAGTGCTGGCCGGTAACGGCATCAAAGTATTTCTTTTCCCCAAACCCGCCCCGACCCCTGTTACCAGCTATACCGTTACTGCGATGAAGGCCGATGGGGCCATCATGCTGACCGCCAGCCATAACCCGGGCAATTATAACGGATTTAAATACAAGGTGGAGACAGGGTCCAGTGCTCCTTCAGAAGTTATTTCGCTGATAGAAGAAAACACTAATGCCGTCATAAAAAATGCTGCGGAACCGCGCAGGATCGATATAAACGACGCCATCCGGAAAAAAATTATTACATATCATGATCCCTATATCAGCTACGCCAAACACCTGAACAAGCTAATCGACATCGAAGCCTTGAAGCGCCATCCCCTGAAAATCGTGGTAGATTCCATGTTCGGTGCCGGGATCGGTTATTTTAAGAACATACTTGATGGTGGAAAAATAGAGGTACATGAAATCAACAAGGTGAGAAATCCACTGTTTCCGGGCATACAACCGGAACCTATCAACAAAAACCTGGGAAAGCTTGCACGTTATGTTATTCGGGACAACGCCGTAATCGGCTTTGCTACCGACGGCGACGCCGACCGCATAGGTGTTATGGATGAAAACGGTACATACCTTAATACGCAGGAAGTGTTTGCCCTGCTGGCTTTATACTTTCTGGAAATACGCAAGGAGCGCGGAGCCATTGTTAAAACACTGACCTCTACAGACATGCTCTTCACCCTGGGACAGATATACAAAGTGCCGGTTTTTGAAACACCGGTTGGATTTAAATACGTGGCTCCAGTCATGATGCAGGAAAAAGCCCTGTTAGGCGGCGAAGAAAGCGGCGGATACGGATTCAGGGGCCATATACCCGAACGTGACGGCATTCTGGCTGGCCTCTACCTGCTTGATCTTATTATTAAAACCGGCAAAACACCTTCCCAACTGCTGGCGGACCTGTTTAAAAAAGTAGGCCCCCACTACTATGACAGGATTGATATCCATATCACTGAAGATGCCAAACGTGATATGGTTGACCGAATGACGAATAATACAGTAGACAGGATCGGCGCCCTGAAAGTTGTTAATCTCGATACGAGGGACGGGTTCCGCTACAAGCTTGAGGATGGTTCCTGGATGCTGGTGCGCTTTTCCGGCACCGAGCCACTGATCAGAATTTATGCTGAAAGCAGCAGCCGGCAGGAAGTTCAAAACCTTCTTCAGCAGGGCCGTGATATATTAGGGGGGTAAGCTATGCATAGTCTGGATGATCCGGCTTTATTCAGTTCCCTGGATCAAGCCGGAATGAGCCTGCAGATAAGGGGGCTGCCTGTGCAATGTTATACTGCCTGGGAAAAAGCCCTGAAGTTTAAATTACCTGCGGATTACAGCATAGTTAACAAAGTCGTTATATTGGGAATGGGCGGGTCAGCTATAGGCGGCGATCTGGTGCGCGCCGCTGCGACTTCTTCCGATAGTCCTCTTATCACGGTACATCGTGATTATGATCTTCCAGCCTATGTGGACGAGAATACGCTGGTCGTTGCCTCAAGTTATTCGGGAAACACGGAGGAAACACTTTCCGGTTTTACGCAGGCGCTGAACCGTAAGTGTAAAAAGCTGGTAATTTCAACCGGCGGCAAACTCTGCTCCATGGCACGTGAAGCCAATGTGCCTATTTTCGTCATAGAGCACGTTTCTTCACCCAGGGCGGCCCTGGGGTACAGTTTGATGCCTCTGCTGGCTATCATGCAAAATCTCGGCCTTGTAAGCGACAAATCGGCAGAGGTGGACAGCATGGTTCACGCCCTGGAAACTTTGGGCGCATCATGGAATGACGATATGCCCGCTGAGCATAACCAGGCAAAGAAGCTGGCACTGAAGCTGAACGGCAAGCTGGTTGTTGTTTATGGGAGCGGGATTCTTGCAGACGTAGCGCGCAGGTGGAAGACACAAATAAACGAAAACAGTAAATCCTGGGCTTTCTTCGAAGTTCTTCCCGAGCTCAATCACAATGCTGTAATCGGCTATCGCTACCCTGTGAGCCTCAAAGAGCACATTTTCGTCTTAATGCTTCGCTGCCCGTCTCTTCATCCTCGTACATTAATACGTTACAAGGTTACGGGTGAGCTTCTTGAGCAACAAAAAATACACTATCAAATTCTCGACAGCGACGGGACCAATCCGCTTAAACACATTATGAGCCTGGTTTTACTGGGTGACTGGGTGAGCTATTATCTGGCCATTTTAAACAGCGTTGATCCGACTCCTGTCCCTGAAATCGATTTCCTGAAAAAACGGCTCTCCGAGGTAAAATAAAAATTCCCCTCCAGGTGGAGGGGAATTAAGTTTTCCTTTTGATAATACTTTAACGCTTGGTATACTGCGGAGCCTTGCGGGCACGTTTCAGGCCGTATTTTTTGCGCTCTTTGATCCTTGGATCGCGCGTCAGCAGGCCATGCTGACGTAAAGCGCCTTTAAAACTCTCATTCACAGAAACCAGCCCACGTGCTATGGCGAGGCGGATAGCTCCCGCCTGACCCGTGATACCGCCACCGACCACCTTGATCTCAACATTGTACTTGCCTAGGGTATCTGTCACTATAAAAGGTTGCTCAATCATTCTTCTATGATCGGTCAGCGTGAAAGCCTGCTGATACGGCTTGCCATTTACAGTGACCTCACCGGAGCCCGAAGACAGCTTGGCCTGGGCTATGGCGCATTTTCTTCTGCCAGTAGTACGATTATAAGTTGCTGCACTCATTTGCCAGCACTCCCTTTCTTAGCATCTTTTATATTTTTTTTCACCGCCAACTGGGCCTGGTGCGGATGTTCATCGCCGGCATACACCTTTAACTTTTTGTACATCGCCCTGCCCAATCTGGTATGTGGAAGCATGCCTTTAACAGCATGCTCTATTATCCTTTCAGGATGTTTCTCCAGCATTACTTCCAGTGAAGTAGCTCGCATGCCTCCGGGATACCCGGAAAACCTGTAATATTTCTTATCTGTAGTTTTTTTCCCGGTCACTCTTATTTTAGCCGCGTTGATCACAACAACGAAATCGCCTGTATCGGTATTAGGTGTGAACATAGCCTTATGTTTGCCGATAAGCAGCCTGGATACCTGTGAACATAGCCGCCCCAGGGTCTGTCCATCGGCATCTATTAAATGCCATTTACGTTCAATGTCTTTTATTTTAGGTGTATAGGTTTTCATATTTGAACTCCGAATCGTCTGGAAAGATAACTCTGGTCAGGCACAGCCCCTTTGCAGGAGCGGCTGGCCCCGCCAGACTCAATCTCTTTGCATCCAATATTTTTTTAAATTCCTCGACTGATATTTTACCCGATCCCACCTGGATCAATATGCCTACTGTGTTGCGTACTTGATGTGTTAAAAATGAATTGGCCACTATGTGGAAGATCACTATATCGCCTTCTCTAATCAAGCCGGCCTCATACACACGGCGAACTGTACTTTTTTCCTTTTTGTCCCAGGATGTTACAAAGGACGCAAAATCGTGCTCTCCGATCAGAAGACTACTAGCCGCGTTCATTTTCTCCATATTCAATTTATAAGGTACAAGAAAGGAAAGGTCGGCAGACAGGGGAGAACGATTCTGCCTGTTTAAAATACAGTATTCGTACTCCCTTTTTAAGGCCTCTTTCCTCACATTAAATCTATCACTGACAAAACCTGCCATGGTAACTGAAATATCATCCGGCAGATAATGGTTAAGCCCGCGTATAAATGTTTGAGGCGGTAGTTCGGAACAGGTCCTGAAGCTAACCACCTGACCTTTAGCATGGACTCCTGTGTCAGTCCTGCAGGACGCTATTACTCTTACACTTTCGGCTGTCAGCTTTTGAATAGCTTTTTCCAGTTCATCCTGGATCGTGGGTGAGCCTTTTTGCCACTGGAATCCGTAATAGCGCTCGCCTTTGTATTCAATTACCAGTACGACTTTTTTCAGATTATTAAAGAGCCCCATCTACAAAGTAGAATTTATTCTACCATTTCAATCTGAGCCATCGGCGCCTTGTCACCTTCGCGCGGACCCAGTTTTAATATGCGGGTATATCCGCCAGAACGTGATTTGAACCTGGCAGCATATTCATCAAACACTTTATCCACAACTTTCTCATCGTAGATAAAAGCAAGGGCTCGCCTGCGTGATGCCAGGCTCCCTTCTTTACCCAGTGTAACCATTTTGTCGGCAAAGCCTTGCGTTTCCTTCGCTTTGGGCAGTGTGGTAATTATTTTCCCGTATCTTAATAGATCTGTAGTAAGATTACGGTATAAGGACCAGCGGTGTGCGGTCCGTCTTCCTAATTTTCTTCCTGCTAACTGATGTCTCATTAATCTTCACCTTCTGAGGTTGAGGCTTTTGCACGCGCCTTTTTCTTTTTATCTTTATCGTTCTGATCAAGCGGTAAATCAATACCTAACTCTTTTAGAGCTACTTCGACTTCTTCCTTGGACTTCGCTCCGAATCCTCCCAGCGACATCAATCCATCCAGACCCTTTTCGAGTAACTGCCCCGCCAAAGTAATACCGCCGCGGCGCAGGCTGTTATATGTATGCGTTGATAAATTGAGTTTATCAAGAGGGAGATTATAGACTTCCTGGGGTATCGATTTTTGTAGTGATTCAATCTCTTCTTTCTCTGCTATAGTGCTTGCCAATCCTTTGAAATTACTGAATTGTTCAACCAAGATGTTTGCGCTCTCACCCACGGCTTCTATGGGATCAACCGTGCCGTCCGTCCAGACTTCAAGGATAAGCCTTTCTTTGCCTGTCCCCTGACCCGGACCGCTGCTTTCAATCACGTAGTTAGCCCTGGTAACAGGTGAAAAAATGGCGTCTACGGAAATTTCTTTACTGGTGCCGCCGCTGGTGACAATGATTCCGACATTATCTCCGGCGCTGGCAGATTGATAGCCCTTGCCCACCTTTATCGTAAATTCCACGTTTAACCTGGCGTCATTCGAGTCGAGTGTAGCCAGATGCAAATCAGGATTGACTATTTCGAAATTAGGCTGTCCGACAACCCTGATATCCGATGCATGTACATCCATCCTGCCGTTAATATCCAAGGTCATTTTCCCGGTATCGGCATCTTCGGACAGCATGCGAATTCTTATATCACGAACATTCAGCAGGAAATCGGTCACATCCTCTTTCATGTACGGAATAGTACTGAACTCCTGAGTGATACCATCAATTAAAACAGAGGTAACAGCAGCCCCGGGCAGAGAACTGAGAAGCACCCTGCGCAAACTATTTCCGAGGATTACTCCAAAACCTTTTTCAACCGGTTCGGCAACAAATTTGCAGTAGTTTTCCTGGAAATCGACACATTCAATTTTCGGCAAAGTTAACTGAACCAATAATCCTCCTATCGGGAATAATATTCCACGATGGCTTTTTCATCAAAATTAGTTCTAATATCCTCCCTTGAGGGCAGATTTAGAACCTTACCAACCATGTTGCCTTTATCGAGAGATAACCAGGCCGGGACATCCTTGTCCTCGATTCTCTCAACAAGGGTTTTATAATACTCAGACTTCGTGCTTTCTTTTCTCCATTCTATAACATCACTGGCTTTGACCAGGCATGAGGGGATATCTGTTTTGCGACCGTTCAACTTGAAATGGCCATGCCGCAGTATCTGCCTTGCCTGTGACCGCGAATCGGCAAATCCGAGCCGGAAAATCACATTATCCAGCCGTCTCTCCAGTAAAATAAGTAGATTTTCACCGGTGATGCCCTGCATTCGGGTGGCCTCTTCAAAGAAGCGCCTGAACTGCCTTTCATATAAACCGTATGTATAGCGTGCCTTCTGCTTTTCCATGAGCTGGAGGCCGCGGTCAGACATTTTGCTGCGGCGTTTCCCTGTAGAATGAAATCCGGGAGGGATATTTCTGCGTTCCAGAGCACATTTTTCAGTAAAGCACCTCTCGCCCTTTAACATAAGCTTGGTGGCCGTGCGGCGGCAAAGACGACAATATGCCTCAGTATATCTAGCCATAATTACACTCGCCTTCTTTTTCTAGGCCGGCACCCATTATGCGGGACCGGTGTGATATCCCTGATCCCGGTCACGGCAATGCCTGATGCCTGGATAGCTCTTATCGCAGCTTCCCTGCCGCTGCCGGGACCTCTTACAAAGACTTCCACCTGACGCAGGCCGTGTTCCTTGGCTTTAGCTGAAGCCGCCTGGGCAGCCATCTGAGCTGCATATGGAGTTCCTTTACGTGATCCTTTAAATCCCGCAGTGCCCGAACTACCCCATGCAATAACATTGCCCTTAACATCGGTCAATGTAACGATAGTATTATTAAAACTTGATTGTATGAAGGCTTTCCCTTCATGAATCAGTTTACGTTCACGTCTTCTTGTTCTAACTTTCTTTTTCTGTGGCATATTATCCGGTTACTCCTTTACTTCTTGGCCATGCGCTTTTGACCGCGGCCGGCTACCGTCTTCTTTGCACCACGCTTTGTACGCGCATTTGTCCGCGTGCGCTGCCCCCGTACGGGAAGACTTCTCTTATGCCTGATACCGCGGCGTGAGCCTATCTCAATCAGGCGTTTAATGTTCAAATTGACTTCTTTTCTGAGTTCACCCTCAACAGTATATTCCTTGTCAATCCTTTCACGTATATGGCTGACTTCCTCTTCAGTCAGATCCTTTACCTTTTTAGCAGGATCAATTTTACAATCGGTAAGAATCTTACGACTGATGGCCGGCCCTATCCCGTGAATATACTGGATGGAAAACAGAACCTGTTTTTCCCTGGGGATATCTACGCCTGCTATACGAGCCATGTTCTATCTAACTCCTCTGACTATCCCTGGCGCTGCTTATGCTTGGGATTACTGCAAATAACCCGCACCACTCCGCGGCGCCTGATAATTTTGCACTTTTCACAACGTTTTTTAACCGAAGCTCTAACCTTCATTTCCGATTATATCCTTATTTGAAAAAAACCGCTTAATACTATAAATCTTTATTCACTTTATGTCAAAACAACTACTTGAACCGGTAGGTAATCCTGCCTCGTGTCAGATCATAAGGCGACAGTTCTACCAGCACTTTATCAGCCGGCAATATTCTAATATAATGTCTCCGCATTTTACCTGATATATGTGCCAGTACTTTGTGTCCGTTAGCCAGTTCTACTCTAAATGTAGCATTAGGCAGGGATTCAATCACCGTGCCCTCGACCTCGATAGCTTCTTTTTTATCCATATAATAATTTTATAACAAGGTGAGGATTTCCGCCTCATCTTTTCCTATGGCGATCGTGTGCTCGAAATGAGCGGACAGGCTCCCATCTGCTGTAAGTACCGTCCATCCATTGTTGTTGAGCTTTGTTTTCCAATGAAC